>RXJA01000284.1 GCA_003963455.1 Hyphomicrobiales bacterium
CAGGCCGGCATAGTCCGGGTCGCCGACCGGCCCGACCGTCGACAGCCCGTCCAGCGCGCCGCGCAGCACGATGACGATCAGGCGCGGCTCGCGATTGCCGGCGGCGCGCGCGAAGCGCGGCAGATAGGCCCAGGCAAACAGCGCGCCGCCGGTCATCAGCACCGCGCGGCGGGAGAGGCTCGGGGTTTCGCAAAGAAGGCTCATGACCGCATCTCCTGCTAACTCTTTGTTTTTACGCAATTCCAGACGGAAAGCCGCCTCGCACTTTTCCTGGAACTGCTCCAGTTCACCGGCGCTGGAACTCCGGCGCCATCAACAGCAGCGCCAGGCCCTGTTGCCTGGACTCGGCGCGCGAAATCGCCTGATGCGTCTCGGACGACACGGACGTGCCGATCAGCGACGCCAGCATCTCGTCGGGATTGCCGATGTCTTCCGCCTGCCGGGCCGCCTGCCAGGCGATATCCAGCCGGGCCTTGAGGCCCTCTGGGGAAGTCCATGCATCCGTCCGGTCGGAAAAGCCGTTCGGCCCCGGCGGCTGCCAGAGCGGTTCGCCAAGAGCCCTCAACCAGCGGAGCGACCTTTGCGGCTCGTTGCCGGCGGTGGAACCGATCGCGCGCCGCAGCGCCACGACATAGTCCAGTGGCGAGCGCAGCTTCGCGAGCGGCGCCGACCAGGCTTCCGGCATGTCGATCAGCGCCACCGCCAGCGCCAGCAGATCGCCGTCGGTCTTCGTGAAGACGGCGGCCAGGCGGGCGATCGCCGGCGGCGGCGGATCGTCCGAGATGAAATGACGGGCGAGCTTGGTGGCGATGTGCCGCGCGGTGGCCGGGTGGCGGGCAATGTCGTTGAGCGCCGCTTCGGCCTGGCCCATGCCGCCGCCTGGATAGGTCTTGCCAAGCAGCGTCGCCTGGCCCGGCTGGTGGGCGTTGGCGTTGAAAACGAACGTGCCCGGTTCCCCGAGCCACCCCTTGCGGCCCGCCATCGTCCAGCCGGTCAGCATGCCGGCGAAGCTGGTGACGTCGGCCTGGCTGTAGCCGCTGCCGACGCCCAGCGTGTGCAATTCCAGGATCTCGCGGGCGAGGTTCTCGTTGAGGCCGCGGCCGCGCCGCTTGCCCGCGCGGGAATCCGGGCCGATCGACTGCTGGTTGTCGAGATAGAAAAGCATCGCCGGATGATGCTCGACCGCCATCAGCATGTCGGCGAAGCGTCCGAGCGCGAAGGGGCGGATCGCCTCGCGCTCGAAGGCGCCGGCGCTTGCCCGCACGACCGGCGCCTTGGCGGCGGAGACGCAGAAATGGTTCGACCAGAAGCAGACCAGCCGCTCGACCAGACCGGCATCGGCATTGAGCGCCTTGTCGAAGCGGGCTTGCGCTTCGTCGCGATAGATATCGGCCTCCACGGGCGGCACGGCCGGCTTGTTCCTCGTCCCGGCTGAGCCGCCCGGCTCTTCAACGGCGGTCGGCTGCATGGCAGGCGCCGCCTTCTGACCCCTTGCCGCCTTGCGTTCCGCTGCCGCGGTCATGCTGGCCTGGATCGCCGCGGTGCTGTCCAGCAGCCCGGCATTCCTCGGGTCGTCGGGAGAAATGAGCGCGATGTCCTGCTGCTTGAGCTCGGCCTTGAGGTAACCGCGCGGGTCGGCGGCGATCTTGCTGGGCTCGTCGCCCGGTCTTGCGCCGAGGCCGAAGCGGTTGAGCGCGACCAGGGCCGGGTCCGGCGGCGTCGCATTTGATGCGGGTAAGGCCAATCCAGCCTCCATCTCGCCGGTCGGCGCTCGCCGCGTCGGCCGGCATATCTCTTTGTCTTGGACGCAATTCCGGCCGGAAAGCCGTTTTACGCTTTTCCTGGAATTGCTCCGGTCATCGGATGGCTCATGGTGCCGGCCGCAGCACCGGCATCGCGAGGCGTTTCTTACCAGCGGCGCCAGTGATGCCAGCGGTGGTAGGGATGCCAGACCGGGCCGATATAGACGCGCGGTCCGCCCCAGTAGTAATAGCCAGGATAGATCACGCGGCGGTTGGGCACGCAGCGGCCCCAGTAGTTGGGGTGCCAGCCCGGACCGCAGCCCCAGGCGACGTGTTCGACAAGCGCCGGCGCGGGCGCAACCGGAGCGATCGGCATCGCCGTGGCGGCGCTTGCCGCGGCAGTTCCGCCGATGGCGAGCGCGGCCGCGAGCGAATATTTTGTCAGGCTGTTCATGCGAGACTCCCAAAGTTCAAAGATTGAAGAGAACCTGCCCGCCGGGGCGGTCGCAGGCCTGTCCCTCTTTCCCTTGAACGGAGCGTGACCGCCCTTTCCGTCGCCGCCTAGGGCGATTTTTTTGCAGGCGCCGGCGGCAGCCTGCCGGCGCGCCGCAACAGGGCGTCCGCCAGCAGCCGGCGGTCCTCCACCGAGCTCGACGCGGCGAACTCGACGATGCGTTGCTCGAGCCGGGTGCGGACGGTGACATCGGCATTGCGCGCCCTCTCGAGCGCCGCTGCAAGCGCGGCGGTGTCGAGGGTCGGCTGCTGCAGAAGGTTCGCCGCCTCCCGCCTTGCCGCCTGTCCATCGAGGATGATGTCGCGAGATTCCCGGCGAACTTCCCTGAGCGCCTGACGGAAAATCTTGCGGTCGGCGGCCGGCAGCCTGCCGCCGGCCGATTCCAGCGAATAACCCGGATTGGACTTGCCGATCAGCCAGCCCGTCCCCCCGGCGAGCGCGCCGATCAGAAAGACGTTCAGCACCAAGGATGCCGCGACGAGACGGGGGCTCATAGATCCTCCTCGGTCTGGTCGGGACCGGCATCGCCGAACGACGTCGCGTTGGCGTCCATGACGTAATGGTCGGACTGGATGTCCGGATTGACCACGGTCACCAGCGCCAGCCCGGCCACGGCGCCGGCGAGCCCGACGCCCGCAAGCCCGAAGCCCAACCACCAGTACCGCCGGCGGCGGCCTTGCCTGACGCCTGCCGTCGCCCCGGCGACGATCGCGCGATGGAGCGCGGGGCTCGGCGCCTCGGCGCGATGCCGGTCGAGGATGGCGTCGAGCCTGCCGGCACGCGTCAGGATGGCGCGTCCCGCTTCGGTCTCGGCAAACAGCATCGCGCCGGGCTGCTCGACCGTCGGCCAGCGGTGCAACGCGCCGCCATAGGTGTCGGCCAACGCGGCGAAACGCCCGGCATCCATCGGCACGTCGATGATCTTTCTCTCATCGCTCATCTCTTTCCCCCTTCCACCGTTTCGGCGTGGCCCCCCACGTCCTTGCCCGCAAGACAGGCCGTTTCCTCGCGGTCTCAGTCATCGTCATCATCTCCGACCAGCATGGCGTGCAAGGCGCGCCGGCCGCGCGCGAGCAGGCTTTCCAGCGCATCGACGCTGACCTGCATGGCGCTGGCGGCTTCGATGTTGGACAGCTCCTGGTAGTAAACCAGCACGATCGCCTCGCGCTGGCGCGGCGCGATACGCTGCAGGGCCTGCCGCACCCGTCGTTCCTCGTCGCCCGGCAAGACATCGGGAAGCGGCGCCTCGTCGGCCACCTCCGGCAGCTCGTCCATCGTCCATTCGCGCCGTCGCCGCAGCCGGTCGTGGCAAAGGTTGAGCGCAACGCGGTGGATCCAGGTGTCGAAGCGCGCATGTCCGTGGCGCCAGCCGGAGGCATGGCGCCAGATGCGCATGAAAGTCTCCTGGGCGACGTCCTCGGCCTCCGCCGCGTCGCCGAGCATCCGGGCGGCAAGCGCCAGGATGCGCGGCAGCTTGCGCGCCACCATCGCCTGCACGGCGGCGGGGTCGCCGGCGCCGATGCGGCGCACCAGTTCCTCGTCCGGATCGGCGCCCATCAGCCAAGGCGCTCGCGACTGTCATTATGCGGCATAACCTCTTGGTCATTGCTCCTGATTGGGAGCGGTTTTGTGGCCCGGCCTCTCGTCGGCGCCGAGCACCCCGTCGCCGTTCTTGTCGAGCCTGGCGAAGCGCTTGGCCAGAAACGCGTCGAGCTCGGCCTTGTCGACGAAGCCATCCTTGTTGGTGTCCATGCGCGCGAAGGATTTGGCCGGGTCGCCCTTGGCCTTGCGTTCGGTCTGGAAGGCGGTCCATTCGGCGACGCTGACCTTGCCGTCATTGTCCGAATCCGCCCGCATGAACGCCTTTTCCCGGCGCGCCTCGAACTCTTCCAGCGTCAGGCCGGACTTTGTCTGGTCCGGCTTGGCCGGAGCCGAGGCGTCCGGCGTCTGGGCCGGCGCGGGGGCAGGGGGCGTCGTCGTCTGGGCGACCGCGGCCGCGGTCTGCAAACCAAGGGCAACGACGAATATCGTGGGTCGGATCATGCTCTCGTCTCCGGTTGACGCGGCCATTGGCGGCTACGCTTCAGCCGTTAAACGGGGCGACGAGCAAAATCCGTCGGTCCTTTTCGACCGGACGGCAAAATCCATCGGATCCGACCGCGCCGGACGGGAACGCTCCCGACAGAAGCGGCGACTATCTCTGGTTGTCGACCGCCACCAGCTGGTCCGGCTTGAAGCCGGCATGCTGCGGTGTCCAGACATCGCCTTCGCGGTTGAACCAATGGCACAGATACATGCCGGAGGCCGCGCCGTCGCTGATTGTCATCTCCGGGCCTCCGGATTTCAGCCTGACGACGTCTCCGGTCTTGAAACTATTGGGCATTTCGACCTCCCATGCTGACAGTAGGAGTTTCCCACCAACGGCGATTCCCGACAATGGCCGAGATGCGCCGATGACGTGGTGCAGGGCTGGGAAGGCGCGGTCCGATCGCTCCTTGCGTTCAATCGGTGTCGCGCCGTGGAGCCGGCGGCGGCAACGATCGGCTGTCTTCTCCGGCCGGGCGGACGGTCATGGACCTTTCATCGGGCCACAATGCTTGCGCCTTCTTGACCGCTGCCAACAGACTGTCCGCTTCAACGCTTCCGATCTCGGTTAGACGCGGGCTGTTGCCCCCTGCTCCGAAATCGACGTGATAGACCGTCCAGCTCCTCATTGCATTTCCGGCAAATTGCGTCTCGGCAAGGGCACGCGGATGGAAGCCCGGCTTGCTTCTTGTGGTTAGGATTTTGAGGTCCGCAAGCCGGGCATGCGCCGACCGATGGGCGGGGGGCTTGGGGTTATCAGCCGGCGCGGTCGCGACACTGTCTGATTTGCCCGCCAGCCCACAATCGACCGAGGTCCGTCCTGCCGGGCGCATTGGTCCGAACGGGCCAAAGATATAGCCCCTTATTCCGTTGGGGCAGATCGCCCGTGCCGGGGTTCTTTTGTTGCCTGCCCCGTTGCCTATGGTTGGCGCACGGGCAGACCGCCCGAACGCTCGACCTCGCAACAGTCTGGTTCTCGTGGAAGAATTTGGTGCCGCTTGCGTGACTCGAACACGCGACCCCATCATTACGAATGATGTGCTCTACCAACTGAGCTAAAGCGGCCCGGGAAGCGTTGGGCTTCCAGAATGGGCTGCGTGATAGACTCAACCGCTCGCTAATTCAAGATGGGCAGCGGTGAATTCCGGCCTCGTTGCAGGCAATTCCCATCTACGGTTACCGCGCAACGGGCGCGGCCGTGGCGCGCGACGGCATCCAGGCCGGCTGCTCCGCCGCTGCATCGCCCGCGGAGCTCTCGACGAAAAATGTTGATTTTCCAGCAAAAAATGCCGAAATGGCGTTGGATACGCCGGCAAGGCAGCCGCTCGCCCGTTGATCGATTGGCCGCCTGCGGCTAACGATCAGGGAACTGTGAGCGAACGCGCAGAGGGAGCTCGCTTGGACCCCATCGAGAAAGCCATCCGCAATGCCTTCGAGAAAGGCAATGCCGAGGACCGGGCGTTCCGTGAGAAGGTCTATCGATCCGCCTTTGCCGCGCTGGACCGCGTCCTGCAGGCCAATCCGAACATCACGGTCGAGGCCGCCATCGGTCGCCGCAAGGCGGTGCAGGCCAAGATCACCGAGATCGAATCCGAATTCCTGCCGGCCGCCCCCGATGTGACGCTGCCGCCGGAAAACATTGCATCTGCCGGCGATGCCGCGCCGGGGCCTCGCGTCGACGCTCCGGCTGCTTCGGCCGCGCCATCGGTCGACGCGCCGCGGCCACCGTCGCAAACCGCGCCGTCGCCCTTGATAACCGTTGACGGCCCGGTGCAACCCGATGCTTCGGACCAGCCGCGCTCGCGCGTGCTGCCGCGCGTGCCCGACATCATGCCGGACGAGACGGCGCTTCCCGACGCGCCGTCGCTGGATGATTCGCCGGGCGCTCCCGTCGGCAACGGCGCCCAGGTCGCGCCCGATCGCGACGAGCGGCGCATCAGGGGCCGGCGCCTGCCGCTGACCGCGATCTTCGTCGTCGCGACGCTGCTCGCCGCCCTCGGCATAGGCGGCTATTTCGCGATCCAGAACGGTGTCTTCAAGACGGCCGCGCAGCTCGACACCGGTCCGCCGGAACCGACGCCGACCCTGGACAGCGAGGATTCCTCGCTACCGGCCGAACCAGGCTCGCCGCAGAAGCCAGGCGAGGCGGACCAGTCGAAGAACTGGATCAACATCTTCTCGCCCGCTGATCCGACCCATGTCAGCACGCCCTCCGACGCCGGCGCCGAGGTGATGAAGGACGATACCGGCCAGTTCCTGCGTATCCGCTCCGGCGCTTCCGGTTCGGCCATTGCCTTCGATGTCGGCCAGGGCGTGCTGGAGAAGCTTGCCGGCAAGCATGCCATGTTCGACGTCGTCGCCCGCTCGGAAGAGGGCAAGGAAACGCAGATTTCGGTCGACTGCAATTTCGGCGATCTCGGCGATTGCGGCCGCAAGCGCTACGCGGTCGGTCACGAACGCAACGAATATCTGTTCGACGTGCAGTTCCCGGACAAGCACCCGGGCGCCGCCGGAACCATCGCCGTCAACTCCGACTTTGACCAGCAGGGCAAGTCAGTCGATATCTACGAGATACGCGTTTCGATTGCGCAGTGACCTCGCCTCTCTCGACCTGTCGACGCCGGCGCCGCAAAGCGCCGCCGTCGAACCTGCTATCCATCGAGCAGCGCACGCAGCGTCTCGATGCGGTCGGCTTCGGCGGCCGGCTTGTCCCAGCGCAGCCGCGAGATGCGGGGGAAGCGCATCGCCACGCCCGATTTGTGGCGCGTCGAGCGGTTGAGGCCCTCGAACGCCACTTCCAGCACCAGGCCGTTCCGGCGGTCGGCGCGCACCGAGCGTACCGGCCCAAAACGCTCGATCGTGTTGTCGCGGACATATTTGTCGATCTCTCTCAGCTCTTCGTCGGTGAAGCCGAAATAGGCCTTGCCGACCGGCACCAGCTCTTCCGAACCCTCGGGGCCGGACCAGACGCCGAACGTGTAGTCGGAATAGAAGCTGGAGCGCTTGCCGTGGCCGCGCTGCGCGTACATCAGCACCGCGTCGATGGTGTGCGGGTCGCGCTTCCACTTGAACCACGGGCCTTTCGGCCGGCCGGCAAGGTAGGGCGAATCCCAGCGCTTCAGCATCACCCCTTCGATGATCGGATGCGGCGGCGCCTGGCGCAGCCGCTCCAGCGCTTCCCAATCGGGAAACTCGACCAGCGGCGAGAGGTCGAAGCGGCCGGGGTCGAGGGTTTCGACGAAAGCCTCGAGCCGTTTGCGGCGCCCGGCAAAGGGCAGCGCGCGCAAATCCTCGCCGTTGATCTGCAGCGCGTCGTAGCAGCGCATGAAGGCCGGGTATTGCTGCTGGATCTTCGGCGACACGCTCTTGCGGTTCAGCCGCTGCTGCAGGTCGGAGAAGGTTCCGGTCGCTTCGCGCGGGTCGCCGACCAGCAGTTCGCCGTCGAGCGCCGCCTCGAAGTTCATGGCCTCAGCAAGATCCGGAAAGGCGCCGGACACATCGTCGCCGGTGCGCGAATAGAGCCGGCGGACGCCGCCTTCGCACACCGCCTGCACACGGATGCCATCCCACTTCCACTCCGCCGCATAAGCGGTGTGGTCGAGCTTTTCGAGGTCGCCGTCGTCGACGGCGTTGGAGAGCATGACCGGCCGGAACAGCGCGAGCGCCGCGCTCCTCGGCTTCTCCGCCCGCCCTTCCAGCCAGGCGAACAACTCGGCGTAAGGCGGCGTCAGCCCGTGCCAGAGCTCCTCGATCTCGGCGACGTCGACCTTGCCGAGATCGGCCAGAGCCTGCTTGGCCAGCCGCGCCGACACGCCGATGCGCAAGCCGCCGGTCACCAGCTTGATGATGGCGAAGCGCGCCGAGATGCCGGCGCTGTCCAGCAGCCGCGCCAGCACTTTCGGCCCGTCGGAGCGGCTCGCCGCCTGCAACTTGCCGACCACTTCGGCAAGCGTGGGCGCATGGTTCGGGATATGCCCGGCCGGTTGCGGCCAGACCAGCGACACGGTCTCGGCGAGGTCGCCGACATAATCGTAGGAATAGCCGAACAGCACGGGATCCATGCGCTCGACCACCAGCGCGCGCAGCATCGCCGGCTTCACCGCCGCGATGTTGAGGTCCCCGGTGATCGCCGCCAGCGCCAGCCCGCGATCGGGGTCCTCGACACCGCGGAAATAGTCGGCGAGCAGCGTCAGCTTGCCGTTGCGCGACGGCGTCAGCACGAGACGGTCGAGGAGTTCGGCGAAGCGGTTCACATCAATCGCCCTCGTCCTCATATCCAACCAGATGCAGCGGCCGCGCGGCGATGCCTTCCATCTCGCACCAGCGCACCAGCGCCTCCTCGCGGCCATGCGTCACCCAGATTTCCTCCGCGCCTGTCTCCTTGATCGTGAGGGTCAGTTCATCCCAATCGGCATGGTCGGAAATGATCAGCGGCAGCTCGACGCCGCCCTGCTTGGCGCGCTGGCGGATGCGCATCCAGCCTGACGCGAAGCAGGAGATCGGGTCCGGAAAACGTCGCGCCCAGCGGTCGGCGAATGCCGATGGCGGGCCGACGACGATTGCGCCGGCGAAATCGGCCTTGCCGCCGCTTTCGACTGTCGCCGGCTCCAGCACGCCGAGATCGATCCCCTGGCCCTGATAATACTCGCTGAGCTTGGCCAGCGCGCCGTGGATGAAGATCGGCCTGTCATAACCGGCATCGCGCAGCAGCCGCATCACGCGCTGCGCCTTGCCGAGCGCATAGGCGCCGATCAGATGCGAGCGGTCGGGAAATTGCGCCGCCGATTTGAGCACGCGGGCGATCTCGTCGCGGTCCGGCGGGTGGCGGAACACAGGTAGTCCGAAGGTCGCCTCGGTGATGAAGACATCGCACCGGATCGGCTCGAAAGGCAGGCAGGTGGCGTCCTTCTGCCGCTTGTAGTCGCCGGAAGCGACGATGCGTATGCCCCGATGTTCGACGCAGATCTGCGCCGAGCCCAGAACATGCCCGGCCGGATGGAAGGTGACGGCGACGCCGTTGATGTCGAGCGTTTCGCCAGGCAGTGCCGCCTGCGTCGTTCCGGCAAAATCCTCGCCATAGCGCAGGCCCATGATGTCGAGCGTCTCTTGCGTGGCGAGCACCGAACGGTGGCCGGAGCGCGCGTGGTCCGAATGGCCGTGCGTGATCAGCGCCCGCTCGACGGGCCGCACCGGGTCGATGAAGAAATCGCCGGGCGGGCAATAGAGGCCCTCCGGCCGGGATTTGAGCAGATCGCTGGCGCGCATGCCTGGAAGATAGTGGCTAAATTCCGCGCGGGAAGCCCGTTGCAAGAGACTGCTGACTCATCCTAGACCGGAGCATGATCCCGAAAACCGGTACCTACTTTTTGCCTCGCTGACCTTTGGTTCGGGTTCATGCTCTGGAGCCAGCCGCAGGCTCCGCATCCCCGTGGGATTCTTCACGAATGAAACCGCTCCAGGCCTCGTCGGGCGATTTGAATGCCGATCGTCGTGCCGATTTCGCCGAGATGCTGCTTGCCTCGGGCGAGCCCGCGCAGGCGGCGGAACTTCTGCTCGGCGCGCTGGAGCTCTCGCCGCAATGGGCCGCCGGCTGGTTTCGCCTCGGCGAGATGCAGGAGGCCGCGGGCCGGCCCGACCAGGCGGCGCAGGCCTGGGCCATGGCCCTGAAGCTGGAGCCCGCGGACCGCCTTGGTGCCGCGCTGAAGCTCGAACTGGTCGGCAAGGCGCCCACCGCCACGGCGCCGCCCAGCGCCTTTGTCGAGACCTTGTTCGATCACTACGCCGACAGTTTCGAGGAGTCGCTTGTCGAGAAGTTGGGCTACCGGCTGCCCGACTTCCTCGCTCAGGCTATCCGTAAGGCAAGGCTCGGCCGATTTCGGCTGGCCCTCGACCTCGGTTGCGGCACCGGCCTGATGGGCGAAAGGCTGCGCCCGTTCGTCGACCGGCTGGAGGGCTACGACATCTCGGCCGGCATGTTGAGGAAAGCGAAAGCCAAAGGCATTTACGACCTGCTGGCCAAGGCCGACCTTCAGCATTTCTCCTACATTGGCGACAGAGCCGACCTCGTGGTCGCGGCCGACGTGTTCATCTATGTCGGGGCGCTCGAGAGAATCGTCGGCGCGGTTGCGGACATGCTTGCCGATGGCGGCATGTTCGCGTTCTCGGTCGAGACGCTTGCCGGCGGCGGTGATTTCACCCTGCGGCCGTCGCGGCGTTACGCCCACTCCGAGGCCTATGCGCGGCGCGTGCTTTCCGCCAACGGGCTTGCCGTCCTGTCGCTGGAAAGCATGGTCATCCGGCACGACCGGCGTGACCCGGTCGAGGGCCTTGCCATCGTGGCTGGCTTCCAGGCCACAGCCGCTTCGCGGAAGAATTCGGCAACCGGGTGAGCCCGTGCTTGCTGCGAAAAAGCCTGAATGGCATGGTCGAGGTCGCGCGGGGCGGATATCGAGTCTTTGTTTGCGCAATTCCGGACGGAAAGCCGCCATGCACTTTTCCTGGAATTGCTCCAAGGAGGGATCCATGCGCTGGACCATGGTTGTGTTGGCGTCTTGCCTGACGGTTGCCGGCTGTGTCGGCGGCACGTCGATGGCCGAGCGCCAGGACGAGGATATCCAATCCTCCTTGCAGTATGACGATGTGCCTTGCGATCAGTTGCTGGCGCAGCGCAATCAACTGGCGCAGCAGAACAACCTCCCTGTCACGGCGAAGCCCAGCTTCTCCAATCCGGCGATGGGCTTCGGCCCGTTCACGCCGGATATGCGCTCCAAGGTCTCGCGCGACAGCAACAAGGTGAGCGGCGAGATCGATGCCATGAACCGCTCGATCGAGCGCCGCGACTGCGGCAAGCCGAAGAAGAAGGAGACGTTCGGGTTGCCCGGCTCGCAGCCTTCCTGAGAATTCGCGGCCCCACGATCGACCGATCGCAGGGCTTCTCCCGTGCTCGAAAGCGATGACCCGATGAACCTCTCGGACCTGGGAAGTCGTATCTGTATCCTGGGGCCATCCAACAGCGGCAAGTCCACCCTTGCCAACGCGATCGCGCGCAAGCGCGGCTTGGAAGCCGTTCACCTCGATCAGCTCTTCCATCTGCCCAATACGGATTGGCAGCAGCGCCCGAGGGAAGAGTTCATCGCGCTGCACGACGCGGCAATCGCCGGCGAGCGCTGGGTGATGGACGGAAACTACTCGGTTTGCCTGCCGCAGCGCCTGCGGCGCGCGACAGGCCTGATCCTGCTGGATATCTCCACGCCCGCGAGCCTGTTCCGGTACTTTCGGCGAACGCTGTTCGAGACCAGGCGGCACGGCGCCCTGGAAGGCGGACGCGACAGCGTCAAATGGGACATGATCCACCATATCGCGGTGGTCACGCCGCGAAATCGCGAGCGATACAGCGCGATGTTCGACGAGCTCGATCTGCCGAAGCTGCGACTACCCTCCGTGCGGGCGACCAAGCAATGCTTCCGCGACTGGGGTTTGCCTCTCGACTAATACCCGGCCTCGCGGTCGACCAGATTGTCCAGCTTTTCGCCGCGCTCGAAGGCATCCATCTGGCGAAGCATGATCGGCGCCAGGTGAGCCGGGTCCGACGTCGCCGCCGCGTGCGGCGTGATGAAGACTTTCGGATGGCTCCACAGCGGGCTTGTCTTCGGCAGCGGCTCGACCTCGAACACGTCGAGGCTCGCTTCCTTCAGCGTGCTGTCGTCCAGCGCGCGCAGGATGTCGGCATCCTTCTGCAGCCTGCCGCGACCGGCATTGATCAACACCGCGCCGCCAAGGCCGTTGCGCCGGCGCAGTTCCTTCAGCACGCCGTAGTTGATGATGCCTTGCGTGCGCGGCGTCAGCGGCAGCAGCACGACGAGGATATCGGTGGCATTGAGGAAGGGGATCAACCCGGCTTCCCCGGAATAGCTCGAAACGCCCTTCATCGGCCGCTCGGTGCGCGACCAGCCGTTCACGGCAAAGCCGAGCGACAAAAGCACGGACGCCGCCGCGCGGCCGAGATGGCCGAGGCCCATGATGCCGACGGAAATGTCGCCAGCCGGGCGCTGCAGCGGCTCATGCCAGATCTTCTTCGGCTGCTGCGCCCGATAGAGCATGCCGTGCCGGTGGTGGTCGAGCACCCGCCAGACGACATATTCGGTCATGTATTGGGTGAGATTGTCGGCGACGACCCTGACGATCGGCACGTTGGGCAGGCCGGGATCGGCGAAGATATGGTCGACGCCCGCGCCGACCGAGAAGATGGCCCGCAGGTTGGGCAGCCCGGAGAGCAGGTTCGGCTTGTGCTTCCACACCACCGCATAGGCGATCGAGGGATCGTTGGCACCGGCCGGCTCGAGCACCACTTCGCGCTCGGCCGCCAGCAACTGATGCCAGCGCTGTGGATGAAAGGCCGTGACGGCAAGCAGGATTTTGCCTTTTTCCATTTGCGGATTCAGTCCTTGTTATCTCGGTCCAGCCAAGCCTATTCGCTGACCA
>RXJA01000609.1:0-12683 GCA_003963455.1 Hyphomicrobiales bacterium
GCGACATGAACACCGGGCTGACGCTGCGCACCATCCGCATCAAGGACGGCATCGCCGAGGTGCGCGCCGGCGCCACGCTGCTCTTCGACAGCGTTCCTGAGGAAGAAGAAGCCGAAACCGAACTGAAGGCATCCGCCATGCTCTCCGCCATCCGCGACGCCAAGACCGGCAACGCCACCGGAACCGAGCGCACCACCGCGCGCGTCGGCGACGGCGTCAACATCCTGCTCGTCGACCACGAGGACTCCTTCGTCCACACGCTGGCCAACTACTTCCGCCAGACCGGCGCCAATGTCTCCACCGTGCGCACGCCGGTGCCGGAGGAGATATTCGAGCGGCTGAAGCCCGATCTCGTCGTGCTGTCGCCCGGTCCAGGCACGCCGAAGGATTTCGACTGCGCCGCCACGATCAAGAAGGCGCGCGCCCGCGACCTGCCGATCTTCGGCGTCTGCCTCGGCTTGCAGGCGCTGGCCGAGGCCTATGGGGGGGAATTGAGACAATTGCACATCCCCATGCATGGCAAGCCCTCGCGCATCCGCGTCTCGAAGCCCGGCATCATCTTCTCAGGCCTGCCCAAGGAAGTGACCGTCGGCCGCTACCACTCGATCTTCGCCGATCCGGTGCGCCTGCCTGACGGCTTCGTGGTCACCGCCGAGACCGAGGACGGCGTCATCATGGCCTTCGAGCACCGCAAGGAGCCGATCGCGGCGGTGCAGTTCCATCCGGAATCGATCATGACGCTCGGCCACAATGCCGGCATGCGCATCATTGAGAACATCGTCGCGCACCTGCCGCGCAAGGCCAAGGAAAAGGCCGCCTAAGGCGGCGCGTGGATGAGCGCGGCAATGACGATGACGACGGCTGAAGCAAAAGCGGCGACCCGGCAAAAGGTCGCCACCCTTGCGTTCTGGTCGATCGTCGTCGCCTTCGTCGTGCTCGCACTCAAGGTGGTCGCCTGGTACATCACAGGCTCCGTCGCGCTCTATTCGGACGCGGCGGAATCGATCGTCAACGTCATCGCTTCGGTAGCCGCCTTCTGGGCGATCCGGGTCAGCTACAAGCCCGCCGACCAGGACCATCCCTTCGGTCATCATAAGGCAGAGTACTTCTCCGCCGTCCTCGAGGGCGTGCTGATCGTCGTCGCGGCCCTTCTGATCCTCAACGAGGTCTGGCGGTCCTGGCAGCAATCGGCGCCGATCGAGCAGCCCTGGCAGGGCCTGACCGTCAACGGCATTGCGACTGTCGTCAATGCTGTCTGGGCCTGGATGCTGATCCGCGCCGGCCGGAACGCCAAGTCGCCCGCCCTGGTCGCCGACGGTCAGCACATCATGACCGATGTGGTGACCTCCATCGGCGTGTTCGGCGGCCTTGTCGGCGCGGTGCTTACCGGCTGGCAGATCCTCGACCCGGCGCTCGCCGTGATCGTCGCGCTAAACATCCTGTGGCAGGGCTGGCATGTCATCGGCTCGTCGATGAACGGCCTGATGGACCGCGCCGTCGACACCCAGGAACACATGCAGATCCGCGACATCATCTCGGCCAATTCGAAGGGTGCGCTCGAGGTGCATGACCTGAAGACGCGCATCGCCGGGCGCGCCACCTTCATCGAGTTCCACCTTGTCGTCGACTCCGACATGACGGTCGGCGCGAGCCACGTCATCTGTGACCGCATCGAGGACGCGCTGAAGGCCGAGATCCCTTCGGTGCGCGTCACCATCCATGTCGAGCCGGACGACGAAGCAAAGCTGCCGAAAGGCACCGCCGCGGTGCCTTTCGCTTAAAGCGCTTTACCACGTCTCGACGGCGAGGTCTTTGATCCGTTCGAACTCCCGGACATTACGGGTCATCAGCGTCAGGTTCCGCGCAAGAGCTTGCCCGCCAATCAACACGTCGTAGGGACCAATCGGGGTTCCTGAAATCGCCAGCGTCGCCCGGATCTCGCCGGCATGCCTTGCGTCTTCCAGATCGAATTCGAGCACTGGAAACTGAAGCGCTTCGATGCGTGCCACATTGTCGGCCTTTCGTTGGCTCTTTGCGGCTCCATAGTAGAGTTCGTGCACAACGACGGCTGAGAGAGCGAAGTCCTGTGGCCTGCGCCGTTTGAGCCGTGCCAACAATTCATAGTCGCCTCTCATGACGGCAATGACGGCGTTAGTATCGAGGAGATAAATCATTTGAAGATATCGTCCAGGGTCGGTCGTTCCTGCCCGGCTGGCCGTTCCAGCACTGCTTCGACGAAATCGTCGTCAAGTGCTCCAGTAACCTGGTCAAGCCAAGCCCAATCCTGAGCAAGCGGTTCGAGGATCACACTCTGGCCGTGACGACGGATCGAGACCTCGTCAGTTTCGAAACGAAATTCCTTTGGCAAGCGCACCGCCTGCGAGCGGCCTGACCAGAACACCTTTGCCTTCTCCATCACGCCATCCTCTTTGATGATATATGGCAAAGATATATATCACCCTGCACCGCAGACAAGATGGTCGGTTCCCAAAATCTCAAGGCGCGCAGGCCGACTGCGGCAGGGGCTGCAGTCGATAGACCTTGTCGTCGGACTTCGTCTTGCCGTTCGCCGCCTTCGAGCAGAGATCGAGGACAGCCACCGCATTGTTGGGGTTGGCCAGCATCATCGTGCCGTTGGCGCCGCGCTTGAGGAAAATCTCCTTCTGCGAGATGTCGCAGGTAAAATCACTCATCTTCGAGCTTGCCGAGCAGCGCCATTGGTCGGCCTCGCCCTGGCAGGAATAGGTTTGCGTGACCTTGGCGCCCTTCTGCCTCGTCGTCACCGAAACCGCGATGTCGGCGCCATCCGGCCAATTCGCCTTGTCGCCATCGGCAGCAAATGAGGCGAGCTCGATCGGCCCGCGGAAAACGCGGATCGATTGCGTCAGCTGGTTGGGATGCGACTTCAGATGCGCGTCATCGTAATCACGCCCGAAGCAGAAGGGCTGATCGGGCGTCAGCCGCACGCGCAGCGGATCGCCGAGCGCCGGGTCGATGGGGTCGATGCGCGCGAACTCCGCCTTGCAGCTGTCGGCCGGCATCGGGTCGAGCTTGAAATTGTCGTCCTCGCTACCCAGCGCCTGCTTGTTGTACTCGGCCTTGCTCATCGACTCTGACGCGTCGGGATCGAGATAGATATCGGGCGACAGATCGGACAGGAGCAGCTTGCCCTTGTCATCGACCTTCAGCGAAGCCAGCGTGCGGTCGCAGTCCATGCCGCAGCGGATGCCGCTCGACGGGTCGCTCGGGTCGTTCTTGTTGCACCAGCCGCTCGCCCATTCCGGCTTCTTGGCGTCGCGCACCGTGGTGGTGAGGAAGCCGTTATAGGAGTTATCCTGGTTGGCGGGCGGCTCCTCGTTCGGCCGGCTGACCGGATCGTGGCCGTAGAAGAAGAAGATGCGCGCGACCTTCTGGTGCGGATGGGCCTTGAGATGGGCGGCATCGTAGACGCGGCCGAAGCAGACATCGGCGCCGCTTGGGCTCAATTCGGTGAGTTTGAGAGTGTCCTCCGCAAGAGCAGCGCCCGAAATCAACAACGCCGCGCCGAACGCCGCGCCCGCAACCATCCTCGACGCCATGCCACCCTCCTCGCACCGACAGGATTTCGGTATGCTAGTCCAGGCACGAAGCCCAGGCGAGGCAAATCGTGCAGGCAAAGGAGGACTTGATGCTGCGACGTGACATTTTCCGCGCCGGTCTTGCGGGCGCCGCAGGGCTTTTCGGCCTGCGCCGGGTCAGTGCGGCAACCAACGGGGAAAGGCTCAAAGTCGCCTATCACCTCAGTGACGCGGACAAGGTCAATTTCGTCCTCGGTAACATCAGGAACCACTACGAGGGCACCGGCGGCAATGTCGATATCGTGCTTGTGGTGCACGGTCCGGCCCTGGCTGCCTTCAGGTCCAAGGGCGCTTCCGGTGCCGTTTCCAGCCGCTTTGCCGGCCTTGTCCAGCAGGGACTTGTCCCGGAAGCCTGCGGCAACACCCTGCACGGCATGGACATCACGCTGACCGACCTGTTGGCGGGCTTCCAGCTTGCCGAGAAAGGCGCCGTCGTGAAGCTCGCCGAACTGCAGCACCAGGGCTATGTGTATCTCAGGCCCTGAGGCGCGCGCACTTGAACGTCGGGCCGGCAATGGCCTACGAAAGACACAAACCCGGAGGGCAGCAATGACGACACTTGCCATCCCCGATCTTGCCGGAAAGGCGGTGCTGGTCACCGGCGCTTCGACCGGCATAGGCGCGGCGCTTGCCCGCGCTTACGCGGCGCAGAAATGCCGCGTCGCGCTGCACTACAATGCGAGCCGCGGGCCAGCCGAAGCCGTCGCCGAATCCATCCGCGACGATGGCGGCGAGGTGTTTCTGGTCCAGGGCGATTTTTCGATACCCGCCGACGTCGAGCGCGTCGTCGAGGAGAGCGCAAATCATTTCGGCCGGCTCGACGGCCTGGTCAACAATGCCGGCGGCATGCTCGGCCGCGTCGCCTATGCCGATCAGGACGAGGCGCAGTACGACGCAGTGATGGATCTTAACGCGCGCTCTGTCCTGACCGCCTCGCGCAAGGCAATACCGTGGCTGAAGCGCCAGGGCGGCTTCATCATCAACACCTCCTCGATTGCGGCGCGCAACGGCGCCGGCGGCGGCGCGGGCCTCTACGGCTCGTCCAAGGCCTTCGTCTCCAACGTGACGCGCGGCATGGCCAAGGAACTGATCGGCTTCGGCATCCGCGTCAACGCGGTGGCGCCGGGCACCATCCTGACGCCGTTCCACGAGCGCTATTCGACCACGGAGCAGATCAAGGCCATGGTCGCGACCATACCGCAGGGCCGCGCCGGAACCGCCGAGGATTGCGTCGGCGCCTACCTGTTTTTGTCGTCCGACCTTTTGAGCGGCTATATCATCGGCCAGGTGATCGAGGTGAATGGCGGCCAGTTGATGCCGTGAGACGGCGATTGCATACTTGATGCGGCGTGCAACCTGGAGGGAGATCAAGGGCATGTACGGACTGATCGGCAAGATGCGGGCGGCGCGCGGCCAGCGCGATGCGGTCATGGACGTACTGCGCGAAAGCACCAGCGCGCTTCCCGGCTGCCTGAGCTACATCATCGCCGTAGATCCGGTCGACGCCGACGCGATCTGGGTCACCGAGGTGTGGACCGACCAGGCGAGCCACAAGGCCTCGCTGCAACTGCCGGAAGTCCAGGCCGCGATCGCCAGGGCGCGTCCCTTTATCGCCGGCTTCGAATTCCAGGTGGAAACCCACCCGGTCGGCGGCTTCGGCCTTCCCGCGCCCGAAAAGGCTGGCTGACGTCCGGACACGAAATTTCCGGGAGAAGCGGGTTCGCATTTTTCTGCGTCCGGTTTAAGAGCCGAACATGGACTCTTCACCGGAGCAACCATCCCAGGACCCGGCGCCCATCGAGAGCATGGCGCGTCTGCGTCCGCCGCAACAGTGGCTGATCCTGGTGTCGTTTTCACTGCTCCTCGCCGGCGCGCTGGAGCTTGCCGCCCTGCCGGCGGCGCTGCTGATCGGCCCGATGCTCGCCGCGATCATGGCCGGCATCAACGGCGCCACCGTACGCGTGCCGCGACCGCTGTTCGGCTCGGCCCAGGCGATCGTCGGCTGCCTCGTTGCCAGCTCGATCTCCGCCGACATCTTTCCGGTGTTCTATGACGAATGGGCGCTCTTCCCCGGCGTGGTGATGGCGACCGTCGCCGCGTCCAGCCTGCTCGGCTGGCTGATCAGCCGCTGGCGCATCCTGCCCGGCACCACGGCCGTCTGGGGTTCCTCGCCGGGCGCCGCCACCGCCATGGTGCTGATGGCTGGCGCTTTCGGCGCGGACCAGCGCCTCGTCGCCTTCATGCAATATCTGCGCGTCATCTTTGTCTCCATGACCGCCGCGCTCGTCGCCCGGATGTGGGTCGACACATCCGGCGTCGAGGTGCCGCCCATCGTCTGGTTTCCGCCGATCGATGCCTTCGCACTTGCCGCCACAATCGGCATCGCCGCCGTTGGCGGCCTGCTCGGAAGGCTGGTCAGGCTGCCCTCGCCGTTCTTTCTCGGCACCTTCATTCTCGGCGCGGTGATCCATCTCGGCCTCGGCGTGCCGATGCAATTGCCGCCCTGGCTGCTGGCGATCAGCTACGCCACGGTCGGCTGGTCGATCGGGCTGAATTTCACCCGGCCGATCCTGCGCCATGCGGCGCGCGCCCTGCCGCAGATCGTCGGTTCGATCGTCGCGCTGATCGCCTTTTGCGGCGGCATGGCCTTCGTCATCAGCCGGCTGCTCGGCATCGACCCGCTGACCGCTTATCTGGCGACCAGCCCGGGCGGCATGGACAGTGTCGCCATCATTGCCGCCGCGGCGCGGAACGTCGACATCTCCTTCATCATGGCCTTGCAGTCGGCGCGCTTCCTGATCGTGCTGCTCATTGGGCCAAGCGTAGCCAAGCTGGTGGCGCGAAACGTCAACGCCTGATCCGCGCTATCCATTGCCAGCAAGCAAGGGAATTTGCCGATGAACCGCCGTTTGAACGCCGTCGACCTTTCCGGCCGCGTCGCCGTCGTGACGGGCGGCGCGCAAGGCATTGGCCTCGCGGTCGCCCGGCGCCTGTTGTCGTCGGGCGCCAGTGTGGCCATCTGGGACGTCGACCAGGCCGCAATGGCCAAGGCAGTAGCCGAACTCGCTTCTCTTGGCCGGGTCGAGGCCATCCTTTGCGATCAGTCGCAGATCGAGGCGGTCGATCGCGCCGCCACCGAGACCGAGCGGACGCTTGGCCCGGTCGACCTCCTCGTCAACAATGCAGGCATCGCCGGGCCGGCGGCGACGGTGGTGGATTACGACCCCTCCGCCTGGCGGCAGATCGTCGACATCGACCTCAACGGCGTCTTCTACTGCTGCCGGCGCCTGGTGCCCGGCATGGTCGCGCGCAATTACGGCCGCATCGTCAACATCTCGTCGGTGGCCGGCAAGGAAGGCAATCCCAACGCCGCCGCCTATTCGGCCGCCAAGGCCGGCGTGCTGGCGCTGACCAAGTCGCTCGGCAAGGAGCTCGCCGGACACGACATCGCCGTCAACGCGCTGACGCCCTCGCCCGCCCGCACCCGCATTCTCGAGCAACTCACCGAAGCCCAGGTCTCCTATATGCTGGGCAAGGTGCCGCGCGGTCGCTTCGTCGAGGTCGAGGAGGCTGCCGCCATGATCGCCTTCATGCTGTCGGACGAGAACTCCTTCACCACCGGCGCGACTTTCGACCTTTCCGGCGGGCGCACGACCTACTGAACCCAGGCCGGCCGCGCAACCTATCGCCCGGCCGCAAGCCGCTCGGGCATGAAATCGACGAAGACGCGAACCTTGGGCGAGAGGTGGCGATTGGATGGCCACAGCATGCGGAACTGGCCGCGGCCGTCGACATGCTCGTCGAGCACGGTGCGCAACCTTCCGTCATGCAGCGCTTCCCGTACCAGGAAATCGGGCATGCAGGCGATGCCCAGACCGGCAAGCGTCGCCCCCTTCAACGCTTCCATGTTGTTGCAGGTCAGCATCGAACGGATCTGCGGCTCGGCACTCCCGGTAATGAACGGCCAGTTGAGCAGCTTGCCGCTGTTGAGAAACCGGAAATGTATGCCGAAATGCGCCGCGAGATCCGCCGGCGTGCCGGGCGCGCCATGCCGATCGAGATAGGAAGGGGCTGCGCAAAGCAGCATGCGAAAGGGCGCCACCGGCCGCGACACCAGCCGTGAATCGGGCAGCTCGCCGCTCCGGATCGCAACGTCGATACCCTCTTCGATGATGTCGACGATGCGATCGTTGAAATCGATGTCGAGCTCGATCTCGGGATAGCGGGCCATGAACTCCGACAGCACCGGCAAAAGCAGGTGATAGGTGACGATCGGCGTCGAGATGCGCAGCCGCCCGCGCGGCGTCTCGCGTGCCCGCGACAGCATCGCCTCCGCATCCTCGATGTCATCGAGGATGCGGCGCACCCGTTCGTTGAACAGCTTGCCCTCCTCGGTCAGGCCTATGCGCCGCGTGCTGCGCTGCAAGAGCCGCACACCGAGTTCCTGCTCCAGCCTGGCGACGCTCTTGCCGACGGCGGAGGCGGAGATGCCGAGCGCCCGCCCGGCGGTGACGAAGCTTCCGAGCTCGGCGGTGCGGGCGAAAGCCAGAAGGCCGTTGAGACGATCCATGGTGAAGCAATTCGAGCGTTTCAGTCCGTTATGACTGGAGATTAAATACTATTCTACCGAAAATGTCGCCACCCTATCTTGTCGTTGTGATCGGCGCCGCCATCCGCGGCACGCCGGAAAAATCCCGCCTCGGATAGGAAAATCCATGACTTTGATGACCAGGACCGGCCCGTCCGGCAGATGGCTCGTGCTGCTGTCGGTTTGCCTTGCTGCCATGACGATGCCGTTGAGCTTCACCGGTCCCGCCGTGGCGCTCTCGCGCATCGCCGCCGATCTCGGCGGCACGCCGATCGAGCTCAATTGGGTGACGAATGCCTTCATGTTGACTTTCGGCGCCGGCCTGATGGCGGCCGGAGCGCTGGCCGACAACCATGGCCGCAAGCGGATCTTCCTCGCCGGCCTCGCCACTTATCTCCTTGCCGCGCTGGGCTGCATGCTTGCGCCAGGCATCGTCTGGTTCGACTTGTTCAGGGCCCTGCAGGGCATTGGCGGCGCCGCTGCTTTCGCCGGCGGCGCCTCGGCACTTGCCCAGGAATTCGATGGGCGATCGCAGCTGCGCGCCTTCAGCTTCCTCGGCACAAGCTTCGGCATCGGCCTTGCCTTCGGCCCTGTTGCCTCAGGCCTGCTCATCGATACATTCGGATGGCGCGCGATCTTTCTTCTGGTGGCGGTGCTTGGCGCTGCCGCCGCCGCGCTCGGCCTGCGCACCATCACCGAATCGCGCGACCCGGACGCAACCGGGCTCGACTGGGCGGGGACCGGCACCTTCACCACCGCGCTTGCCGCGCTGACCTGTGGCGTGCTGCAGGCGCCGCAGGGCGGCTGGACCAGCCCCCTCGTCATGGCGCTTCTTGGCACGGCCGCCGTCTCATTTGTCGCCTTCGTCATTGTCGAGCGGCGCGTGCGCCGGCCGATGCTGGATCTGACGCTGTTTCGCTTCCCGCGTTTCGTCGGCGTCCAGTTCCTGGCCGCCGCCCCTGCCTATGCCTTCGTCGTCCTGCTGGTGCTCTTGCCGATCCGCTTCATCGGCATCGAGGGGATGAGCGAGATCGAGGCCGGGCAATTGATGATCTGCCTCTCGGGGCCGTTGCTGATCTTACCGCTGCTGGCCGGCCAGGCGGCCCGCTGGATCGCCCCGGCCACGATCTGCGGCGTTGGCCTGCTCGTCGCGGCCGCCGGCCTTGTCTGGCTGAGCCGCATTCCGGCAGCGGATAGCGCGCTGGTGGCCCCGCTGGTCCTGATCGGCGTCGGCATCGCCTTGCCCTGGGGGTTGATGGACGGACTTGCCGTCAGCGTCGTACCGAAGGAGCGCGCCGGCATGGCGGTCGGCATCTTCAACACCACCCGCGTCGCCAGCGAGGGCGTCGCCCTGGCAATCGTCATGGCGACCTTGTCGGGCTTCACGGCCACGCAGCTCGGCGCTCGAGGATTGGCCTCGCCCGCCGAAGCGGCATCGGCAGCGCAGTTGCTTGTCACCGGCAATATTGCTGGAACGGCACTACACCTTCCCATGGCCGACACCGGTGCTTTGGTCCATGCCTACGAGATGGCCTTCGACCGGCTGCTTGTCGTGCTGGCGACGATCACGGTGCTTACCGCCGTCGTGGTCTTCCTCGGCCTGCGTCGCGGATCGGCGCCGGAACAAGACATCGCTCCCCTCCCGGCCTGCCAGGAAGGTTAACCGTCAATCAACCAAGGCGTGTCGCTTCGAGGGACTGCGGGGAGCGAAGTGACGCCTCCGGTTTCAGCTGATGACCAGGCTTGCGATCCGGTCGCCGTCCAGCGTGAAAGCCATGTCGCCCTCGCCGTTGAAGCCGTCGCCGGTCACGGCGACGCGGGCATGGTAAACGCCGTCGCGCTGCGCGACGCGCACGATGCGAAGATTGGATTGCACACCGATATTGTCCGACTGGTTCCAGCGCGCGATGCCTTCACGGCCATGGAAATCGCGGCCCCAGTCGCTCAGGAAGGCCTTCTCGGTGAACGTGTGGAGAAAGGCTTCGGTATCGCCGGCGTTGGTGGCTTCGACAAAGTGGCGGATCGGATCGGGCGTGGTGGTCATTGGCTAAGCCCTTAAAGCTGTGCTGAGATTCAGGTCAGGCCGAGTCGAGAACGGTAGTTTCCGAGAACCGGCCTACGCCGGCCGTAGCCTTCATAGAGCGGAGACACTTATGAGGGCTACGGCCGGCGAAGGCCGGAGCCGAGCGTACTTCAAGTACGTGAGCACCGGAAGCGCAGGAACTGCCGGTCGCAGGCCGGCCTCACCTGAATGTCGGCACAGCTCAGTCGAGCCTGTGCATGAGATCATCATCCAGCCAGCGGCCGAAGAAATAGACGAGCTGCTTGTGCCACCATGGCCAGTCATGGCTGACGTCGCCGCCCCAATAGTCGACCCAGGCGGGGATCAACTTGTCGCGCAACACCTGTTCGAGCTCGCGCGTCTCGACGAGCATGCGCTCTTCCCAGGCGCCCTGGCCGCAGCAGAAGATCAGCCTGAGCGCCCGCAGCCGCCCGAGAAGCTTCTGGTCGACGATGCCGGGCAGATAATCGAGCGGCGAGTTGAAATAGATGTTGCCCTCAAGCGCGCGGCCGAAGAAGTCGCGGGCCGAATAGACACCGGACAGCGAGATCACGCCGCTCGCCAGTTCCGGGAACCGGAACACGAAATTCGACGAGTGATAGCCGCCCATCGAGCAGCCGCAGAACAATGGCTTCAAGGCACGGCCGCCATTGGACTTGGCGACGGCCGCCTGCAGCTCCGGCAGCGCCTCCTCGCGCACATAGCGGAAATAGGCCTCGTGACGCGCGATGCGATACGCCGCGTCGGCATGCTTGTTGAAGAAGGATTCCGAATCGATGCCGTCGAGCGTGAAGAGCTGGATGCGGCCGGTGTCGATGAATTCGGCAAGTGCCGCGACGCCGCCCGAATCCTCGAACTGGTAGAACCGTCCCTGCGAGGTCGGGAACACCACCACCGGCCGCCCGGCATGGCCGTAGCGCTTGTACTCCATGTCGCGGCCGAGATTGCGGGCGTGGCCCTTGTGATAGGAGACATCCATCGGTTCAGGCCTTTTCCGCGTGGATATAGTCGACCGCCTGGCGCAGCGCCTTCTGATCCTTGGAACGCATCTGGTAGGCGTAGTTCCCCATGGCGCGGCTGAAGACCTCTTCGATGGCCTGATGGTGGACGATCTTGTCGCCGTGGGCGGCTAGCACGTCCGCATGGCTGTGCAAATAGTCGATATGCCGCTTGCGGCTGGCGTAGGCGGTGAAATATTTGCCCTTGTAGGGACCGCCAGCGGCATCCTTGACCACCATTTCGGCCCATGCGGCATAGACGTCGATGTCGAACGTGTAGTTGATGGCGTCGGTCATCCAGGCGCCTGGCGGGCGCATGTTGACCTCGAGCGCGATGATGCGGTTGTCCCTGGCCTCGAAAAGCTCGATGTGGAAGAAGCGCTCGCGCACGTCGAACGCTTTGAGGATTTTCCGGCCCGCCTCTTCCACCGCGGGCGCGATCTCGGGGAAGCAGGTGTAGCTCATGTGGCGGTCCTTGTTGACCGCGTCCATGATGCTCTGGTCGTAGCGGTGGCTGGCCGCCAGCACCACCTCGCCATCGCGGTTGACCAGCCCGTCGAAGGTCACCACCAGTCCCTCGATGAACTGCTCCATGACGAAAGTGACGCCCTCGGGCTTGTCCCTGAAGAACTGGTCGAGCTCCTTGGCGTCGGAGATCTTGAAGGTGTTGGAGGCGCCGGAGCCCGAATCCGGCTTGACCACCACAGGATAGCCGACACGGCGGATGAAGGTCATTGCGCCGGCGCGGTCGGAGCATTTGCGCTGCGGAATGGTCTCGACGCCGCTCTTGCGGAAGAAAGCGCGCATCCGGCTTTTCCGCTTCAGGTTCTTCACGAAATCGACCTTGGTGCCGAAGATGTTGAAGTCGGTGCGGATGTTGGCCTCGAGCTCCAGCCAATGCTCGTTGAGCGACTCGAAGCGATCGATGCGCCCCCATTTGTGGATGAAGTGCCCCATCGCCCGGAACACGGCGTCGTAATTTTCCATGTCGGCAACGCGGTAATATTCCGAAAGCGCCGCCTTCAGCCTCCCGTTCAAGGTCTCGAAAGGCGCATCGCCGATGCCGAGCACGGTAGCGCCGGCCTTCTTCAGCCGATCGCAAAACTCGGTTCCATTCGCTGGAAAATGCGGCGAGAAGAACACGAAATTCATGGACCGCCCCTCCCCGGAGCTTCGCTCGGTGGTGAAGTCTGGCGCATTTGCGCGGCGTGGGGAAGGCCCTCCGCATCGGCGATGATAGTAGACGCGGCCCATTCATCCATGCGTCCCGCTTGCCTCCGCCGGGCCGCTCCTGTAAGAGAGCCGCCATGACCACGCGCGTCCGCACCGTCGCTTCCTCTCGCACCGGCTTCGCCGGCGAGACCGCGCGCGCGCTCGCTTCGACCCTGCTTCTTCTCGGCCTTATCGGCGATCGCCGG
>RXJA01000609.1:12733-13899 GCA_003963455.1 Hyphomicrobiales bacterium
AAAGGCGAACCTGCGAGCCGCCCGGAGAAGAGACGATGAACGCACGAGAAGAGATCCGCGCCGGCGAGGCTGAAAGCCGGAAGCACGTGGCCGGCCACATGCCGGATGCAGTACGCAAATATCAACCCTACCCCACTGTCGGCCTGACCGACCGTACCTGGCCGAACAAGATCATCGACAAGGCGCCGATCTGGTGCTCGGTCGACCTGCGCGACGGCAACCAGGCGCTGATCGATCCGATGGGCCACGAGCGCAAGGCGCGCATGTTCGCGCTGCTTCTCGACATGGGCTTCAAGGAAATCGAGATCGGCTTCCCTTCCGCCTCGCAGACGGATTTCGACTTTGCCCGCTGGTGCATCGAGGAAGGCGGCGTGCCCAAGGACGTGTCGCTCCAGGTGCTGGTGCAGTGCCGGCCCGAGCTGATCACCCGCACCTTCGAGGCGCTGAGGGGCGCGCATCGCCCGATCGTGCATTTCTACAATTCGACCAGCGAACTGCAGCGCCGCGTCGTCTTCGAAAAAGACGTCCCCGGCATCAAGCGCATCGCCACCGACGCAGCCAGGATGATCACCGACATGGCGGCCAAGGCCGGCGGCGGCTACCGCTTCGAATACTCGCCGGAGAGCTTCACCGGCACCGAGCTCGAGGTCGCGCTGGAGATCTGCAACGCCGTCACCGAGATCGTGAAGCCGACTGCCGACAACAAGCTGATCATCA
The DNA here is from genome assembly GCA_003963455.1 of Hyphomicrobiales bacterium. Taxonomy (GTDB): domain Bacteria; phylum Pseudomonadota; class Alphaproteobacteria; order Rhizobiales; family Rhizobiaceae; genus Mesorhizobium. The sequence continues at coordinate 13,451 of RXJA01000609.1, forward strand.
ACCTGCCCTCGACGGTCGAGATGTCGACGCCCAACGTCTACGCCGACCGCATCGAATGGATGTGCCGCAATCTCGACAACCGCGAGAACCTGATCATCTCGCTGCATCCGCATAATGACCGTGGAACCGGCGTCGCGACCACCGAGCTCGGCCTGATGGCCGGCGCCGACCGCGTCGAGGGCACGCTGTTCGGCAATGGCGAGCGTACCGGCAATGTCGACATCGTCACGCTGGCGCTCAACATGTTCACCCAGGGCGTCGATCCGGAGCTCGACTGCTCGGACATCAACCGGATGAAGGATGTCTACGAATATTCGAACCAGCTGAAGATACCGGAGCGCCACCCTTATGTCGGCGAACTGGTCTACACGGCTTTCTCCGGCTCGCATCAGGACGCCATCAACAAGGGCATCAAGGCGCTGAAGAAGGCCAACACGCCGCTCTGGGAA
>RXJA01000059.1 GCA_003963455.1 Hyphomicrobiales bacterium
GACGCCGGGCATCATCGCCACCGCGATCTATTCCTTTATCGGCGCCTGGAACGAGTACATCTACGCCTACACCTTCCTCTCCAAGAACGAACAGCTGACGCTGCCCGTCGGCATCCAGCGCTTCTTCTCGGAGAACACGACGGACTTTCCTGGCCTGATGGCGGCCAGCTTCATTATGAGCGTGCCCGTCGTGGTGCTGTTCCTCCTCCTGCAACGATACTTCGTACGCGCCCTTACGGAGGGCGCGGTCAAGCACTAGGGAGCTGCCTGCATGGCCCATGTGGTCCTCAAAGATCTCGTCAAGACCTATGGCAGCTTCAAGGCCGTCAACGATGTTTCGCTGACGGTCAATGACGGCGAGTTCGTTGCGCTGGTCGGGCCCTCCGGCTGCGGCAAGACGACCACGCTCAATCTCGTCGCGGGCCTGACCTCCGTCACGTCGGGCGACATATTCATCGGCGACCGGGTGGTCAACGACCTCGACCCCAAGGATCGGGACATCGCCATGGTGTTCCAGAACTACGCGCTCTATCCGCAGAAGTCCGTCTATATGAACCTCGCCTTCCCGCTGCAGATGCGCAAGCTGCCTAAGGACGAGATCGACAGGAAGGTCAAGGAAGCGGCTCGCGTCCTCGACATGACGCAGTTGCTCGAACGCAAGCCGCGCGAGCTTTCCGGCGGCCAACAGCAGCGCGTGGCGCTTGGCCGCGCCCTCGTGCGCGATCCGGCGGTGTTCTTGATGGACGAGCCGCTCTCCAACCTCGACGCCAAGCTGCGCGTGCAGATGCGGTCCGAGATCAAGCGGTTCCACCAGGACCTCAAGGCGACGATCATCTATGTGACGCACGACCAGCTCGAGGCCGTGACCATGGCGGACAGGATGGCGGTGATGAACGGCGGCTTTCTGCAGCAATATGATTCGCCGGCGCAGGTTTTCGCCCATCCCGCCAACATGTTCGTCGCGAGCTTCGTCGGCAGCCCGGCGATGAGCCTTATTCCGCTGGAGGCATCGACGGTAAACGGCGGCACCGTCCTGACGAGCGCGGAAGGCTGGAGCCTCGCGCTGTCGCAACTGAATGCGCGCAAGGTCCAGAAAGCGACCACCGGGAAGGTGGTGCTCGGCGCGCGCCATTCGACGATCAAGCTGCACAAGAGTGCAGTTCCCGGCGCTATTCCGGCCAAGGCCTACACGGTGGAGCCAACCGGAGACGTCACCTTCGTCCAGGCTTTCCTCTCCGGCGCCATCGTCAACATCAGCGTCTCCCCCAACATCGCCGTCGCGCCTGACGAACAGATCTGGCTCGAGTTCGACCAGGAGCGCATGCACCTGTTCGACAGCGAAACCGAGAGGGCCCTCGAAGCCAACTGAGACAGCGCACGCATGGGACATGAGGGGGCAATGACAACGAAGATGAAGATCACCGCAATCAAGCCCTACCCGGTGTGGGTCGGGACCCGTAATCAGATGCTCGTCAAGGTCGAGACCGACCAGGGCATCTCCGGCTGGGGCGAAAGCGGCCTGAGCGGTCGCGAGAAGGCCGTGGCCGGAGCGGTCGAGCACTATCGCCAGTTCCTCATCGGCCGCGACGCCATGCAGATCGGCCGGATCTGGCAGGAACTGTATCGCAGCCAGTATTTCGAAGGCGGGCGGGTTCTGCAGGCGGCGATCTCCGCCATCGACATTGCCCTTCACGACATCAAGGGCAAGGCGCTGGGGGTACCGGTCTACGAGTTGCTCGGCGGCAAGCAGCGCGACCGCATTCCGACCTTCGCCTCGACCGGAGACGAGGCCGAGGGCGACGCCGCCATCGACCGGGCGCGGGAACTGCGCGCGCAAGGATGGGAGGCGATCCGCTTCTTCCCGGCCGAGCAGAGCAGCAAGGACATTTTCGAGCCGCGCAATTCCATAGGCCCCACCGCGAGCATGCTGAACAAGGCGCGCGAGGCGCTGGGCGACGAGGTCGTGCTCGGCATCGACTATCATCATCGGCTGTCGGTGGCCGAGGCGGCGAGCTTCTGCAACAAGCTTGGTCGCGGAGTGCTTGATTTCCTTGAGGAGCCGATACGGGACGAGACGCCGGAGGCCTACGAATCCCTGCGCAGGATGACCGATATCCCGTTTGCCATCGGTGAAGAATTTGCCAGCAAATGGCAGTTCCTGCCCTACATCGAGCGCGGCATCCACCAGTTCAACCGGCTCGACGTCTGCAATGTCGGCGGACTCACCGAGGCGATGAAGGTCGCGGGCTGGAGCGAGGCGCATTATGTCGACCTGATGCCGCACAATCCGCTTGGCCCGGTCTGCACGGCCGCAACCATCCATCTCGGCGCCGCGGTGCCGAACTTCGCCTGGCTCGAAACCAGGGTGCCCGAAAGGAAGCTGGGCTTCGACAATTCAGACTTCTTCCCCGTGCAGCCTCGCCTGGACGGCACCGACTATCCGGTCGGCGACCGGCCCGGGCTCGGCGTCGAAGTCAACGAGGCGGCGATCCAGGCGCAGAGCTTTCGCTTCTGGGAAGCTCCGCATCTCAAGCGCCGCGACGGTTCCGTCACCAACTGGTAATTCCATCTCACCTGGAGTCCGACAATGACGCATACAACCGACATCACGCGGCCGCCCAAGGACCTGATCGAAGCGCTGAAGGAGATTGGCGCCGCGACGGTTGCCGGCACGCTTGGCCATATGGGTTTTCGCAGCCCGCACATGGTCGGCCCTGTCGCGCAGAACCGTGGCAAGTCGATCGTCGGACCGGCGCTGACGCTGCAGTTCCTGCCGCAGCGGCCGGATCTCTTCAACGAAGGAGAATATGCCGATCCGGAAACGCAGCTGCACCGGCATGTGCTCTACCACGCACAGGAGGGCGACGTGGTCGTGGTGGACGCGCGCGGCGACATGAGGTCGGGCGTCTTCGGCGATATGATGTCGACCTATTTCAAGGGCAGAGGCGGCGCGGGCATCGTCATCGACGGGTGCATGCGCGACCGGCCTAATGTCGAGAAGCTCGATCTGCCGCTATGGCTGCGCGGCTGGACGCCCAACTATCATGTGCAGACCAGCATTTATCCCAATGCCGTCAACGTTCCGATTGCCTGCGGCGGTGTCACAGTCATCCCCGGCGACATCATCGTCGCCGACGATGATGGGGCGGTGGTGGTTCCCGTCGCAATGGCGCCCATGGTGATCGAGGAGGCAAAGAAGCATCACGACTGGGAAGAGTTTTCCCGAGAGAAGCTCATGCAGGGCGCGCCGCTGCAGCGCTACTATCCGCTGCACGACGATGCCCGAGGAGAGTACGAAGAGTGGCGCAGGACAAGGCGTTAGCGGTTTAATGAAAGTCACGGCCCGAGTTGTGTACTCGGAGCGGTACGAACGCTCGCCCGCTCCAAGTACCATCTTGCGTACCGAAAAACTCAGGCGTGCCGCATTTCCGCCGAGGACCTTCAGGCATTCGCGGATGAAGGCCGCGAGAGCAGTCCAGCCATTGGCCGAAACCATCGTGCCGTCGACATAGGCTTCCGTTGGCGAAAGGTCGATATAGGTGCCGCCGGCCAGCGTCACTTCTGGCTCGCAAGCCGCCAACGCTCCTACTTTCTTGCCGCGCACGGCACCATCGACCGCGACCAGGATCTGAACGCCGTGGCAGATGGTGAAGAGCGGCTTCTTGGCTTCGTGGAGATGACGGACGATCGCCTGAACCCGCCTGTCGGTGCGGATGTACTCCGGTCCGCGGCCGCCGGCGCAAAAGACGGCGTCGTACTGATCGAGTTGCTTCTCGGTGTCTGAAAAGGTCATGTTGATCAGCACATAGTGACCGAGCTTTGCGGTATAGGTCTGATCGCCCTCAAAATCGTGCAGCGAAGTCTCGATCAGGTCCCCGGCGTTCTTGTCGGGGCAGACCACATGAATGGTGTGGCCGATGGCTTCCATCGCCTGCCGATAGACGAAGCTTTCGTATTCCTCGGGCCCACCGTAAGTCAACAAAATCAAAGTGATGCGCAGAGGTTCGCCACCAACCTGGCTAACCAGACGAAGAAATAAATGCCAAGCCGTTGATAATTAACGATAATGGTGGGCCCGGAGGGTGTGAGATTGGCAAGCAAAATCAATGGTTTACGGGATGGTTAGCCAACCCATATCCTTCGTATGATCTCGTATGGTCTGGCGAACCTAAGGACCGACAGAAGAGATGATTTCTCCGATCAAGCTTATGGTCGTGACCGGTTTGGAGCCGCAAGCAGACGATCCGCTTCAAGATAATTGGGCGATAAAACGAACCCTTGCATCCAGCCTCGATGATGTCCTCTACCGTCACACCTTGCTGAAGCCTGCATAGGGCTTCAGTGGTACAATGTCGAAATCAAGCATTCCCGCTTTCACAAGCGGGAGCGTCGCCAATTTCTCGTGAACTTCACTCGCATCCTTTGCCTCAACGATCTGGCATGCGCCGGGGATGTCGCCGCGGTGCCAGATCTGCCTTGTAAAGCCGAGGCTGTATAGACAGCGGGCCTGCGCACCCTCACTGGGCACCAGTTGTTCGAAGTCCGTGTCACTGAACTGGTCAGTCCGGCGGCGAGACAGAACGAGGAATTGCACGGATCGATCTCCAGGCTCAGGCGACCGCCTCTATTGCGGGATGTGAGCGCGCGGACCGGACGCCTCTAATGAGATCCGCGCCCTTTTCTCCGATCATCATCGTCGGCCCGTTCGTATTGCCGCTGATGAGCACCGGCATGACCGAGGAATCGATGACCCGCAATCTTTCTATCCCGCGCAGTCGCAATTCTGGATCTACGACCGACATTTCGTCGACGCCCATCTTGCAGGTTCCTACAGGGTGGTAATCGCAGCATGCATACTGCCTGATATAGGACATGATCTCCTCGTCGGTCTTCGCGGAAGGCCCGGGCAGTCGCTCGACCTTGATGAATTTAGCGATCTCACTCTGCGCCAGCACTTCGCGGATGATGCGGACCGACTTCAGCGCCATGGCCCGATCGTATGGATCCGAAAGATAATTGGGATCGACAAGCGGTTCGTCCCCGGGGTTGGCCGAGCGAAGCTTGACCGAGCCTATGCTGCGCGGCCGCAGAAACGTCGAGTTGATGGTAAAGCCGTGCCCGTCGAGCCGCGTTTGACCGCCGCGCACCACCATTGCCGGCGCGATGTGGATCTGCAGGTCGGGTCGGGTCGCACCCTCGGTTTGGAAGAAACCGCCGCCTTCGACAATGACCGAAGCGGCCGGGCCGTTGCGGTAGAGCAGCCAGCGCATGCCGTGCAGAAGCGCCTTGGGATAGCGGTCCTGACCGTCATAGCTGATCGGATCCTTCAGCGTCAGATGGACGTTGGTGCATAGATGATCCTGCAGATTGCAGCCGACGCCCGGAAGATCGCAAACCGGAGACAACCCAAGCGCTTTCAGCTCGTCGGCCGGCCCGATGCCGGACAAGAGCAACAGGCGCGGCGAATTGATCGCTCCCGCCGAGACGATCACTTCCCGGCCGGCGCGCAGCACTTGCCGCGATCGACCCTCCGCCAGTTCGACGCCAACCGCGCGTCCGTTCTCAACCACTACGCGGGTGGCGCGGGCATGTGTCCTGACCGTGAGGTTGGCACGATTGCTGACCGGATGCAGATAGGAGACTGCTGACGAACGCCGGCGACCGTCCCGGCACGTGACCTGATAGAAGCCGGCGCCATACATTGTTTCGCCATTGAAATCCGGATTGTAGGGAAGCCCATACTGTTGGACCGCGCGCACGAACGCTCGCGTCAGCGGATGCGGGCCGACCTGGTCCGACACCCACAACGGCCCCCCCTGGCCGTGATAGCGGTTGACCAGCCGGTCATTGTCCTCGGACTTGCGGAAATAGGGCAAAATATCTTCGTAGCCCCACCCGTCATTGCCGAGCGCCGCCCAGTTGTCATAGTCCTCCTTCTGGCAGCGGATATAGATCATCGCGTTGATCGAGCTCGACCCGCCGAGCGTCTTGCCCTGCGGATACCAGATGGAGCGGTTGTCGAGGTTCTTCTGGGGGACCGTATGAAAGCGCCAGTTGACGCCGGAGCCGAACAGTTTGCCGAGGCCGCCGGGAATATGGATCATCGGGTTCCAATCGCGACTGCCGGCCTCCAACAGAAGCACCTTGACCTCGGGATCTTCCGACAGGCGGCTGGCCAGCACGCAACCCGCCGAACCGGCACCGACGATGATGTAATCCCACATAGGCTTCTCCCGCACTAATTCGCCCAATCGCGAGCCTTATCTGCCCTTGAACACGGGCGACCGCTTTTCCGCAAAGGCTCGCAGGCCCTCGACCCGGTCTTCCTTGGCGAATGCCTCGACCGTCAGCCGGTGCTCGATCTCCAGACCGGATTTCAGGTCGGTCTCGAATGCCGCCAGCACTGCTCTCTTGGCGTAGGGGGTGATGGCGGCCGATTGGCCAGCAATTGCCGCGGCGATTTCCAGCGCCCTGGGTAGCAGCCTTTCAGGCGCGACCACCTCGCTGACCAGTCCCTTGCGTTCCGCAAGTGCTGCGTCGACCATCTCTCCGGTCAACACCATCTGCATGGCGAAGGACTTGCCGACCAGACGCGGCAGGCGCTGCGTACCGCCGTCGCCGGGGAAGGAGCCGATCTTGATTTCCGGCGTGGCAAATTTCGCCGACTCCGAAGCGATCACTATGTCGCACAGCAGGGCAAGTTCGAGGCCGCCGCCCAGAGCATAGCCGTTGACGGCGGCGATGATCGGCTTGGAAAAGCCCTCGATTGCCCGCCAGCAAGCCAGCCGCTCGGGATCGCTGTAGGAAGCAACACCGCGCTCCAGCATGTCTGAAATGTCTGCTCCCGCAGCAAAGGCTCGGCCCTCACCCGTCAAAACCACGCAGCCAACTCCGGCGTCGCTGTCATAGACCGCAAGCAGATCGCGCAGTTCGCCGAGCAACGTCTTCGACAGCGCATTCAGTTTCTCGGGCCGATTGAGCGTCAGCAGGCGAATGCCGGGAAACGGCTCGTCGGTCCGCACCAGGGCTTCTGTCATCGATCAGGCGACCTTTCTGTAGCCCGCGCTGAGACCGGCCTCGGCCAGCAGCCCGCGGATCTTTTCAATTTCGGCAATACCGGGCTTCATCAGCGGTGGCCTGACATGGGCTTCGTCCAGTCGACCCAGGATCACGAGAGCCTCCTTCATGCGATTGTGCATATCGAGAAGTGGCGCATCATAGAAAGCCCGAACCGTCGGATAAATGCGGTCGTTGATTGCCTTGGCAGCCTTCAGGTCGTTTGCCTGCACGGCGCGGAACAGCGCAACCTGAAGATCGGCAATGACGCTTCCGGCACCCGACAGAAGCCCGTCACACCCGAGAGCCAGAGATCCAAGCAGCCAGGCGCTGTGGGTGGTCAGCGTGTTCACGGGCCGGTCGAGCGCCTTGAGTTCGCGGATCTGGCGTTCATGCAGGTTGCCGTCGCCACATTGGTCCTTGATCGCAACGATCGACGGGAAACGGCGGCAAAGTTCCAGGAGCGTCGGCAACGGATAGGCAAGATTCGAGGCAAGCGGATATTGGAAGAGAATTATCGGCAAACGCGATGCATCCGTGATGCGCCGCAGGTGCTCGTAAATCATCTCCGGTCGCAGATGCCCGCCTAGCGTCATGAAGTCGGGCGGAAACACCAGCAGCGCGTCAGCGCCTTCACGCTCCGCATAGGCGGCGATGCGGGCGGCCTCCAGGCTCGAATTGGTGTAGACGCCGACGATGGTGGGAACGCGGTCCTGCAACACATCCTTGGTCACCACGATCGCGCGGAACTGTTCTTCGATGATGAGCGCATGCACCTCGGCCGCATGGCCGTTGATGGTGATCCCGGAGATGCCTTCGACAGAACCGACATCGGCAAGGTGCCGGCGATAGGCAGCCTCGTCAACGGCCAGATCGGCGCTGAACGGCATCAGGCAGGCTGGAATGACGCCATGGGCGGCAAACGGTTTTTTCTCGCTCATCATCGAATTACCCTTCACAGAATTTGCGGGACGCCGCGACGCGCGGCGTCCCATGTGGATCGTCGCCTCAGAAGCCCTTGCCGATCATCTGCGCGATGTTGTCAGGGGTGACGGAGACCGTCGGTAACGTAATGGTCGGTGGGACCTCCTCGCCCTTGGCGACCTTGTAGGCGGTCTCGATTCCCTCCGGCGCTACGAACGGATAGACGAAGGTCGCGGCGAGCTTGCCTTGCTTGACGGCTTCGAAGGCGGTCTCCTGGCCGTCGATGCCGACGACCGCCACTTCGTTCAGCCGACCCGCCGCCTCCAGCACCTGGATGGCGCCAAGCGCCATCTCGTCGTTATGCGCGTATACGGCCTGGATCTGGCCTGGCCCGAAACGCTGAACCATGTCCTCCATGAACTTGACCGCCTTGTCGCGGGTGTAGTCGCAATTCTGCGAGGCGACGATCTTCATGTCCGGAAACTTGGCGATCGCTTCGGCGAAACCCTTGTTGCGATCTATGGTGGCGGATGCGCCGGCGGTGCCCTGCAATTCGATAATGGCGCCCTTGCCATTCAGTTTCTTGGCGAGGAACTCGCCCGCACCGACGCCGAGCGGCAGATTCTCGCCGCCGACATGGACCGTCACCGGCGTATTCACCTTGCGATCGAGCGTGACGACCTTGATGCCGGCATCCATGGCCTCCTTGACGACGGGCGTCAGCGCCTGCTCGGTCAGCGGCGAGATCATCAGCACCTTGATGCCTTGCGCGATCAGGTTTTCGACATCCGCCACCTGCTTGGACGCGTCATTGTTGCCGTCGGTGATGATGAGGTCGACGTCAGGATAATGCTCGGCCGCATATTTCTTGTTGCCCTCCACCATGGCGACGCGCCACGGATGGTTCATCGTGCCTTGGCTGAAGCCGATCTTGATCTTCTCTTCGGCGAAGGCGGTGCCGGTCAGCATGCCGCCTGCCAAAAGCGTGGCGGCCAGTGCCGTCGAGAGTAGGAAATGTCTGCGAGTGGTCATCTTAAGCTCCTCCGTTGGACTTCAAGTTAAAGGATTCCAGGCGCCCCAACCGGCCTGCCGCGGCAGGACCGGACACGACTGGATGTCAGGACCGCACGCGGTGGCGGTAGACCTCGAACATCACCGCGGCGATGATGATGGCGCCCTTGACGATCTGCTGCGTGAAGGGTGAAATGCCGAGCAGGTTCAAAATGTTGGCCATCACGGCGATGATCGCCGCACCAATCACGGTGCCGATCACGCCACCCTCTCCGCCGAACAGGCTGGTCCCGCCGATAACGACGATCGAGATTGCCTCCAGCTCAAGGTTGGTACCCGCGGTCGGCTCCCCGACGGTGAGCCTCGACACGAAAACCAGGGCGGTCAGCGCCGATAGCAGGCCGGAAATCACATAGACCGACATCAAGGTGCGAGGCACGCTGATCCCTGCCAGCCGCGCGGCCTCGGTGTTGGAGCCGACGGCATAGACCTGGCGGCCGAACGGCGTGTGGCGAAGGACGACGAAGGCGACGGCGGCGATGGCGGCAAAAAGCCAGATCGGGACCGGCACGCCGAGCAGAAAGCCGCTGCCAAGAAATGCGAAGGCCTCCGCAGCTTCGCCAAGTGCTTTCGGTTCGCCATTGGCGATCGTCATGGCGATGCCACGCCCCATGACCAACGTGCCCAAGGTCATGATGAAGGGCGGCATGCCGAAGAAGACGACGCCCGCGCCGTTGATGGCGCCGAACGCAGCGCCGATGGCAAGCGCAGCGATCACGGCCAGCGGTATCGAGACGCCATTTGAAATCATGAGCGCCGTCGACACCGCCACCACGCCGACGATCGAGCCGACCGAAAGGTCAATGCCGCGCGTCAGGATAACGAAGGTCATGCCGACGCTGACGATGCCGAACAGAGCGACCTGACGACCGACGTTCAGCACATTACCCATGTGAACGAAGCTCGGCGACAGGTATATGGCGAAGCCGCAAAGCACGATCAGGACCCAGAGCAGCCCGAGGCTCTGCGCCCAACCGCGCAGGCGTCCGATCGACCCCGGCTGAAGCGCGGCCGATGCTTGTCTGGTCGTCATCTCAACCATCCCTTCCTCCCATTCATTGCGCGGCAACGGATCTCGGCTGCCGGCTCTGCATCAGCCAGCCTATGGCGTCAGCCAGGCCGCCCTCGTCGCAGGACGATCCGACGAAATGCGCAAGCTGCATGACCTGCGGCACGGCATTTGCGACAGTCATGGCAGTTCCCGCCCAGGCCAGCATTTCAAGGTCGTTTTCCGCGTCGCCGGCGGCTGCGCACTCGTCGGGCGCAAAGCCGAACCGTGCAGCGACAAGGCTTATCCCGGTCTTCTTCGATACTCCCGGTGGCCCGATCTCGAGCAGGCGCGGATGCGATCTCGATATCGACAGCCGTTCGCCAAGCGTCTCGCGCAGCACTGCGAAGGCTTCGCAGTCGGACGCCTGGCCGGCGACGCACATGATTTTGCCGGGCTCGCCGGGAAGCGTCTCAAGCGTTTCGGCTATGATTAGAGGCTCGCTCGTCACCGCGGCCTCACGCGCGACGAGCGGGTCATCGGTGAGCGTGAAAACCGCGTCGCCGGTGAACCACATCGGCCGGACGCCTGCCGCACGCGCAGCCGCCATGGCGTGCAGGGCGTCGGCGCGCGAAACCCGATGCTGTGAAAGCACGGATCCGGTTGCGACATTGCCGATCCAGCCGCCGTTGAACGCGACGACGAGATCGGCGACCCCCAGCCGCTCGGCAAAGGGCCTCACGCCAAGCGCAGAGCGTGCCGTCGCCAAAACCACCACGATCCCCGCGTCCCGAGCCGCGCCGACAGCATCGACGACCCGCTGCGGCAGCACGTAATCGTGGGTGAGCAAGGTCCGGTCGACGTCGCAAACGATGAGGCGCGGCATGGTCATCGGCCACCTCCGATCGGAAACACCGGGGAGCGAGGCCCGGTCTGGATCAGCAACGTCTTGAGCTGTGTGAATTCCTCGAAACCGGCCTGGCCCATTTCGTAGCCGAAGCCCGATCCCTTGACGCCGGTCAGCGGCAGCTGTGGCGCGCCGTCGATGATCGTATTGGCCTGGACCCAGCCACTCTTCAGGCGTTTGGCCACCGTCAGCACGGTGTCGATGTTCTTCGACCAAATGTAGTTCGACAGGCCATAGGCGGTGTCATTGGCCAGCCTCACCGCGTCGTCCGCGGTGTCGAAGCGGGTGATGCTGAGAACGGGACCGAATATCTCTTCACGGAAGATCGCCATGCGCGGCTCGACGCGATCGAAGATGGTCGGCTCGTGGAAGTGTCCGGCTGGCTCCGCCGCGATGTTGCCGCCGAGGACAAGCCGCGCGCCGTCCTCGATCGCCCCTCTGACGAATCCCGCCACCTTTTCCAGATGATTGCGATCGATCAACGCCCCGATATCGGTGTCTTCGTCGAACGGGTCGCCGACCTTCATTGCGCGCGCCCGTGCGACCACTTTGGCGATGAATTCATCGGCGACGGACGATTGAACGAACAGCCGCGAGCCTGACACGCAGCATTCGCCGTTGTTGAAGAAGACCCCCATGAGCGCGCCGTCGACGGCGGCGTCGAGGTCGGCATCGGCAAAGACGATGTTGGCCGACTTGCCGCCGAGCTCGACCGAGGACTTGACGAGGTGACGCGATGTGTTGGCAACGACGCGGCTGCCCGTGCGCGTCGATCCGGTGAAAGAAACGAAGTCAATGCCCGCATGCGCGGTCAGGTGATCGCCGACCGTCGCGCCGTAGCCGCTGACGACGTTGAGGGCGCCGGCCGGCAGCCCCGCCTCGCCCGCCAGCGCCGCGATCTCGAAGGCCGAGCCGGACGTAAACTCGGAAGGCTTCAACACCACCGTGCAACCGGCGGCAAGCGCGAACGGCACCTTCTGCGATAGAATAAGCGCCGGGAAGTTCCACGGCGTAATCAGCGCCACGACGCCGACCGGCTCGCGCGTGACAAGAGCCGTCTTGCCCTCGCCGATGTTGGTGTAAGACAGACCCGCCATCTGCATGGCAAGGGAAGCGGCGTAACGGGTCAGGCCGATCGTACCGTCGATGTCACCGCGAGCGAACCTTATCGGTTTACCCACTTCTTCCACCTCTATGCGTACCAGCCGCTCGTGATTGGCGCGGATGAACTCCGCCAGCCGATTGAGCACCTCGGCCCGCTCCATGCCGCTCATGCGCGGCCAGGGTCCTTCCTCGAACGCGATGCGTGCCGACTCGACGGCGAGATCGACATCCGCCGACGAGCCATCGGCATAAGTGGCGACCCGCCCTCCGCCAGCTGGCGCCCTTCGCTCAATCGATCCCGCACCCGACTCGACGAGGAAGCGTCCATCGATGAAGTGTTGATAGCTGCGCATGCCCGTCTCGCTCCTTACTGCCAGACCGCATGGGCCATGATGGTTTCCTCGGTCGCGCCCTCCGCTTCCAGAACCGCCGATACCGTGCCTTCCCGCATCACGACGATGCGATTGCAAAGGCCCAGAATTTCCGGAAGTTCGGATGAGACCATAAGGACGGCCGCTCCGCGCTTCGACGTCAGATCAACAAGCAGGTCGTAGATCTCGCGCTTGGCGGCCACGTCGACGCCACGTGTCGGCTCATCGACCAAAAGGATCTCGGTCCCTGCATGCAGCTGCCGGGCTATGCCGCACTTCTGCTGATTTCCGCCCGAGAGCGTGCGCACCTTGGCGTCGGCGCTCGGCGTCTTGATGCGCATCTGCTGGATGAAACGGGCGACCTGCTCCTGTTCGCGCCGGCGGCTGATCAGGCCGCCCTGGACGATCGCGACCAGTTCGGAAACGGTGACGTTGAAGGCAACCGATTGTTCGAGGAAAAGACCCTCTGTCTTGCGATCTTCCGGCAGCAAGCCAATCTTCTGCGCGAGCGCCGCACGCGGCCCGTCGACCGCGACCACCTTACCGTCGATCCAGATCTCGCCGCTGTCGATCGCGTCGGCGCCGGCAATTGCGCGCAGCACCTCCGTGCGCCCGGCCCCGGCGAGGCCGCAGATACCAACGATCTCGCCGCGCCTGACATCGAAAGAAATGTCCTTCAGCACGCCGGCCCGAGAGAGGTTGCGCACCTCCAGGCGTATGTCTTGGCCCGGCTTCGGGCGAGGTGGAAAGACGTCCTTGAGCTCGCGTCCAACCATATGGCGAATGAGGTCGGCGGTTGTCGTTTGCGCCAGCGGCATGGAGGCGACGACTCTACCGTCGCGCAACACGGTGACCTCGTCGCAGATCTCGTAGAGCTCCTTGAGACGATGCGTGATGTAGATGAAGGACACACCCTGTTCGGCGCTGAGGCGCCGGATCGTCGTGAACAGGTGTTCCAACTCGGCGTCGCCCAGGACCGCGGAGGGTTCGTCGAGCACCACGATACGCGCTTCGCGTGCAATCGCCTTCGCGATCTCCACCATTTGGCGCTGGGCCACGCTTAGCGCATCGATCCGGGCACCTGGATCGACGCGGAAACCCAATCGGTCCAACACCTCGCGCGCCGCGGCCTTGGCCTTGCGCCAGTCGACGATGCCGAGCCTGCCCTTGGGCAAGCGGCCAAGAAAGATATTCTCGGCAACCGTCAGATGCGGCGCCTGAGCGAGCTCCTGGTAGATGACGGCGATTCCAAGCTCGAGCATCCGTTCGGGCGTTGGCGTAGGCACGATGGTGCCGTCGACGACCACCTCGCCTTCATTGGCAAGGAAAGCGCCCGAGAGAACGCGCATCAACGTCGACTTGCCGGCGCCGTTTTCACCGATCACGCCATGCACGCTGCCCTTGCGCACAACAAAGCTGACGTCATTCAGGGCGTAGACGCCTGGAAAGCGCTTGTGGATGCCGCGCATCTCAAGAACCGCGTCTTTCATCTTAGGACCTCAAGAAATCGTTTTCACGTCTTGTCCAAAAAAGCTCACAAACGGTGGATCTGCATGCCACCGCCGATGTGGTAGATGTCCCCCGTGCTGAACGGCAGGCCCCCTGCGGCCAAGGTCGCCACGGCGCGAGCAATGTCCTGCGGCTGGCCCCAGCGTCGGATCGCCGACAACTGGCCCGCCTCGACCTGCGACGAATATTTCTCGTAGACGTCCGCGGTCATGTCGGTCTGGATCAAGCCCGGGCGGATCTCGTGCACCCGGATGCCGGCGTCCGCCAGGCGGATCGCAAACTGCTGCGAGGCCATCGAGAGCCCGGCCTTGGATATGCAGTACGGACCCTTCTCCGGCGAGACGAGGCCTGCATTGGCGGAGGTGATCGTCACGACCGATCGCTCCGACGCGGTTTGCGGCCTTGAAAGCATCGCGCGGGCGACTGCCTGAGTGAGAAAAAATGTGCCGCGCAGGTTGACGCCGATCAGCCGGTCGAAGCTTTCCTCGGTGACATCGAGAAGGTCACCGCGCACGCTCACCTGCACACCGGCATTGTTGATCAAGCAGTTGATCTCGCCCAGGTCGCCTTCGAGGCGCTCGACAAAGGCGGCATTGCCCGATGTCTCGGAGATGTCTCTGCGGTAGAAAATGCTATTGCGCCCGAGCCCGCGCACGAGATCGACTGTCTCGCCGGCGTTCTCGTCCTCGACAATATCGACAATTGCTATGTCGAAGCCCACGCGTGCAAGTTCGCAACAGATGGCGCGGCCGATGCCGCGTCGGCCGCCTGTGACGACAGCAAGGCCGCGGTCCCCGGAAGGCTGTCGTCCAGCCATCCCCGCGACCGCTGGAGCAGCCTGGTTCAACATCATGACGCCTTCCTTTCCACGGCATCGCCGAGGCCGCTCGCGGCGACCACCGCCTTCGATGCCAGCAGGCTCTGAACTTCGCCTTCGGCGTAGCCGAGCTCGTCCAGGATCTCGCGAGTATGCTCGCCGATCTCGAGAGCCAGGCATCGCAGCGACGGCGCCTCGCCGTCGTAGCGGTTGGGATGATTGACCAGATAGATGGTGCGGCCGCGCACGGTGACCTGGCGGAACACCTGAGCGTGGCTTAGCTGCGGATCGGCCAGCAGGTCGTCATAGTAGTTGATCGGCGCCCACCAGATGCCGTGGCGGTCGAAACGATCGGCAAGGTCCGCTACCGAGAAGGTCGCCGTGGCCCGAGACAGTCGGCGAGCGTATTCATCCCGATCTGCGTATCGGTCGACATCGGCGACCTCGCGCAGACCGTCGCTGTCGAGCGCCTCGGCCAGCACCAAGGAGTCGCAGAGCGAGATCACGACATGGCCGTCGGCGGCGGGATAAACGCCATAGGGCGCGGCGTGAAACCAGGTGGCGAGGTTCTTCTCTCGCTTCAGGACGTCACGGCTCATGCCGCCCGCGAAATAGTTGACAAGAGGCTCCCCTTGCAGATCGATCGCCGAATTGATCAGGCTGGCCTCGACCCGCGCGCCTTTGCCGTCGCGAAGCCGGCGCACCAGCGCGCCCAAAACGCCCATCGCCAGCAGCGCACCGCCATGCTGGTCGACGATCGCCGCACCGACGGGCGTCGGGCCCCCATCGGGCGTGCCGGTGACGCTCATGAGGCCTGACCGCGCCTGAGCGAGAAGGTCCTGGCCGGGCTTCAGCGCCATCGGTCCGGTGGCGCCGAACCCGCTGGCCGAGGCGAAGATCAGCCTGGGGTTGATCGCGCGAAGCACTTCGTCGTCGAAGCCAAGCTTGGCGAACACGCCTGGCCGGAAATTTTCCATGACCACGTCGGCCCCGGCGATCAGCCGGCGCGCGACCTCTTTGCCCTCGGCGCTTTTCAGATCGATGCCGATGGAACGTTTGTTGCGGTTGGCGCACAGGTAGAAGCCGCTGACGCCCTCGACATACACGTCGGCTCCCGACCAGCGACGCTCATGAGCGCCATCTATCGGTTCAACCTTGACGACGTCGGCGCCCATGTCGGCCAGGTATTGGGCACCCGCGGGACCCTGCAGGAAATGGCAGAAGCTGACGATCTTGATCCCGCTGAGCATGTCTCTTCCCTTGGGTGTGGCGCTACGGTGCGCTCTTGTGAAATCGTTTTCACAGCTTTTCTCGGCACTGTCAACCATGTTTCTCGACTTTTCATCAAAAAAGACGTGTGGCGGCCTGAAAGAAATTGTGCGATCTAGAAAACGGTTTCTCGAAGTCGGCAGTGGCCATACTCAATGGATATCGAAGACGGCGGCGCCAAACTGATCGACGTGGCACGGCTTGCGAACTGCTCGCCGGCCACTGTTTCGCGCGTTCTGAACAGCAATCCGAAGGTCAATGAAGCCGTTCGCGATCGCGTGCTGCGAGCCGCCCGGGAACTTGGCTATGTGCCCAACGGCTCCGCCAGGGCGCTGCGATCCACGCGAACAAGGCTGGTCGGCGCCATTATCCCGACCTTGGACCACGCGATCTACGCCACGATGGTCGACGGACTTCAGGCCCGGCTTTCGGAAAAGGACGTTTCGCTGATCATCAACACCTCGGGCTACGACATCGATCTCGAGTACGAGCAGGCTCGCCTGCTGGTCGAGCGCGGTGTCGAGTCGGTGGTGCTGGTTGGATCCACGCACCTGGCTGCCACGCTCGCGATGCTCGAGCAGAAGCGTATCGACTATGTCTACACATACACGTCGAGGGCAATCGAGTCGGGCGCCGCGGTAGGCTTCGACAACGAGAAGGCTGGGCGCACGGCGGCGCGCTACCTGCTCGACCTCGGCCACTCCCGGTTCGCGATGATCGCAGGCATCACCCGGGACAATGATCGCGCAGCCGGTCGCCGCGACGGCTTCCTGAATGAACTCGAGCGGTCAGGCATCGACCGTGCAGGCGTTCCGGTTGTCGAAGGGGCCTACAGGCTAGGTGACGGTCGGCGCTGCATGCAGCGGCTCATGGAAGAAGGCGCAAGACCGACGGCGGTGTTTTGTGGCAGCGATATCCTTGCGGCCGGCGCCATCAAATACTGTCACGCCGCCGGCATCGCTGTCCCCGGGGAGGTCTCGATCGTCGGCTTCGACAATCTGGAGATCGCAGAGCTCACCTCACCGGAATTGACCACGTTGGAGGTGCCGGCTCGGGACATGGGCCGAATTGCCGCTGACTACATCCTGGCATCGCCGTCGCAGCGACTGCATTTGAGGCAACGCGAACTGGCAATCCGGCTAATCGTCAGGGAAAGCACGGCTCCAGTGAAGCGCTAGACACTTCGACGTCCGGCTACCACGGCAAGAGCCCTCCGTTGCTGAAAGCTGATCCGAGTGTCCGCTTCCAGCCGACAAGCACCTGACCTTAATGACTGCGATGGGGCGCAAAGCTGATGGGGTGGACGCCCCCGACGGCATCGCTGTGCCAGAATGGAGTGTTACAACCCATTCGAAGGGAGGCGTCCGTGCCTGAGGTTACCACGATCGGTTTGGATATCGCGAAGAATGTGTTCCATGCGCATGGTTCGGATTCACGCGGTCGAGGCATTTTCTCGAAGCGGCTGAGCCGGGCGAAGGTGCTCGATTTTTTCGCCGCGCAATCGCCTTGCACCGTGGCTATGGAAGCCTGCGGCGGTGCGCATCATTGGGGCCGTGAACTGATGGCGCTCGGCCATGACGTGCGGCTGATCCCACCCGCCTACGTCAAACCGTTCGTGAAGCGGCAGAAGACCGATGCGGTGGATGCCGAGGCGATCTGCGAGGCAGCGCAGCGTCCGACCATGCGCTTCGTGGCCGTGAAGAGCGCAGAGCAGCAGGCATTCGCCCTCGTATTCCGGACCCGCGATCTCTTGGTTCGCCAGCGAACCCAGCTCGTCAACGCCATCCGGGGTCACCTCACCGAGTACGGCTGGGTGGCGCCAAAGGGAGTGTCCTACATCTCGATGCTCGGCGATATGCTCGAGGAGGAGATAGCCGCCTCCTTACCGACGACGGCGGTCGCGATGTTCCGCCTCATGCTGGACCTCCTGGCCGAGCTGGACGAGCGGATCGCGTATCTTGACCGGGAGATCGCTCGCCGTGCCCGAGAGGACGAGACGGCGCGCCGGCTGATGACTATTCCCGGTATCGGGCCGATCACCGCGACGGCTTTGACCGCCCTCGCTCCCGCTGCCGAGACCTTCGCCAAGGGTCGCGACTTCGCGGCCTGGCTGGGTCTGACACCGTCGCAGCGATCGACCGGAGGCAAACAGAAGCCCGGCGCGACGTCGAAGATGGGCGAGCGAACACTGCGCCGCCTGCTGATCATCGGTGCCAGCGCCGTCGTCAAACAGGCGTCGCGGCGCGGAACTCCCAAGGGATCCTGGCTGGAACGAATGCTGGAGCGCAAGCCGCGCATGCTGGTGACGGTGGCGCTCGCCAACAAGATGGCGCGCATTGTTTGGGCCCTTCTGGCGAAGGGCGGAATTTATCGAGCTCCGGCGGCGGCCGCGGCGTAAGCCGGGATCGACGTCAGAGGCTGTGGGAGACGCGAGGTCGGTCGAAGGAGGGTATGGCACAACAGTCGGCGAGACGGGGCTGGGAGAACCAGGGA
This sequence comes from Hyphomicrobiales bacterium, assembly GCA_003963455.1. GTDB lineage: Bacteria > Pseudomonadota > Alphaproteobacteria > Rhizobiales > Rhizobiaceae > Mesorhizobium. The sequence continues at coordinate 18,510 of RXJA01000059.1, forward strand.
ATGGCAGAGCGCTACCCAAGCGCGGAAAGCTGATGTGGATCCAGTCCGCGAACTCCCATAGGGGCCCGCAGCCGATGGCTGCATCAGGAGGCCGGACAGATGGCAGCATCCGACATCGTACCTACCGCCAAAACCGCTTGCGTCCGAGGGGGCGTCCACGAATGCCATTCGGCATAAAACAGACGGCCCTTGGCGAGTGGCTGAACCAAGTCCTCGTCGGCTGTGGCGAACCGCTTCGTAACCCATTGATAGACAACGATCGTGTTAGTTGCTGAGATTGTCAAATTCCAATTAAATCAATGACTTGCTGGATGGTTAGCCAACCCATATCCTTCGTATGATCTCGTATGGTCTGGCGAACCTAAGGATTGGCAACCGGACTAATTTTCAAAACAATGCAGTGTCTCTATTCCACAGCGCAAGCGGCTGGTGTGAGGTCGAAACTGCTGTTCGCGACATGCGCGACGCGTTCAGCTTCAGCCTGTAAGCGGAACGCCGAATTCTGGATGATTGAGGTACAAACCAATCTCAGTCCAGCGTGGCGCCGGCCGTTTTTGCTGCAAACGATCGTTCCCACTTGACGCCTCTGGCGTCCAAAGTAAGCGGGTTGACGCCCCTCGGCGTGCGGTCCAATTTCGGTGCGATTCACTCCGTCCTCCAATCAGCGGAGGTGTTGAACGTTTCGGGTGGATATGCAGGACCAGCCAGTCGCGACTACGAAGGAAAAACCCTCGAGAAAGGCCCACGACGCACACGTGGATCTGATCGCGGTCGTCGTAGCGATGACGGATCAGGGACCTGGCATCCTCACAGTCGGGCAGCCCAATACTGCCCTGCCCTCCGGCCCTTTTGAACTCGGTCACCGTTCGCTTCAGTTCGGCCTGCGTGCCTGGGTGGAGCAGCAGACCGGCCATCAGCTCGGCTATATCGAGCAGCTTTACACATTTGCCGACCGTGACAGGCTCGGAGAGCAGCGCCAACAGCGGGTGATCTCGATCAGCTATCTTGCTCTCACGCGCGTGGAGCATTCTGCTGCCTCGCGCAAGCCCGCATGGCGAAGCTGGTACGATTATTTTCCTTGGGAAGACCACCGCTCTGGAGCCCCTGCGGTGGTCGGGGACATTCTGCAGCCGCGCCTGCTTGCCTGGGCTGAGGGGGCCGCCCACGTCCCAGTGAGGCGCGAGCGTCGGCAGCGCGCAGCAATCGCGTTTGGCTTTGACGGTCGCGACTGGAATGAGGAACTCGTCCTGCAACGTTACGAACTTCTCTACGAGGCAGCCCTGGTAGAAGAGGCGACGCGGTCGGAACAGAGCGCGTCCCTTCCAATAGCCGGGACTTCGATGATAGCCGATCATCGGCGCATCCTGGCGACGGGGATCGCGCGGTTGCGTTCGAAGATCAAATATCGCCCTGTCGTATTCGAGCTGATGCCGCCCGTTTTCACCTTGCTCCAGTTGCAGCGAACCGTGGAGGCGCTCTCCGGAAGGCTGCTCCACAAGCCGAACTTCCGACGCCTTATCGAGCAGCATGAACTGGTCGAGGAAACGGGCGAAACGACAGCGGACACGGTCGGGAGGCCGGCTAAGCTTTTCCGCTTCCGCCATGCGGTTCTCGACGAGCGGGTTGTCGCGGGGACGAAATTACCACTATCGCGCGCTTGACAGCCATTATTCTCATAATAAGAATATAGCCAAATTATACTCATTTAGAGCATAATTGGAGCGCCGATGCCTGTTTCGCTTTCGACCGCCGCATCCCTCTATGATCGCGTCCGGCGGGTGATCCCGCCGATCGAATGGCCAGCCTTCACGGACGACATCGACGCCATTCTCGCGTTGAAGCGCCAGCACAACGCCGTCATCCTGGCGCACAACTATCAGACGCCCGAGATCTTCCACTGCGTGGCCGACATCGTCGGTGATAGCCTGGCGCTTGCCCGCAAGGCCATGTCGGTCGATGCGGATGTCATCCTGCTTGCCGGCGTGCACTTCATGGCCGAGACGGCGAAGCTGCTCAATCCGGGCAAGACCGTGCTTATCCCGGATCTCGGCGCAGGCTGTTCGCTGGCAGAGTCGGTCACGGCTGAGGACGTGCGCCTGATGCGGCAGCGCTATCCAGGCGTTCCGGTTGTGACCTATGTCAATACGTCTGCCGCCGTGAAGGCCGAGTCCGATATCTGCTGCACATCGAGCAATGCGCTTCAAGTGGTGGAATCGCTCGGAGCACCGCGAGTAATCATGCTGCCCGATGAATATCTGGCAAGGAACATCGCGGCTCAGACGAAGATCGAGATCATCGCCTGGAAGGGGCACTGCGAAGTGCATGAGCGCTTCACACCCACCGACATCCGCGAGCTACGCGAGGCTCATCCCGGCGTCACGGTGCTTGCCCATCCCGAGTGTCCGCCGGAGGTTGTCGCGGAAGCGGATTTCGCCGGCTCGACGGCGGCGATGTCGGACTATGTCGGACGGCACAAGCCCGCGCGCGTGGTGCTGATGACCGAATGCTCGATGAGCGACAACGTCGCCGTCGAACATCCAGAAGTCGACTTCGTGCGACCTTGCAACCTCTGCCCGCACATGAAGCGCATAACGCTCGCCAACATCCGCACAGCACTTGAGCAGAACCGCCACATCGTAACCATCGATGCGGATGTCGCTGGCCGCGCGCGCCGGGCAGTGGAGCGGATGCTCGCCATATGACCATGGACAACCTCCACGGCCGGCCGGTCGTCATCGGCGGCGGTATTGCGGGGCTGATGACGGCGCTTCATCTCGCCCCGGAGCCGGTCGTCCTGATCTCAAAAACCACGCTGGGAGACGAAACCTCCAGCGCGCTTGCCCAGGGTGGGATTGCGGCGAGCCTCGGCAGCGATGACAGCCCGGACCTGCATCTGGCCGACACGCTCGCGGCCGGCGATGGCCTCTGCGATGAGGAGGCCGTAAGGCGTGTCGTCGAGGCGGCGCCGAAAGCGATTGAGCATCTCGCGCGGCTGGGCGTCGGATTCGACCATGCTGCCGACGGCACCTTCCTGCTCGGTCTCGAAGCCGCGCATTCGCGGCGGCGCATCGTCCATGCCGGCGGCGACGCCACCGGTCGTGAACTGGCCCGCGCGCTCACTGCCGTTGCACGAAACACACCGTCGATCGCCATCCTCGAAGGCATCGAGGCGAGACGCCTGTTTGTCGAAGACGGCGAAATCGCCGGCGTGCTTGCCGTCGGCAACGGCGACGCGATGACGCTGCCGACAGGCCGTGTAGTGCTTGCCACCGGAGGCGTAGGCGGGCTGTTCCACCATACCACGAACCCGCTCGGCTCATTCGGCCAAGGCCTGGCGCTTGCCGCGCGCGCCGGCGCGGAACTCGCCGATCTTGAATTCGTGCAGTTCCACCCGACCGCGCTCGACGGACCGCGGCGCCCGATGCCATTGATCAGCGAAGCAGTGCGTGGTGAAGGCGCAGTCCTCGTCGACGAACTGGGCCGGCGCTTCCTCGCCGATACACCCGCGGGTGAGTTGGCGCCGCGCGATGTCGTGGCGCGGGGCGTATGGCGCGAGCTTGGCGCCGGGCATCGCGTGTTCCTCGATGCCCGGCAATGCCTCGGTCCAAGGTTCGCCGATCGCTTCGCGGCGATTGCATTGCTCTGTCGCGAGGCCGGCATCGACCCTGCCGTGGAGCTGATCCCCGTGCGTCCCGCCGCGCACTATCACATGGGCGGCGTGGCCGTGGACACCGGGGGCCGCAGCTCGCTTCGCGGCTTGTGGGCCTGTGGCGAGGTCGCCAGGACCGGACTGCATGGAGCCAACCGGCTTGCCAGCAACTCGCTCATCGAAGCCGTAACAACAGCCGCCTGGGTCGCGGCAAGCGTCGCTGCCGCGCCGTCAGGCACGAACAGGCGGCTGAGGCCAGCGATTGTACCACCACGGCCGGATGGCTCGCGCGTTCGAGCGATCGCTTCGCGTGCGCTCGGCGTCGAGCGCGACGGCCGGACGCTGAGCGCAGCGGCAAAGGCCCTGGCGCCGATTGCCGCCGGTCGGGATGTCGCCTCAGATCCAGCGCTGGTCGCGCTGATGATGACAATCGCAGCCCTTCAGCGAGAGGAAAGCCGGGGCTCGCATTTCCGGATCGATTTTCCCCGGCACGAGGCAACCAACAGCCCGTCGCGCCTGACACTGGACATGATACTCGAGGCTGCGGCCGCGCTTTGCGGCTGGCCCCTAGCGGAGATAGCCTAGTTGAAATCAATCTCGCCTCTTCCCTCGTTCGTCATCGAACCGATCGCGCGGCTTGCGCTTCTGGAAGACCTCGGCAGAGGTAGCGACCTGACCAGCGATGCGGTTGTTCCCCCGGATAGCACCGCCACGCTTGCGCTCAGGGCGCGCCAGCCAGGTATCGTTGCCGGGCTCGATCTGGCAGCGTTCGCCTTCCTACTGGTCGAATCGACGATCGATATGGAGATCTTGCGCTCTGACGGCAGCGACGTCGCGGCTGGCGAGACGATCGCCAGCGTGAGCGGACCGGCGCGCGCGCTGCTCGCCGCCGAGCGCACGGCGCTCAACTTCCTCTGCCACCTGAGCGGCATTGCGACGGCCACGGCGGCGATCGTCGAGGCTGTGCGCGGCCACAAGGCGAAGGTCGCGTGCACGCGAAAGACGACGCCTGGCCTGCGCGCGCTGGAAAAATATGCCGTGCGCGCCGGCGGCGGCGCCAATCACCGCTTCGGGCTGGATGACGCCATGCTGATCAAGGACAACCACATTGCCATCGCTGGCGACATCAGGACAGCAATAGAGCGAGCGCGGGCGGCTGCAGGCCACATGGTGAAGGTCGAGGTCGAGGTCGACACGCTTGAACAGCTCGATATTGCACTAGCGACGGGAGTCGACGCGGTACTGCTGGACAACATGTCCGTAGAACAACTGGCCCAGGCGGTGACGATGGTCGGGGGGCGCGCAATCACCGAGGCATCTGGCGGGGTGACGGTGCAGACCGCACCAGCAATTGCCGCGACCGGGGTCGACCTGATTTCGGTCGGCTGGATCACGCACAGCGCGCCGATCCTCGACATCGGCTTAGATGCCGCAGTGGACATGAACAGGAACAAGCTTTTGAACTGAGGGGCGAAAGGCAGTCGAGTTCATTTCGACTTGGCTGTTTACCGCCTGCGCCCATACCATTTGGAGGAATTGGATGCGCAAAATCGTTGCCGGCAAACTGCACGGCATCTACGTCACCGAGGCCAATCTCGACTACCATGGCTCGATCACGCTCGATCCCGAACATTGCGAGGAGGCAGGCATCTTGCCGATGGAATTCGTTGATATCTGGAACAAAAATTCAGGTGCCCGGATCTCAACCTACGTCATCCTCGGCGAACGGGGCTCGCGCTGCTGTATTCTCAACGGCGCAGCCGCCCGCACCTGCCAGCCCGGCGACCAGGTCATCGTCTGCAATTCGCTCTATGTGCACGAAAGGGAGCTTACGGTGCTCAAACCGCGTGTGCTGACTTTCGACGAGAATAATCGTGTCGTTGACCGTCTGACCTATTCAGTCGATCGCAATGTGGGAGGGGGTTACAGCTTTTCCATACTCGACGAAGCCCACAACGCCGTCCCGGTTCCGACACTGGTAGGCGGATGATGGCGAGCCCACGCTCGTTTGCTCGGATAGTATCGAACGTTCTAACGATGGAGACGGAATGAACGCCGAGTTGCATCTGAACGCGGCCGTCGGGCCGATCAATGGGGCCTCGCCTCAATGGAACCGGGAAGCCGCCCAAGCTGTCCATGACTTGCCCTTCAACGACTTGCTTTTTAGAGCTCAGACGGTCCATCGCGAGAACTTCGATCCCAACCGCGTGCAGCTGTCGCGCCTGCTCTCGATCAAGACCGGCGGCTGCCCCGAGGATTGCGGCTATTGCAGCCAGTCCTCGCATCATCAGTCCGGTCTCAAGGCCTCGAAGCTGATGGAGGTTCAACGCGTCATCGCAGAAGCCAGCAAGGCGCGCGACGCGGGCGCCACGCGTTATTGCATGGGCGCCGCCTGGCGCAGCCCCAAGGACCGCGACATGGACGCCGTCATCGCCATGGTCGAAGGCGTGAAGGCGCTTGGCATGGAGACCTGCATGACGCTTGGCATGCTCGACCTCGGACAGGCGCAGCGGCTCAAGCAGGCCGGCCTCGACTACTACAACCACAACATCGACACCTCCGAGCGCTATTACAGCGAGGTCATCTCGACCCGGACTTTCGCCGACCGGCTGGATACACTTGCCAATGTTCGCGACAGCGGCATCAAGGTTTGCTGCGGCGGCATTGTCGGCATGGGCGAGGAGAAGGCCGACCGCATCGACATGTTGGTGACTTTAGCCAACCTGCCGGAGCCGCCCGACAGCGTGCCGATCAACATGCTGATCCCGATCGAAGGCACACCGCTTGGCGAGGCCGAACCTATAGAACCGATCGAATTCGTGCGCACAATCGCGCTTGCCCGCATCATGATGCCTAAATCGCATGTGCGGCTCTCAGCTGGTCGTACGGCGATGAGCGACGAGATGCAGGCGCTGTGCTTCTTTGCTGGCGCCAACTCGATCTTCGTCGGCGACACATTGCTCACCGCCCATAACCCGGGAGAAGACAAGGACAGTGCACTGTTTCGCCGGCTGGGCATCAAGCCGATGGAGCGCGGCGCCCCGTGATGGGCCGAGCGGACGGCCGAGCCTTGCTGGATCGCTACGAAGTCAGCCTGCGCGGACTGGCCCGCAAGAGCCGGTTGCGAACCCTGAGCGACCGCAAAGGCCTCGATTTTGCCTCCAACGATTATCTTGGCCTTGCCCGCTCGAAGCGTATGGTGGAGGCGGTCGCGGGAGCACTCGCTGCCGGCACGCCCATTGGGGCGACCGGTTCGCGGCTGCTGCGCGGCAACGACCCCGAGCATGAGGCGCTCGAGGCCAAGGCGGCTGGCTTCTTCGGCGCCGAACGCGCCCTGTTCTTTGGTGGCGGCTATGTAGCCACCTTCGCGGTGCTGACGACATTGCCCCAGAAGGGCGACCTGATCGTGCTGGACGAACTTATCCATGCCAGCGCGCATGAAGGGGCACGAGCCGGCAGAGCGGAGGTGACGCAAGTTGCGCATAACGACACCCACGCCGTTGACGATGTTATCCGCACCTGGCGCGCCAGGGGCGGCGTGGGCCACGCCTGGATCGTTGTCGAAAGCCTCTACAGCATGGACGGTGACAAGGCTCCGCTCGATGAATTGATCGAAGCTGCGGATCGCCACGATGCATTCCTGTTTGTGGATGAAGCGCACGCCACTGGCGTCTACGGTCCGGACGGGCGCGGGCTCGCGCATGATCTCGAGGGACGCAGCAATGTCGTGGTGCTCCACACTTGCGGCAAGGCCCTCGGTGCATCAGGCGCGCTGGTCACGGCGCCGGCGGTGCTGTGCGAGTTTCTGGTCAACCGCTGCCGGCCTTTCATCTACGCTACAGCGCCATCGCCGCTGATGGCCGTGGCGGCGGCAACGGCCCTCGACATCGTCGCCCACGAACCGGATCGCCGGGAGCGTCTGGCCCGGCTGGTGGCGCTTGCAGGCAAGAAGGTCGCGGATCTGGGCCTGGCTGTGAGCGGCTCCCAGATCCTGCCGATCGTCGTCGGCGACAATGCCCGTGCCATGGCGCTGGCAGCGGCCCTGCAGTCGCGCGGTTTCGATGTGCGCGGCATTCGCCCGCCAACGGTGCCCGAGGGCACCGCAAGGCTCCGCATCTCGCTGACGCTGAATGTCGGTGAGGACGATGTTTCGGCGCTCTTCGATGCGCTGGCCGAGGAATGGAAGCAGGCGCGATGAGAATGCAAATCGTCGTGACCGGCACCGATACCGGCATCGGCAAAACGGTGTTTTCGGCCGGTCTTGTTGGTCTACTCGACGGCTTCTACTGGAAGCCTGTTCAATCTGGTCTCGATGAGGAGACCGATAGCGAGGTCGTGGCCAGACTTGCGGGCCTGCCCCCAGGGCGCGTCCTGCCAGAGGTGTACCGTCTGAAGATGCCTCTATCGCCACATCGCTCGGCCGAAATCGACGGGATCGCGATCGAGGCGGCAAAGCTGTCGCTTCCAGAGTTACCAAGGCCGCTGGTCATCGAGGGCGCCGGCGGGCTGATGGTGCCGCTCAATCGGCAGACGAAGTTCATCGATGTTTTTAAGGAGTGGCGACTGCCGGTCGTTCTTTGCGCGCGCACCGCGCTCGGCACCATCAACCACACGCTGCTGTCTATCGAGGCTCTTCGCGCCCGCTCGATCACATTGCTCGGCATCGCCTTCATCGGCGACGAAATGGTCGACACGCAAAAGACCATTGCCGAGATGGGCAAGGTGCGGGTGCTCGGCCGGTTGCCGCGGCTTGATCCGCTGACGCCGCGGGCACTTGCCGCGACGATGCGGGCCGCATTCAAAGCCTCCGACTTCATGGAGACAAGCGCGTGAGCTCCTCCCCCGTTTGGCACCCTTTCACCCAACATGCGACCGAGCCGGTGCCACCGACGATCGCGCGCACCGAGGGCGCCTATGTCGAGACACGCGAAGGTAAGCGCATCCTCGACGCAATCTCGTCCTGGTGGGTTATCACCCACGGCCACCGCCACCCGAGGATCGTGGAAGCGATCCGGAACGCGACCGAGACACTCGACCAGGTGATCTTCGCCGGCCTCAGCCATGAGCCCGCCGAACGCCTGGCCTCGGCGCTCGTCGATATGGCGCCGAAGGGACTCGACTGGGTCTTCTACTCCGACAGCGGTTCGACCAGTGTCGAGGTGGCGCTGAAGATGGCGCTCGGCTTTCACCGCAACAATGGCGCGCCGCGCTCGCGCATCGTCGTCATGGAGCACAGCTATCATGGCGACACCATCGGCACGATGAGCGTCGGCGCGCGCGGCGTCTTCAATGCCGCCTACGAACCGCTGCTGTTCGAAGTCGACACCATCCCCTTCCCCGCTTCGGGCCGGGAGCAGGAAACACTCGACGCTTTCGAACGGCTGGCGCGCGACCGCGAGGTAGCCGCCTTGATCGTCGAGCCGCTGGTGCTTGGCGCCGGCGGCATGCTCATGTATCCGGCTTCGGTGCTTGGCGAACTCAAGCGCATTGCCGAGAGCTCCGAAACGCTTTTCATCGCCGACGAAGTCATGACAGGCTGGGGCCGCACCGGCACCATGTTCGCCTGCGAACAGGCGGCGGTCGTGCCCGACATATTGTGCACCTCTAAGGGCCTGACGGGCGGCTCACTGCCGCTCGCGGCGACGCTTGCCACGGACGCGATCTTCCGCGCGCACTACTCCAGCGATCGGGCAAGGACCTTCTTCCATTCGAGCTCCTATACGGCCAACCCGATCGCCTGCGCGGCGGCCCTCGCCAATGTCGCCATCTGGAACAGCGAGCCAGTGGCGGGACGCGTGGCCGCCTTGTCGCGCATGCAGGCGGAAAAGGTGGCGCGGTTCAAAGAGGATCCGCGTTTCGAGAATGTGCGCACGACCGGCACCATCGCCGCGCTCGACCTCCGCGTCGGCAATGCCGGCTATCTCGCCGCGGTCGGCCCAAGGCTGCGCGCCTTCTTCCTCGAGCGCGGCTTGCTGGTCAGGCCACTCGGCAACGTCATCTACGTGCTGCCGCCCTACTGCGTGACGTCGAGCGAGCTTGACCGGCTCTACGACACTATCGACGAGGCGGCCGGACTTGCGGGCGACAAAAGATGAACCGCACGGCGCGCATCACAGGCCTCGGCCATCACGTGCCGGCGCGCAAGGTGGACAACGCCGAGATCGAGGCAAGCCTCGGGCTGGAGGCTGGCTGGATCGAGGCGCGCACCGGTATCCGCTCGCGCTTCTGGGCAGAGCCCGGCGACACGCTTTCCGGACTGGCGACAAAGGCAGGCGAGATGGCGCTGCAGAACGCCGGTATCGATCGCAAGCGGATCGGGCTGCTTGTGCTTGCGACTTCGACGCCTGATCATCTGCTGCCGCCCAGCGCGCCACTGGTGGCGCACAAGCTCGGCCTCGAAAAGGCAGGCGGTATCGACCTCGCCGGGGCCTGCGCGGGATTCGTCTACGCCATGGCTTTCGCCGATGGCTTCGTGCGTCTCAACAACAAGCCAGCCCTGATCATCGCCGCCAACATATTGAGCCGTCGGATCAATCCAGCGGAACGCGCAAGTGCCGTCTTGTTTGCCGACGCCGCGGGCGCGATCGTGCTCGCGCCGTCAAACGATCCCGGCCACGGCATCCTCGGCTCCGCCTTTGCCGCTGACGGCTCTGCTTACGGTCTGATCCACATTCCAGCGGGCGGCAGCAACCGTCCGTTCGCGGAAGAGATCGACATCGCCGAAACCCGCATGACCATCGCGAGCGGTCGCGACGTCTTCGCCAAGGCCGTCGAGATGATGAGCCGCTGTTCAGACGAGGCGCTTGCGGCAGCCGGTCTTTCGGCGCCGGACATGACCCGCTTCGTTCCGCACCAGGCAAATGCCCGCATCTTCAACGCGGTTGGCAAGTCGCTGGACATCCCGGATGAGCGCATCGTGAAGACCATTGCCGGCTATGGGAACTCGTCGGCCGCAACCATCCCGCTATCGCTTTCTGTTGCACACAGTGCCAATCCCCTTCGGTCGGGCGAGAAACTGCTTCTGACTGCAGCCGGCGCAGGTCTTACCGGCGGAGCGCTCGTGGTCGGCGTCTAGCTTCGGCCAATGCCCAAGTGGCGAAGTCTGGTCCAGGAATCCTTGAACTAGATTCCGCCCATACACAGATACTTCATTTCGAGATACTCCTCCAAGCCATGTCGGGAACCTTCACGACCAATCCCTGATTGCTTCATGCCACCGAAGGGGGCGGCTTCCGACGACATTCGGCCGGTGTTGATGCCAATCATGCCGTATTCGAGGGCCTCGGCCACGTGCCAGACGCGCTTGAGGTTTGAGGCATAGAAATAGGCGGCGAGGCCGTAGATCGTATCATTGGCCTCGCGCACGACCTGATCGGGATCCTCAAAGCGGATGATGGGTGCGAGCGGCCCAAAGGTCTCCTCTTGCGCCAGCAGCATTTCACCAGTGACGTCCGTCAGAACTGTCGGCTCGAAAAAGGTGCCGCCCTCACCTACCCGGCCTCCGCCGCAGCGGATCGCTCCGCCTTTTTGGATGGCATCGGCAATATGAGCTTCGATCTTGGCGAGCGCCTGCGTGTCGATCAGCGGCCCGATGGCGGTACCCGGCTCGAAGCCGTCGCCAACCGGGAGCGAGCGAACCCGCGCCGTGAATTTGGCGGCGAATTCATCATGCACGCCGGCTTGCACATAGAGCCTGTTGGCGGAGACGCAGGTCTGCCCGGCATTTCGAAACTTTGCCTGGATTGCACCGTCGACGGCGGCGTCGACATCGGCATCGTCGAAGACGATGAAGGGCGCGTTCCCACCGAGTTCAAGGCTGACCTTCTTGACCTGATCCGAGCACTGGCGCATCAGCAACCGCCCGACTTCGGTCGAGCCCGTGAAACTGATCTTGCGCACTTTTGGATTGGCGCAGAGTTCGCGCCCGACCGCCGCACCTTGCGAGGCGTAGATTAGATTCACGACGCCATCTGGAAAGCCTGCCTCCGCGGCAAGCGCGAACATCGCGCCGGCGACGAGCGGGGTCTGCTCGGCCGGTTTCAGGACGATCGCGCAGCCAGCGGCTAGCGCCGGTGAAATCTTGCGGGCAACCATCGAGGCAGGAAAGTTCCAGGGCGTGATGGTGCCAACGACCCCGATCGGCTGCTTGATGACCAGCATTCGCCGATCCGTCGACGGCGCGGAAATCGTCTCGCCATAGATGCGATTGGCTTCCTCCGCGTACCATTGCAGGTAAGCGGCGGCATGCGAGACTTCCGATATCGCCTCGGGCAGTGGCTTGCCCATTTCGGCGGTCAGGATTGCAGCCAGGTCATCGGTGTGATCCAGGATCAGCTGGTGCCAGCACCACAATGTGTCGCTGCGATCGCGGGCGGTCAGAGCCGCCCATTTGCCTTGCGCGACATGGGCTCTGTCGATCGCAGCCTTCGTTTGTTCGACGCCCATGTCGGGAAGCTCAGCAAGCAATTCGCCGGTCGACGGGTTGAAGACCCGGAAGACACCTCGATCCCCTTGGTCGTCCCGGGATGCCACTCGATCCAGCGCGGCAAACAGATCCGGTTGCTTGAGATGGCGAAGCAGTGAACTGTTTATGCCCGACACGGAAAAGCTCCTCAGGATAAGGCGACGTCTCGTCTTAAGAACATCGCGGAAAGCAGCGTAGCTGCAGCGTGACACTCGGCATTTATCCAGCGTCACCATTTTTGTCGAACCTGGACGACATGCCGTCCCGTTTCGTCCCACCTTCATCAGATCGCCGCCGGCAGCCGATTGTCGAAACAGGACCAGCCTGCCGCCACAAGAATTGACAGAGCGACTTCGCATCGTCCAACCTAGACGCCTCACCAAGGGGGGGTCCCGGCAAGGGGCTGAGATACTGCTGATAGCGCGCAGTGACCCGTTGAACCTGATCCAGTTCATACTGGCGTAGGGACGGTGCGAGGTTTCGCGGGTCGGCAATCCGGCTTCGGTATTCGGGCAGTGCCAAGCTGATCTCGACGCAAAAGCTTAAGACCACGCTTTCCCAAACCGCCGAGAATGATCCGCTCAATGATACGGCCAGGAAACTGGTCGAATATTTCTTCCGAAGGTTGGCAGATACAGGAAGCCAAGATCACGCTCAGCTGGAGTGCAGAGACGCTTAATGCCATCTGTGTAGCCGTGTCGACCAGACCAATTGGCATCAATCTCAGAGCGCTCGAATACGGTAACCGAGATCTCCTTTCCTTCCTGTTGTAGGCAATAGGCTTTCGCAGCAATTGCGGCGGCCTTTGCGCCGGCGCCGATCACTGCGATGTTCTGCTGAGCCATGCTTCGCCCTTAAAAAAGTGGTGCCACCAACAAAGCCTTAGCGCGAACCGTGCGCAATACAAAAGCTCGGCCGATCGCCGTCGTGAGCCCGATTAGGAGACGGCTGGTTTCAGGAACCTTGAGGCTGCCCCAGTGTCCGAGCAAGTGAGGCGCAAGCAGATACGACTCTATACTCGCCGGTACACGCCGTGCCCTCCAGCCATTCGACAGCACTGTACTTGATCCGGGAAGTGGGCGCAGGGCGATTTTCGTAACGACGGCGGTGGTTGGCACGGTCGCTGCGATGGCCGACTCCATGCGCGCTCTGAAGGCATGCCACGGGCGGCTTCGAAGCCTTCCACGCCTGCAGATCGAGAGCAGAAACTCGCTAAGCCGGTCGGCGCAATTCGGCATTGACGTGATCGTTGGCCGTTCCCGACACGATAACCACCCGCACGGCCGGCGCCCCGCCGAAAAACTGTAAGGTATTGTCTTTGCTTTATTTTCTCAAGAATTTCAAATCCTGAAAAATTTTTTTGAAAAAATTTTAATTTGGCGGCTCTGGTGTTAGCGTCCCGCCGAAATTCGAAAGGTCACAACAATGTATTCGCAGAACCCTGTCTTCATTCCCGGCCCGACAAATATGCCAGAGATCCTGCGCAAGGCCGCCGATATGCCCACGCTTGATCACCGCTCCCCCCTGTTCGGCCAGATCCTGCGACCGGCGCTTTCCGGCGTCAAAAAGATACTGAAGACCGAGGATGCCGAGATATTCCTCTTTCCGTCGACAGGGACCGGTGGCTGGGAAACGGCACTGACCAACACGTTGAACGCCGGCGATGGGGTGCTAGCCGCGCGATACGGCATGTTCAGCCATCGCTGGATCGACATGTGCCGGCGCCACGGCCTCAATGTCCAGGTCGTGGAGGCACCTTGGGGAAGCGGGCTGCCCGCGGACCGCTACGAGGAGTTCCTGACCGCCGACAAGGAGCACCGCATCAAGGCCGTGCTGGCCACCCACAACGAAACCGCGACGGGGGTGCGCTCGGACATTGCTGCTGTCCGCAAGGCGCTCGACGCGGCCAGGCATCCGGCAATGCTCATGGTCGACGGGGTCAGTTCGATCGCCTCGATGGATTTTCGGATGGATGAATGGGGTGTCGATATTGCCGTCACCGGCTCGCAGAAGGGATTCATGCTGCCGGCCGGCTTGGCCATCGTGGCCTTCTCAGCCAAGGCGATGGAGGCAACGGCAGCGGCCGGCCTGCCGAGGACATTCTTCGATGTCCGCGACATGGCGCGGAACTATGTAAATGGCGGCTATCCCTACACGCCGGCGGTTGGCCTGCTGAACGGGCTGAAGCTGTCGACGGAGCTGCTTCTGGCTGAAGGGCTGGACAATGTTTTCGCGCGGCACCGGCGTATCGCCTCCGGCATTCGAGCCGCCGTCAAAGCATGGGGTCTGGAGTTGTGCGCCCAGAGCGAGGACCTTTATTCCGATACAGTGAGCGCAATCCGCACGCCCGATGGGTTCAATGCCTCTGACATCGTCTCACACGCGGCCCGCAAGTACGACATCGCCTTTGGCGTGGGACTGGGAGACGTGGCGGGAAAAGTGTTCCGCATCGGCCATCTCGGCAGCCTGACTGACGTCATGGCCCTGTCAGGGATAGCTGCGGCGGAGATGGCGATGGCCGATCTCGGACTCGGCATCAAGCTCGGCTCGGGTGTCGCCGCCGCGCAAGAATACTACCGCGGCGCGGATGCCGCTCAGATTCGCGCGGCAGCGTGAGGTCGAGAGCGATGTCGATTCCTTCCTTCTCCGATGTCCTTGCCGCTCACGAGCGGATAAGGCCGTACATCCATCGCACGCCCGTCCTCACATCGCGCGTCATTGACGAACTCGCCGGCGCCGAATTGTTCTTCAAGTGCGAGAACTTCCAAAAGGCTGGCGCCTTCAAGGCGCGGGGGGCTTCCAATGCCGTCTTTGGGCTCAGCGATGAGCAGGCTTCGAGAGGCGTGGCGACCCACTCTTCGGGCAATCACGGAACTTGCCTGTCCTATGCTGCCGGCCGGCGGGGGATCGCCTGTACCGTGGTGATGCCGAGAACCGCCCCACAGGCCAAGAAGGACGCCGTGCAGGGCTATGGTGGGAAGGTCGTCGAGTGCGAGCCCTCGACATCCTCGCGAGAAGCGGTCTTCGCAGAGGTCGTGGCCGAGACAGGCGCGGAGTTCGTTCATCCCTACAACGACGCGCGGGTTATCGCAGGGCAAGGCACCTGCTCCAAGGAACTGATCGAGCAGGTCGATGGCCTAGATGCCGTTGTTGCTCCGATTGGCGGGGGCGGAATGGTGTCCGGGACGTGCTTGACCCTTTCGACCGTGGCGCCCGGCGTTGAAATCTATGCGGCGGAGCCAGAGCAGGCCGACGATGCCTATCGCAGCTTCAAGGCTGGACACATCATCGCCGACGATGCGCCGAACACCGTCGCCGACGGGCTGAAGGTGCCGCTGAAGGAACTGACCTGGCACTTCGTCAGCAACCACGTCACCGACATCTTGACTGCCTCAGAGGCCGAGATCGTCGAGGCAATGAAGCTGATCTGGAAACGCATGAAGATCGTCATGGAACCGTCCAGCGCGGTGCCCCTGGCAATCGTCCTGAAGAACCGGGACGTCTTTGCCGGCAAACGCGTGGGAATCATCATCACCGGCGGAAACGTCGACCTCGACAAATTGCCTTGGCAATAAGGAGAACCATCAAATGAACATTGACGCCAAATTCTCCGGTCTCGAACTGGGCTATGACGTCCCTGCCCTGCCCGGCATGCCCGAGGCCGAAATCCAGACGCCCTGCCTGATCCTCGATCTCGATGCGCTCGAGCGCAACATTCGCAAGATGGGCGACTACGCCAAGGCACACAACATGCGGCATCGCGCGCATGGCAAGATGCACAAGTCCGTCGATGTGTTGCGCCTCCAGCAGGAACTCGGCGGCGCTGTCGGCGTCTGCTGCCAGAAAGTGTCCGAGGCGGAGGTGTTCGTGCGGGGCGGCATCCGGGACATCCTCGTCTCAAATCAAGTCCGCGACCCGCTGAAGATCGACCGGCTGGCCCGTCTGCCCAGCTATGGCGCGCGCATCATCGTTTGCGTCGACGACATCGAGAATGTCGGTGACCTGTCGGCAGCTGCCGGCAAATACGGCACAACGCTCGAGTGCTTCGTGGAGATCGATTGCGGCGCCGGGCGATGCGGCGTGACCAGCGCGGCTGATGTGGTAGCGATTGCAAAGGCGATCGATGCCGCGCCCGGCCTAAAGTTCACCGGGTTGCAAGCCTATCAAGGAGCCATGCAGCACATCGAAAAATACGAGGACCGCAAGGTGAAACTCGACCTTGCGATCGCCCAGGTCAAGGAAGCGGTCGCCGGGCTGGAGGCGGTGGGCCTGAAGCCGCAGCTGGTCAGCGGGGGCGGTACCGGCAGCTATTATTTTGAAAGCGAGTCGGACGTCTACAATGAGCTCCAATGCGGCAGCTATGCCTTTATGGATGTCGATTACGGACGCATCATGGACCAGGACGGCCGTCGCATTGACAAGGGCGAATGGGAGAACGCGCTTTTCATCCTGACCAGCGTCATGAGCCATGCCAAGCCGGGCAAGGCGATCTGCGATGCTGGCCTGAAGGCCCAGTCGGTGGATTCAGGCCTGCCCTCGGTCTACGGGCGTAACGACGTGAAATATGTGAAGTGCTCGGACGAGCACGGCGTCATCGAGGATCCGGAGGGCGTGTTGAAAATCAACGAGAGGCTGCGCCTTGTTCCGGGACATTGCGACCCGACCTGCAACGTCCATGATTGGTATGTCGGCGTCCGTGACGGACGGGTCGAGACCCTTTGGCCGGTTTCGGCGCGTGGCAAGGCCTATTGAGGGGATCAGCCGTGCTCCCCTTTGGGGCGTAAACTGGCGGATGGAAGTGATCATATGATTGTTGTCAGCGAACAAGCCGTTGCAGAGCTCATTACACCGGCCGAGTGCCTCACCGCCGTGGAAAAGGTGTTTGCGTCCATGGCCCGCGGGTCGGCCTACAACTTCCCGGTGATCCGCGAGGCGATCGGCCATGCCGACGCTCTTTATGGCTTCAAGTCTGGCTTCGACCGCGAAAGCCTGGCCCTTGGCCTGAAATCGGGCGGTTTCTGGCCTGGCAACTTGGAAAAGGGACTGACCAATCACCAGTCCACGGTCTTTCTGTTCGATGCGGATACCGGACGCTGCAAGGCTATGATCGGCGGCAACCTCCTCACCGCGCTCCGCACCGCTGCCGCATCGGCGGTGTCGATCCGCTATCTGGCACGCAGGGACTGTCGGGTGCTGGGCATGATCGGCGCCGGCCACCAGGCCGCGTTCCAGTTGCGCGCGGCGCTCGATCAGCGTTGCTTCGAACGGATCGTGGCGTGGAATTTCCATCCCGAGATGCTCGGCCGGCTCGCAGAGGTGGGGCGCGAGCGCGGCATACCTTTCGAAGAGGTGAGCCTCGACCGCCTCGGAGCGGAAGCCGACGTCATTATCTCGATCACCTCCTCCTTTTCGCCACTCCTCAAGGCGTCGCAAGTTCGGCCAGGCACACACCTTGCCTGTATGGGGACAGACACCAAAGGCAAGCAGGAAGTCGAGGCGGAATTGCTGGCAGCGGCCACGGTCTTCACCGACGAGGTCGCCCAGGCCATCAGCATCGGCGAATCCCAGCATGCGATTAGCCGCGGCTTGATCCAGGAAAAGGACATCGTCGAGATTGGCGCGGTCATCACGAAAGCTCACCCCGGCCGCACGTCGGAGCACGAGATCACCCTGTTCGACGGCACCGGCGTCGGCCTTCAGGATCTCGCCGTCGCTTCGGCCGCTGTCGACCTCGCGATTGCAAAAGGTGTCGCGGTGGAGATCGACTTCTGAAGCCAAGCCCGGCATGAATGGCACGATTGCACGTTCGGCGATGAAGGCGTCCCGCTTGTCGCCGGACGGGCTGGGAGGCCGACGGCGCAAAGCTTGTAAGCTCGAGGGATCGCAATGGAGCCGGGAAGCGGAGTCGGGTGAGGTCGAGCGCATGCTGTACGCCATTTTTCTGCTCTTTTCGTGCAACCTGCTTGGCGAAGCGTTAGTGCGCGGCGCGAAAATTCCAATTCCAGGACCGGTATTGGGACTGGTCATCCTGGCACTGGGGCTCATCATCGATCTTAGGCTAAGGTCGGCATCTGCCACCGATCTGAACTCGAACACAGTCGGAAAGACCGCAGATAATCTGCTGGGAGTCTTGGGGCTCTTGCTGGTACCGGCTGGGGTTGGAATCGTCGAGAAAGTCGAAGTTTTTCATCACTACGGAGTCGGTCTTGCCATCGCAATCGCCGGATCGGTCATTGCCACCCTGGTTTGTGCGGTGTTCAGCTTCTTGCTGACGGAGCGTCTGGTTCTGCTTCTACGCCGGAAGGACAGGGCCGTTGAGTGACGCCAGTGCAGGACTTTGGGTGCTTTGGGCATATCTGTCTTCGGGTGCCTTGCTTTGGCTGACGGTCACGATCGCGGCCTGGATCTTCGCAGAGCGTATGGCGCAGTTGCTGGGCCAGAACCCGTTGGCCAATCCCGTGTTGGTCTCTGTGATTATCGTCTCCACAATTTTGCACGTCTCGCAGATCAAATATGAGGCCTATTTCCAGGGTGCCCAGTTCATACATTTCCTCTTGGGACCTGCGACGGTCGCCTTGGCGGTTCCGATCGTCCGCAATATTGATTTGATCCGGAAGCACGCCTTGCCGATGGGCGTGTCGCTCTTTGTGTCGTCGGTCGTCGCCATTCTGTCCGTGATAGGCATTACGCGGGCGTTCGGCCTTCCTGACGAGGTCATCATTTCCATGGCTCCGAAATCGGCCACTGCGGCGGTCGCAATGGGCATTTCGCAGGATGCTGGCGGGGATCCCTCCTTGACTGCGGTGATGGTTGTCACGACCGGGATATTGGGGGCGGTTCTGGTCACCCCTCTGATGAATCTGTTGGGAATTCGGAACTATGCCGCCCGCGGCTTCGCCGCCGGCGTAGCGGCCCATGGCATCGGGACCGTCCGCGCATTCGCTGTCCATCCGGTGGCAGGGCTGTTTTCAGGAGTAGCCATGGGCCTCAATGGCATCGTCACGGCAATCCTTGTTCCGCTTATCTTGAGCTGGTTGGGATACATCCGGTAGGTGCCGGTTGTGGATGGCCCGGCACCCGCTGCTCTTATGGTGACCCGGGAAGCGGAGCTGGTGGCCGAGATCCAAAAATGGGACCGCTCCGGCGGCGCGGTCCGCCGGGACGGCTTTGGTTTAGAGCAATTCGAGGAAAAGTGCGTAGCGGTTTTCCGTCCGGAATTGCGTAAAAACAAAGAGTTAAAGCGGTTCGGCGGTTCTATCAAACGCTGAACCGCTCTAGACGTTTCCCGTCACGCTGCTTTTGTCGGCACCGCCACTGTGGAAAGCGCCACGTCGATATTGCCCCGGATGGCGTTGGAATACGGGCAGATCTGATGCGCTTCCGACACAAGCGCTTCCGCGCCCGCCTGGTCGAGGCCTTTGGTCTCCGCCGCCAGCGCCACGCCGAGCCTGAAGCCGCCCTGCTCGCTCGGATAGAGGCTGACGGTGGCCGTCACCGCCGCATCCTGAAGAGGAAGCTTTTGCTTGCGCGCCACGAGACGGATCGCGCCTTCGAAACAAGCGGCGTAGCCGGCTGCAAAAAGCTGCTCCGGATTGGTGGCGCCACCCTGCCCGCCGAGTTCCTTCGGCATCGCCAGATCGACCTTCAGCAGTCCGTCGCTCGTTTCTGCATGACCCGTGCGGCCGCCGGAAACATGAGCCTGGGTGGTGTAAAGTGCTGACATTCAATTTCTCCATTTGTCTTGCACAAGATTGTTTACCGAATGTTCTTGCTCAGCCCACGAGGTAACTGCGTGTTGTCTGGCGCTTGATCACACTCTCGACGAGATCAGTTCTTCGCAACTACGCATGAACGGAAACGCCATCGTCGGAAGTTGAAGCGCTTTGCGCCGGAACGGCCCGGCACAACAAGCAGGTCCTGGCGTGCACATCGAACTCCGGCTCGGAATCATAGGTAACGCTACCCTTGACGAGGCCAACGCTGCATGTCCCGCATTTGCCGATCCGGCAATTGAAGTCCGGTTCGAGACCGACGCTCTCGGCGAGGTCGAGGAGCGTGCCGGATCCGGGCGCCCAGACCGCATCGATACCGGATTTCTCAAAGCGCACCCTTACAGGCCGCGACGAAGGCGGTGCCAGATCAATCGATGCGCGCCTGGGGCGTGTTCGGCGCAGAGCGGCCGGTCCAAACGTCTCGGCGAAAATCCTCAGGTCCGGCACGCCAAGGGCCCGAAGCCCGTCATAGACATCCTGCATGAAGCCGGGCGGACCGCAGAGATAGAAGTCGCACCGCAAGGATGGCAGGCATTTCTTCACCAGCGCCGCGTCAAGCCGGCCGGCATGGTCGTAGTCAACGGTTTGCCGCGCTTGGCGCGGGTCGGACAAAGTCCGGACGAATCTAAGCCAGCCATGACCTTGTGCCACCATCGAAGCGAGCTCAGCGTCAAATGCGCGTTCATTCTTGGTCCTGGCACCGTAGAACAGCCACATCGGCTTCTTCGCCCTTGTGCCATTTCGCTGATAAAGGCGGTGGCGCAGCATGGCGATCATGGGCGTAATGCCGACACCTGCCGCAATCAGCACCGACGGCCTCTTGCCTTCAGGCAGGAGGGTAAAGCTCCCGCCGGGCGCTCGCGCTTCGATAAGCGCTCCCACCTGGAAATTGTCATGGATAAATGACGAAGCGACGCCACCCTTTTTTATGCTGAGGCGATAGCCACTGTCGGAAGGCGCTGCCGAAATCGTGTAGTTGCGGAGAAGCGGCCGGGCGCTATCGGGCATCCGGAGCTGGATCGGCAAATACTGGCCTGCCTCATGGGGGACCAGCGCTTCGCCATCGGCGGGCTGCAGGTAAAAGGAGCTGATGGACGAACTTTCCTCGGCGCGGCGGACGACTCGAAACGGCCGCCATCGGGCGGCCCGCAGCTCTGCCTGGCGCCGGCGGGAAACCTCCCGCCAGTCTCCCGTCCTGATACTGTTTGGCGATTCACCGCCCTCCACTTTGCTCCAGCGCAGCGCCAAGGCGTCGGGACGGAAGACGACACGCTCTGGTGTCAGGCGCCACAAGCGCTCCGCGCCTTGGAACAATCCGATCTCCGGTGAATCGAGGATGACCTTCGCCTGGCCGCTGATTTGAAGCAAGGCCCCGGTGTCGAAGTTGGGGAAACAGAGGCCTGCGCGGCCGTTGACGAGAATGTTGCCCAGCGTGTTGAAAAAGAGATTGCCGGCGAAGTCCGGGATTGTCAGCGAGCCGTCCGCATCGACACGAACAAAGCCAGGCTTGCCACCCCGGTGCGAGACGTCGACCTGGCGGCGGCTTTCCCGGTCGATGTACGAAGCCACGAAGAATGTGTCTGCGGAGGTAATCAGGGCGCGGTGGCTCTCGTCGAGGACGCCGCTTTCCAGGCGGAGCGATGGCCAATTCGTTTGCGGATCCCGAGCAAATGTGAAGTTCCGCAGTTGGATATATTGCGGGCAATTGCCAAAGCTCTCTTCAACGGCGACGCGCAGGCCCGCTCCTTGCCTCTGGCTGACAATGCCATTGACCCTGTTGCGCCGGCGCGTGCTCAGTTCAATGCCCAAAAGGCCGATGGCCTTGCCCACAGCAAGACCGGCCTCGGCGGGATCGCTCGTATCCACCCTCGCGCCTAGCTCCACGGTCCTGCTGTCCGGTATGGCGATAAATCCTGGAAGGCCCTCTCGAATGGTCGCCCAGACGTCGCCCTGCCCGTCGACCGCGCCAATGACGATGGAAGGTAAGAGAGGGAAAAAAAGGCGATGCTGCTCGATGAGATGGTCGCGGATGTTCGCGATCTGGCGCTCCATGAGCTGACGAACGCCGGCCTTCTCCTGAAGCGTTAGCTCACCCACGTGCCACGCCGCGCCGCCATCGATCGGTTGATGGCGGGATTGCGGCGCGGCACCAAGCTCCTTGGGTATTTCGTCGGCCACTAGGCGCTCTTGCGCAGGCCGGCTGTGGTTTGCGGGAACGGCAGAAATCCCGGCAGCGCCTCGACGCGCTTCAGCCACGACAAGATATTGCTGTAGCCGGATATGTCCACGTTTCCTTCCGGCGCGTGCGAGGTGTAGCTGTAAAGTGCGATATCAGCGATCGTGGGGCCGTTGCCGACAATCCATTGACGGCCCAAAAGAGCTTGATCGACCAGCTTGAGGACCTTGTGCGCCCTGGCGATCGCTTCCGGAGCATCAAGCTCGACGTTGAAGACCGTGACGAGGCGCGCGGCGCAGGGGCCATTGGCAATTTCGTTGGCAGCGACGGACAGCCACTTCTGCACCGCAGCCGCTTCCTTTGCTCCTTCTGGAAGCCAGTCTTGCCGGGCGTTTTTCTTCGCCAGGTAGACCAGGATGGCATTGGAGTCGGCCACGATCGTGTCGCCGTCGACCAGGACCGGCACCTGCCCGAAGGGGTTCAGCTCGAGGAAATCGGGACTGCGCAGGTTTGTCTGTTCAACCATCTCGGCCCTCAGGCCGAGGAATGACAGAAACAGTCGGACGCGGTGTGAGTGGCCCGACAGAGTGATATGATAAAGCTTCATCAGGAAATTACCTCCCTTTCAATTTCCCACGCCATCTCGATTCCTTGCGATTGGGCGTGGCTCTCTCGACGTCGATCAAATGATCGCCATTTCATGATAGTGTTCGGGCTAGTTCTCGAAACGCCCTGGGCATGGGAACTGTCCTTCCAGATTTTGGAAGGGGGACGAGCAAAAGACTTCAATTCCGTTAGATTTCGATCGTAGCTATGATGCCTACGGCACTTTGCGAGGAGCGGTACCTCGTGACGCTAGCAAAACTATTCGCAAGATCACTCGATACGAACCATGGTTAAAATTCCTATATTCTGAGAGACTGTTCCATAAAATAAAGTCAATCAGGAAATTGTTATCATTTTGAGATCGACATGGACAGAATAGAATCAATGAAGTTACTGATCATTACTGTCGAAGAGAGGAGCCTCTCTGCTGCAGCTCGCAGGTTGGGTATCCCTCTTGCTACGGTCAGTCGCAATGTTGCGAATCTGGAGAAGCATCTCGGAGCAAAGCTTCTCAATCGTTCAAACCGCCAGCTTGCCTTGACGGATGCGGGCCACGCCTATTTCGCGGCATGCAAGCGTATCCTGGATGACCTTCATGAAGCTGAAAGAGTGGCGGCGGGTGAGTATGTTGCGCCGCGGGGGAACCTCATCGTCACGGCGCCGATTGTCTTCGGAAGGCTGCATCTGGTGCCGATCCTGGTGGCGTTCATGGAGGCCCACCCGGACGTCGATGTGCGGCTGGTTCTCAGTGACGGTGTCGCCAATCTGGTCGAACAGAACATGGATGCCGCATTGCGGATTGGCGTCTTGCCCGATAGCTCGCTGCTTGCGACCAAGATTGGCGAGATCCGCCGCATTGTCTGCGCCAGCCCGGCCTATTTCGAAAAGCGTGGCGTGCCCCAGCAACCCTCGGATCTGCGCATGCACTGCTGTATCACATTTGAGGGACAATCCCGTCCCGAATCGTGGACTTTCGGCGCTTCCGGCTCCGTCGTTGTTCCCATTCGCAGCCGGCTGGCGGCAACAACTGCGGAGGCCTGTGTCGACGCGGCTATATTTGGCGCCGGTGTTACCAGGGTACTGTCATATCAAGTCGAGGAGCCAGTGCGAAAAGGCGAACTCGTGCTGGCCCTGGAAGATTATGAGCCAACCCCCATTCCGGTGAATCTCGTCTATCGCGGCGGCGGCTTGATCCCTCTCAAGCTACGTGCGTTCATCGATTTTGTCGTCCCTCGCCTGCGGGCTCGATTGAACCATTCCGCTAGGTAGGGACGGCGGGCTTTGCTTCCCTGCCCTTGCCTGGAATTCACGTAAAGGACGGGCCAGGCGGCACCCTTGCCCTCGCCCCTCTTGTCAAGACAGTTGCGATATGCAGTAATCTATCTGGATGCTCCGCTATTTAGCCGGGCACCAAACATAGCGCCCGGGCGCATTGGCAACGTGGCCTCCCAGATTTCGGTCTGCGGGGGTTTTTTTGTGCTTTGCGTTGCGTCCGGCCTTGGCTCGAGTTGGTCCGTCCCTGCCGTTGACGACGACCGGCGGTGTCAGGCCGGCCGATCGCCAAGTAGCAAGCTGGCCATGGGTTCGAGACGATTAACAAAGGAAAAAAGGCAATGAGGGAAATTGAACAGAAATACGTTGAGAAACTGGAGGGCGTAGCCAGCGCGCCGCGCCGCTGCGATCGGCTGACATTCGACGAACCCTGGCAAAGCAGGGCATTCGGTATGGTTCTCGCCTTTTGTGAGGGCAAGACCATTGTTTTTGAGGATTTCCGGCAGAGCCTGATCTCGACGATTGGCTCGTGGGAGAAGGAACACGACCTCCACGACGCCACCTGGGAATATTACGAACAGTGGTTGAAGGCTTTCGAAGCGCTTGCCTTCCAACGCGGTTTTGTCACTCAAGATGAACTGGATGCCCGGACCTCGGAATTCCAGAGCCGGACCCGAACGGAATTGATCTGACCGGCGATAGAGGCAGGGTTTTCGTTTTATCGGAGAACCGGGCCGGATCATATGCTGGGCCATTGATGTTGGGAGCCATGGCCCGTTGGCTCTTAAAGCCTATCTCGGCAGAGCGGGTCTCGTCAGACCGCCTGACATTGGTGCCGACATGACCGGCCTAAGCGGCGACGCGCCCCAAGCGCGTCGCCGCTTGATCTTTTGGCGGGCCGCACGAGGATAGCGCTGCAAGCCTCCGACCTTCGGTCAAAGGCCAGTGATACCAGCGCGATCGCGGATCCGGCAGAGCAAGTTCCGCCGCCCGGCGGAACGGTTTTCTTCCCACAAGACAGCGCACGAAAATTATTTAGTCGGCCTCTTGCCACGGCGTTTGCAATATGCCTTAATTAAGACAGACGGGCTGCCTTTTGCGGTCCGTCACCACACAGCAATAGCGCTGCGCGCATTGGCATCGAAGCCTCCGGGACCCCTGGTCCGCGGGGGTTTTTTTGCGTCTTTCGGCACGCGCTGACGGTCAGCGTCGACCAGTTTGTTCATTTTTCAATGGGGAACATTGCAATGAAGCTACAGCAGTTTCTGGGCGGGATCGAGAATCTCGGCCCAGTAAATGTCGAGAAGCGGGTCTTCGTCCAAGATTGGGAGGCCCAACTCTTTGGTGTTCACGCCACCATGATGGGTACCGGCATTTGGGCTTGGCCCCATCTGCGCGTGCTCGCCGAGGCGATGAACCCGCTCGATTACTTCAAGTACCGCTACTACATCAAGTGGCTGGGTGGCATGTGCCACTTCCTGATCGAGCGCGGCTACATCAATGCCAAGGAACTCGACGAGCGCACCGATCACTATCTGAAGAACCCCGATGCGCCGCAGCCCAACAAGGGCAATCCCGAAATCACGAACCGTGTCGTCGAGTATCTTTGGACCGGCGACAACCCGTATCGCGACCTGGTCATCAACCCGATCTTCAAGACCGGCGATCGGGTCCGTGTGCTGGACATGCCGTCGTCGCCGCATACGCGCCTGCCGGGATATCTGCGCAACAAGGTCGGCATCATCGACGAGGTCTATCCGAAGCCGATCCTCTACACCGACTCGGTGCCAACGGACTCGGTCAGCGTGCCGCAGCCGATCTACCGGGTGCGCTTCGCGACCCGTGACCTCTGGGCCAACATCCCCGACACCGGGGACATTCTCTACAACGATTGCTTCGAAACCTATCTGGCCGCGGCCTAGGTTTCCCGCGCGAAAGCGCAGGAAAAAGCTTCTCAAACTGACATTTCAAAAGGGAATTGGAATAATGGCAAAGGACAACCACGATCATGATCACGAGCATCATGACCACCTGCGCGAGAGCGAGAGCTACTACGCGGCGCGCACCAAGGCGCTGGAATCGCTCTTTCGTGAAAAGGGCCTGATCGGCACCGACACGGTCGACCGGGTCATCCGCTTCTTCGACCACGACATGGGTCCGTTCAACGGCGCCAAGGTGGTCGCGCGCGCCTGGACGGATCCGGCGTTCAAGCAACGGCTACTCGCCAATGCCAACGCCGCGATTGCCGAGCTCGGCCTGCGCGACGGCATCGAGGGGGAGAACCTCAAGGCCGTCGAATGCACCCCGAGCGTTCACCACATGGTCAGCTGCACGTTGTGCTCGTGCTGGCCGTGGCCGTTGCTGGGCCTTCCGCCCTACTGGTTCAAGGACCCGGTCTTCCGCGCCCGCGTCGTGCGCGAGCCGCGCGAAGTGCTCGGCGATTTCGGCGTCGAGCTTGATGCCGACACACGCATCGAGATCTGGGATTCGAGCGCCCAGATCCGCTACTTCGTCATCCCCAATCGGCCGGCCGGGACCGAAGGGTGGGACGAGGAGAAACTTGCTTCCATCGTATCGACGGAAGCAATGCAGGGACTGGATGTCGTCACTGCATAGTCCCCAACGTGGCTCGATCGACGATGGGAGGAAATCGATGATCGTCGCCGTTGCTTTCCAGGCAAACAGATGGGTTTCCTGCGCCATTTGGGGTTGAGCCACTAAGGGTTTCATTACGAAAGCCTTTATCGCCAGTGCGGCGAAACAGGACATGGATGTGCGGTCGCGATAGCGCGACACAAAGGCTCCTCCAAGGCAGCGCAATCTGCCTTGGAGGGAACTGGGGAGTAACTTTCGCAACTGAAGCATCAGTCGACTTCAACTGGGTCGACTTTAACAAGGGGAGGACAATGGAGATGTCACGTATAACGGCACTGGCGATCAGTGTTTCTATTCTTGGGGCGATAGCCACCTGGCTGTTCCTGACCGTGGGTTCAATCGTGATCTGGGGCGCGTTCCTTGCATGGGCGTGTTTCTATCATTCAGGCGGCGACGATGCGGCATTCAAGAGCACGATCACCTCTAACGTGTTCGGGGTCTTTATGGCGTCGACCACGGCGTTCATCATATTGACCGTTCCGGGCGGCAAAGTGCTTGGGCCGACGGTATGGCCTGCCTTGGTGGCTGGCATTTCCTTTTTTCTCTACATCATCGCTGCCAACATTCCTGCATTCGCCTCGATACCTGGAACGACCTACGGCTACGCCGCCACGTTCGCCTACGTGCTGCAGACTCCGGACAGGTTCACGCCTCAGGCGATCGGCTCCCTGAGCCTGAACAGCTCCTATATCGTGGTGTCTCTGTCCATGATCATTGGCGCAATATTCGCCTACGCTTCAGCCAAGGGCGCCGACATGCTCGTGGGCAGCGCCAAGGCCCCGGCATGAAACCACGGCGAGGTCCCGGTCCGCGTAAACCGGTGGGACCTCGCCTGGGGCCGCCCTGCACTGGACCGCGAGTTGGTTCAGGAGCAGGGTGGCGATGGGCGTGTGGAATCTTCTCTCGGAGCGGATCATAATCATGGCTCGTGCCAGCCTCACGAACTCCCGCAGAAAGCTGCCCGTAGGGGTGGTTTTCTCCACGACGGGTCCCTACCGCACCATTGGGCGCGAATTGCTCGACGGTGCCATGCTGGCGATTTCTGAAGTCAACAAGTCAGGCAAGTTCGATTTTTCGCTGAACGCGATCGCGCGCAACCCGGGCGGAGAATTGGCTGAATACCGCAAGATATGTGAAGGGCTGCTTGCATCTGGCGAGGTGCGGCATGTGGTGGGTTGTTACACCTCCTCCAGCCGCAAGGAAGTCATTCCGATCTTCGAGAAGCGTGACGGCTTGCTTTGGTATCCCTCGCACTATGAGGGCTTCGAGAGCTGCAACAATGTCGTCTACACTGGGGCTGCGCCAAACCAGCATATTGTCCCATTGACCGGCTATATGCTGCAGACCTATGGCGACCGGGCCTATTGCATAGGTTCCAACTATATCTGGGCCTGGGAAAACAATCGCATTATGCGCGAAATCGTGCGGGGGTGCGGGGGAACGGTTTTGGCCGAAAAATATCTCTCCGTAGACTCGATCGATGCCGATCACGTCGTCCAGGAGATCATGACGCTTCGTCCGTCCTTCGTCTTCTCATCGCTGATCGGCGTCTCGAGCTATGCGTTCATGGAGCGCTTCTACCAGGCCAAGAAGGAGCATGGGAGACTGGCATCGGCGGAAATCCCGATGTGCAGCTCTACCTTGTCGGAGCCGGAACTGTTCAAAATCTCGCCAGCTTCGGCTATCGGGCATATCGCGTCCAGCGTCTACTTTCAGTCGCGCAAGAGCGCAGCCAACGAGAAATTCGTCAATGACTATACAGCGGGCTATGGCCCGGGCCGCGTGACTTCAGCGGACGCCGAGGCGGCCTATAACGCCATCCACCTGATGGCAAACGCCGTTCAGAAGGCGGGTAGCGCCGATATCGAGGCGGTCAAGGCGGCCTTGGCAACGGTCGAAATCGAAGCACCGCAAGGCAAGGTGTGGGTCGACCAGGACAACAACCATTGCTTCCTGACGCCCTCGCTCGGCATGTCCAATTCCGAAGGTGGCTTTGACATAGTCTGGTCCGCCGAAGGGCCCGTGAAGCCGGACCCCTATCTCGTCAATTTCGACGCTCGCGAGTTCAGAAAGGATGTCAGTCGCAAGAACTGGGGAACAAACGCGGCCGATGGTGCGCACTTACGGGTCGTCAAATGAACGGGCTTCCGAACTTTTCAGGACGCAAGGCTGTCGTGGTACACCCGGAGGACCAGAATTGTGAAATTCTGCTCCCTCAGTTGCGGAAACTTGGCCTCAGCGCTGAGGCGCACTGGCCGGTGGCGCGCGTCAAGCCGGACAGCTTGGATGTGATCTTCTTCGATGCGGACAGGGGCTATGATGGCCAGTTTCCGTGGGAGGCCGGCCAGGCGCCGGTACCATCGATAGCCCTGCTGGGATCAGAGGCGCCAGGGCGGATTGAATGGACCCTACGTCAGATGCCCGATGCCTATATACAGAAGCCGGTGCGAACGGGCGGCGTCTTCAGCGTGCTGTCGATTGCCTTTCACCATTATCGCCATCACCGGCGCATGAAGCATAAACTCGACGATCTCAATTGGCGCCTCAGCGCGCGGCCGGCTGTCGTCGCCGCCATTCAGATTCTTGGCTCGGAACTCGGCCTTGACAATGACGAGTCCTATCAGCTGCTGCGGACCCATGCGATGCGCCAGCGCATATCGGTCGAGTCATTGTGTGAAAGAATTTCGCTGCTCAATTCACTTGCGCCACTGGATTTGAGAGCAAGGCATCAGCAACAATGAAGTTGCGGTAAGGTCAGTATCAGACCATTTGAATAACCATTTTGTGTGGAGACTGCAGTATGACTTGGTTTAACAATTCGTGGATGGCGCGCAAGGGCGTTGCAAGGGGTGCCCGAGGAAAGGAGCATCTCCTGTCCGAAGCCGTTCAGGGCAAATATCATTACGTCTATGGGCCCTACGCCGATCCGGTCCTGCGCATAGCGCCGGGCGACGTGGTCGTTGCTGAAACGCATGACGCTTTCGAAGGCAAGCTGCGCCGCGAGTCGGACAGTCCGTCCGAGCTCCTGCACATGCCGTTCCTCAACCCGCAATGCGGGCCCATCGCTGTGGATGGCGCGGAAAAAGGCGACGTCATAGCCGTGCGGATCCACTCCATCAAGCCGCGCGGGGAGCAGCCGATCGGCACCACGGCGATCATTCGCGAGTTCGGCGGCCTGGTCGGTACCGGGCATACCGCGTTGCTGAATGAACCTTTGCCGGAGCGGGTGAAGAAGCTGAAAATAACGGAGGAGGGCATCACCTTCAATTCGCGGATCACGATCCCCTATGAGCCGTTTATCGGCACGCTCGGTGTCAGCCCCGAGATCGAGGCCGTGAGTTCGCTGCAACCGGACTATTGGGGTGGCAATATGGACGTGCCGGATGTGGGTCCGGGGTCGATCGCCTATTTCCCCGTTCACCGCAAGGAGGCCTATGTCTATCTCGGCGACTGCCATGCCGCCCAGGGCGACGGGGAGTTGTGCGGCGTGGCGATCGAGATGCCCGCGGTCGTCACCATTCAGATCGACCTGATCAAGAATGCCCCCATCAATTGGCCGCGCTTGGAGAATGAGCGTTTCATCATGGCGCTAGGGTCGGCCAGGCCGATGGAGGATGCCGCGCGCATCGCCTATCGGGAGCTGATCGACTGGATGGTCGCTGACTATGGATGGGACCGGCTTGAGGCCTATTTCTTCCTCACGCAGGCCGGCCGGGTGCGCCTGGGCAATATGGTGGATCCTAAATACACGCTCGGTGCGTCGATCCTCAAATCCTATCTCGTATGAGATAGCATCCCACCGCGGCGGCCGCTATGCCGGCATCATGGCTAGGCCGCCCGGTATACGTCTGGAAGGGCTGGATGGGAGGAGTTCGTCGCCTCCCTCGGTAGACGCAAGGGTGCTTCAATCACCAATCGGCGCTCCCGCTTGAAGGATCCGACTGGCAGTTCGAATGCGCTCGACTTTTTTTCGCCGTCGGTCAGCTGTGCTACGCGCTAACTCCGCATTATCGTTGAGGAAATCGAGCATACTGCGTTCCACGACGAATCTTTGCGGTTTGCCTCTGAATGCCTGTTGACAAAGAAATAAACCTCGGCAACAGTGATTGTGACGATCTAGCGAAAGCCCCCGAGGGCGACCGCTTAAACAAATATGGCTTGGTTCGTGAAAACGAGCCTGTGGCAATAGAGCCCGCTAAAGCTAACGGCAATGAGGCCCGCTCACCGGAAACGGTGGCGGGCCTTTTTCGTTCTGAATCGACAGTTGGGGAGATCCGCCATTGAGACCATTGTAGCGCCAGCGAAATCATAGAAAGGCGGCCCCGAAACGCCGCTATCCATCCCAATCTTAGGAACACTCTGTAGGAGAACAAAAATGTCTGACATCGCTCTCAAGTCGATTGCCCTTCCGGCTCCCATCCCGGTTCGCGAACTTCTTCCCTGGGCTGTTTTCGCCGGCCTGATGCTGATGCTGGCGATCTATTTCGTCGGCGCCGAAGAAGGTGCGACCTCGCTGATCCGCGGCATGATGGTGCACGAATTCGTGCATGACGGCCGCCATCTGCTCGGCTTCCCCTGCCACTAATCAAGGACAACTGAGATGGTTGGCAGTCTTTTGCTTCGCGGTATGCTGGTCGGCCTGGTCGCCGGCCTGCTTGCCTTCGGTTTCGCCAAGGTCTTTGGCGAACCGCAGGTGGATCGCGCCATTGCCTTCGAGGAGGCCCAGGCCCAGGCGGCTGGCGAGGCGCCGGAGCCAGAGCTTGTCAGCCGTTCCACTCAGGCCGGGCTAGGCCTGCTGACGGGCATCCTGGTTTATGGGGCTTCGATCGGTGGATTGTTTGCGCTGACCTTCGCCTATGTCCAGGGGAGGGTCAGCAGCCTCGGGCCGCGCGGGACAGCCGCATTGCTCGCCTTGGCTGGCTTCGTAACGATCATTCTGCTGCCGCAGATCAAATATCCGGCTAATCCGCCGTCGGTGGGCAATCCAGACACAATCCAGGCACGCACGGAGCTTTTCTTCATCATGTTGGTGGTGTCCATCGCAACGGCGACCGCTTCGGTTGGCCTCGCCCGGCGCCTGCTGGCCCGACACGGTGTCTGGAATGCTTGGATTGCGGCGGTGGGGGCGTATGTAGCGGTCATGGCGGTCGCACAGTATGCCTTGCCGCCGATCAACGAGGTGCCGGAGAAGTTCTCGGCCGTCGTGCTGTGGAACTTCCGCGCCTCTTCGCTCGGCATCCAGGTAGTTCTGTGGGCGGCGATCGGATTGCTCTTTGGCGTTGTTGCTGAGCGCAAACTCGCCGACCGGCGTGACGGCCGATCGCTGCGGGCGGCGACGACGGCTCGGTCCGTCCGTTAGGCTGGTGCTTGATGCCGCGGTGACCATCATTCGATGGTGTTGCGGCATTTACCCGGCTCTGCAGAAGCCGGCTCACGCAGAGTGCCCGCTCTGTTCCCTGCCCGTCGCTGAACGATGGGATCCTCCCAGGCGCCGCGGTCCCACAGGCCGCGGCGTTTGCGCATGCATGTGTTTGCGAACACCCATCAGGACCGGCGGACCGCCACGGCCATAAGGGTCCGCCTCGCTTTCTAAGCGAGTATCCGCTGAAGCTTAGAGACAAGGTGCATCCTCCTGAGCCGACTGAAATCCATGTCAGCACAGTCAAGGACGACAAGGGTGTGCTTGGCATCCTCTCAATACACACAACAGAGGGCCTTCTGGATATCGCCTTGGACCGGGAAGCGCCCGACGCCATCGTGAACGCTATCAGGTCGATCAAGTCGGAGTTGAAGCGCAAAGACTAGCCTCACCAGGCCAAATTTGCCCTTCGGCATAGCATGAGACAATGTTTCTCCTACAGGCTAGCGACAGCGTCAGGGCTTCCACTTCCCGATACGCACGGCCGTCTTCAATGCGCTGTAAGCTGTGAGCGTCCCCACCTCGGCCTGTGTTCGTCCACCAAATGTTCTCCCGAAGGGGATAAACATTAGCGAGCGATCATGGATGAAAGAGCCCGGCTGCCGGGTGGCTGGCCCGTGGCGCTCTCAGGCGTGCGTCGGTCGAACGAGGCCAAATGCGACTGCGGCCGCCCGCCCTCTTGCTCATGGCGCCTGTTCTCGCGAGCGGATCGAGGATGCGACGCCACGCGATGATCCGGCCGGAATTGAATTGAGGCTTAAACAGCATAGGAGGGTGATTTCCTCGCCGTCATCGTCATTGCGCCAGGGCTCGTCGCGGAGCGCTGAATCCAAGCTGCAGGAATTCCTTTCAGCCACGTGATGGTGTCACTCCTTAGGCACCTTTTGCATATCGCGAGGTTTACGGCTTGAGGCCTTCGGGCTCGATGCCACTTTGGCAGTTAGAATTACTAAAAGCGAAATTTTGTTGGGTCAAAACTTTTATAATGAAAAAAATCTTGCGGTCAGTTTTACAGTATGCATAATTCCGGGTGTATAAACACGGGAATGGCGCACGCACAGGCGCAGTGCCAGAACCAGGGCGAACCCTCATCCAGTGCGGAGCTGAAGAATGCCAGCCTTTTCGAGGCAGGAGATGATGCGGCGCATCGATCTCTTTCGTGGTCGGCTTCAGCAAAACAATGTCGCCTTGGCGCTGCTGCACACGGCCGACAACGTCTTTTACGTGAGTGGCGTCCCGTTGCTGTCGGAATGGGGGCGCCCGCTATGGGCCCTTCTGCCAGCGGCGGGGAGAAGTGCGTTATGCGGTGCGGCTATTCAGCAAGAGAACATGCATGAAAACAGTTCGTTCGACGAAATCTTCCTCTATGGCGATGACGAGGATCCTGTTCAGACGAGCGTCAGACTGTGCGCGCAATTCATGGCGAGAAGCAGCTCGAAACGGTTGAGGATCGGCCTCGAAGAGCAGCTTCTGCCCACTCGCTTGTTCCGCGCGCTTCAAGGCCATTTCCCCGAAGCCGAATTTGTCGAGATCGGGCCGTGGCTAGAAGATATGAGGCTCATCAAATCTGACGAGGAGCTTAGATGGCTCGAGCTCGGGGCTGAGTTGGCCAAAATCGGCGCCGATGCCTTTCTTGAGGCCATGCAAGACAATGCCACCGAGCTCGCTGTTGCGTCGCATGCGGTGGCGGCCACCAACAAGGCGATGGGCGCACTTTGCGCCAATGGGCTTACCAGTACCCACGCCTATGCTCAGTTCGGCAAGAACACCCTTGTGCCGCACCTTCATCCGACCAGCCGCCGTTTGGCGAGGGGGGACGTTGTATCGCTCAACGTCTTCCCGGTGGTCTGGGGTTACTGCGCGGAGTTGGTGCGCACTTTCGTTTATGGCGAACCGACGGAACAGCTGCGCAAGATTTGCCAGGCGGTTGGCGAAGCTCAAACGGCCGGCATCGATGCAGTCAAACCCGGGGTCGCTATGGCCGAGATCGACAAAGCTACCCGCGAAGCCCTGCGCCGACACGACCTGGTGAAATATGTTCGCCACGGGTCCGGGCACGCCGGTGGGATCATGATTGGCGCCGCCGGCCGTGAGGCGAAGGGGGAACTTCGCTCCTACAACATGACGCGGTTCCAGCCCAACATGAGCACCTCGGTCGAACCAGGCGTCTATCTTCCAGGCGTGGGCGGCTTTCGCCAGTCGGACATGCTGATCGTGACAGCTTCCGGCGCGCGCTGCGTGACCGATTTCCCCCATGAGATCGGCTTCTGAGAGGGCAATGGGACCCCCTTCATCTTCCACCACCAGAAAAAAGGGAACTCGACATGACAAAGCAATCCTATGGTGCCGGCCTGATCGGACCGGTCAATCGTCGCTTCGTGATCCGGGCGGGCGCCAGCTTGCTGGCGGCCACCGCATTGCCAAGCTTGCAGGCGAGTGCACAAGACGGCGACATCGTCGTTGGGGCTTTGATGCCATTGTCGGGGTCAGGCGGAAGCTACGGCCAGCAGATGCTTGCCTCTGCCAAGGCGGCGCTGGCCGAAATCAACGATGCCGGCGGCCCACTGGGCCGCAAGATCAAGCTGGTTGAGGAAAATGACGAAACAAATCCTGAGGCGGCGGTGCGCGGCGCGCGCAAGCTTGTCGAGGTCAACAAGGTGTCGGCCATTGTCGGCACTTGGGCTAGCAGCGTCACCCTGGCCGTGGCGCCGATCGTCCAGGACAACAAACTTGTCCAGTTCTCGACGTCAGGGGCCCATCGCATCACCGAGCTTCAGAAAAAAGGCTATGTGTTCCGCACTGAGCCTGACGATCTCATCTTCGGCAATGCCTATGCGGAGTATGCCATCCAGCAGGGTTGGAAGAGCGCCGCGGTTCTCGGCCTCAACGTCCCCTTCACAGCCACAACCGTGGAGGCTTTCCGACAACGGTTCAGCGAGAAGGGCGGCAAGGTCACGAATTTCATCACCTACAACGAAGATCAGACGACTTTCCGCACAGAGGTGACCCGCGTCTTTGCCGACAACCCGGATTTCATCCACATCTCTGGGTATGAGCCGGACATCACAGCGATCCTCAAAGCCGCCTACCAGCTCGGCATGACGGGCCGTTTCCTGGTGCCGGGCTTTGCTGTCAGTCCAGAACTCATCAAGAATGCCGGTCCCGCGGCAGAGGGGATCCTGCTGGTCGAGGAAGGGGTGGCCGATGATTCGCCCGCCTATCAGCGCCTCGCCAAGGCGATGGGCGGCGGCAGCGACATCTTCTATTCCTATGGCGCCCAGGTCTTCGACCAGATGAACCTGTTTGCCCTCGCTGTCGAAGCAGCCAAATCGACCGACGGAACCGCGTTGACGAGCGCGGTGAAGAAGGTCGCCGGGTCGGACGGCACGAAAGTGACGTCCTTTGCGGAGGGTATCAAGATTCTCAGGGACGGCGGGCAAATCAACTATGAGGGCGCCTCGGGCCCGGTCGATTTTGACGCCGACGGCAACATTACGGTCGCCAATTTCCGGGTCAGCCAAGTCAAGGATGGCAAGGTCGTCCCGGCTGGAAAAATCACTGACGTCAAAGCTTGAAACCGGCGAGTGGCTCATTGTCGGGTGCCGTGAGGCACGGCACCCAAAAACCTTCAGGGCGGACCATGTTTGAACTGCAAATCTATGTGGTGTCGGCGCTCGTTTCGGCTGCGATCTGGACCCTGCCCGCAGCTTCCATCTCGCTGATTTATGGCGTTCTGCGCTATCCGAGTTTTGCCATCACCGAGTTCATGACGCTTGGCGCTTATCTTGCCCTCTTCCTGAGTGGCTTTTCGCTGCCGCTATGGGCCGCGGCCATTCTTGCAGCGACACTGACCGGTGCCATCGCCCTCGGCTTCGACCAGACCTTTTTCAGATCGGTGCGCCGCGCCGGCGCGCTGCCTCCGGTGTTGCTGTCTCTTGGCCTTATGCTCTTCCTGCAGAATCTCGTTCGGTTCGTTTGGGGCAACAATGTGCTTCAGCTGCCAATTCCCATGGCACGGCCCTACAGCCTTGCGGGTTTCATCATTACCCCTTCTCAGATGGTGATCATCGTTTCGGTCGTGGCCATTTTGACGCTCAGCATCATTGCCCTTCGCCGGACTTCGTTTGGCAGGGCCATCCGGGCCATGGCGAGCAACCCGGAGCTGGCGGTCGTGACGGGCGTGCCGCAGGAGCTCATTTATGGCGGGGTGATTTTCATTGCCGGATTCTTGGCCGCGATCGGCGGCGTCGCCCTGGCAACCGAAACGACTTTGACGCCGCTGCTCGGCTGGCGGGTGCTGATTCCGCTGTTTGCCGTGGCCATCCTGGGCGGGTTGGGAAGTATTGTCGGCGCGGCCTATGCGGCCCTTCTGCTCGGGTTCGTCTCGGAATTCAGCCTGATGGTGTTGCCACCGACTTATAAGAGCGCCCTGGCATTTCTTGTTTTGGCCATCGTGCTGATCGTCAAGCCGACCGGACTGGTCCGGACAGGGGATTGACCCGTGGCAGCCTATCTTGTTGCAATTTTGATCTTCGCGGCGATCTACGGGTTCGTTGCCCTGGGCTTGAACATCCAGTGGGGGCTGACGGGCCTGATCAACCTGGGTCAGGTGGCGTTCTTTGCCATCGGAGCTTACACTTTTGCCCTGCTTGCGCAGGCCGGCGTTCCGTTGATCGCGGCCTTGGCCGCGGCGGCGCTCTTGAGCAGCGGATTCGGATGGGCCGTAGCGCTTTTTTCCCCGCGCCTCAGGGAAGACTATCTGGCGATCGTCACGCTCGGCTTCAGCGAATTCATCAGGCTGATCTTCCTGAACGAGAAGTGGCTCGCCGGCGGTCCGGACGGTGTCGCAGGCATCCCAAGACCTTTGACGATCCCTGGTTTGGATACCGAGCTGTCCTTCCTGGTCATCTCGG
Source organism: Hyphomicrobiales bacterium (assembly GCA_003963455.1). GTDB lineage: Bacteria > Pseudomonadota > Alphaproteobacteria > Rhizobiales > Rhizobiaceae > Mesorhizobium. The sequence continues at coordinate 55,436 of RXJA01000059.1, forward strand.
CCATCCTGCTAACGATGGCGTTCTGGTTCACGGTGCGGCTGACGCGTTTTCCTATCGGCCGCACGCTGCGCGCCATCAGGGAAGATGAGCGGGTGGTGGCATCTGTCGGCAAGCCGACGCTGGCCTACAAAAGTCAGGCTTTCATGCTGGGCGCTGCGCTCGCAGGGATAGGGGGCGCTCTCTTTGCAAGCTACCTGACCTATATCTCGCCTGACATGTTCGGTCCCAATGTCAGCATCTACGTCCTGGCGGCTGTGCTGCTCGGGGCGCAAGGGTCCGCCTCGGGCACGCTTGTCGGCACCGCCATCGTCGCCGCCTTGCTGGAAGGAACGCGCCTGCTCAAGGACTACATCATCATCGTCGACGGGGTTCAGCTGGCGGCCCTTCGTCTCATGACACTCGGTGTGGCCCTGATGGTGATTGTGGTGGTCCGCTATCGCTCGAGCAAGACCTAGGCGGATTGGGAACCAGCAATGAATGATATCCTCCTCGAAATCGCAGGTCTCAATAAGCGTTTTGGCGGTCTGCAAGCTGTCGATCGTTGCGGATTGTCGGTGCGCCACGGCTCCATAACCGGCCTTATCGGTCCCAACGGTGCAGGGAAATCGACGCTCTTCAACCTGATCACCGGGTTCCTGAAACCGGACACCGGCCAGGTCACGTTCGCGGGACATCGGATTGATGGGTTGCCGCCTCACGGCGTCGCCCGCCTTGGATTGCGCCGGACATTTCAGATACCGCATGAGCTCAAGCGCATGTCGGTGCTTGAGAACGTCATGCTCGTGCCGGAAAGGCAGACCGGCGATCGCCTGCTGTCCATTATTCTGCCCGGCAAGCGAGTGCGCCTGGAGGAAAGGGCCAATGAAGCGACTGCGAAGGACGTGCTTCGCCTTGTTGGCCTAGAGACCAAGGTCGATAGCCCGGCGGAATTGCTGTCGGGTGGCCAAAAGAAGTTGCTGGAGCTCGCCCGATGCCTGGTCAGCCGTCCGCAGCTGATGCTGCTGGATGAGCCGACCGCGGGGGTTAATCCAACGCTCATCCGCCATCTGATGTCGGTCATGCGGCAGGTCAATGGGCTCGGCATCACCCTGCTGGTGATCGAGCACAATATGAATGTCATCATGAAGCTGTGCGAGCAGATCATCGTGCTCGACCGCGGTCATGTCATCGCCAGCGGGAGCCCGTCACAAATCCAGCAGAACCCTCAGGTCCTGGATGCCTATCTCGGAGGCGTGTGAGTATGACCGCAGAACTTCTCACTGCCGAGGGCCTTATCGCTGGCTACGGGGAAATGCAGATCCTGCATGGAGTAAGCGTCAAGCTCTCTCCAGGAGAGGTCGCGACGGTCATTGGGCCGAACGGTTGTGGAAAATCGACGCTTCTGAAGACCCTGGTTGGACTTCTGCGGCCAAGCCAAGGACGGATTGCGTTGTCTGGCCATGACATCACCCACGCGAGCACGCGCGCGCGCCTGCAGGCCGGTGTCGGATATGTGCCTCAGGTGAAAAATGTCTTCGCCAAGATGACCACGGAAGAGAACCTGCGGATGGGGCTCTTCGCCGTGCGGGCATCGCTCCACGAACGCCTGGACGCGGTGCGCAAGGTGCTGCCGGTCCTCAACGATTACTGGACCGCGCGTGCCGGAACGTTGAGTGGCGGACAGCAACAGGTCGTCGCGCTTGGTCGGGCGCTGATGGCGGCGCCGAAGGTCCTGCTGCTGGACGAGCCAAGTGCCGGCCTGTCACCGAAGGCAACGAACGAAGTGTTTCGGCACATCCGCGATATCAGCACCGGGCACGGAGTTGCAGTGCTGCTGGTCGAGCAAAACGCTCATAAGGCGCTGGCGATCTCCGATCGCTGTTATGTTCTCGCCGAAGGCCGCAATCGGCTTGAGGGACCATCGCAGGCCATCGCGTCCAATGACGAGATTGGGCGGATCTATCTTGGCGCCGGCACGGATCAGCGCGACGAGGATCAGGGCGCCAACGTTGGCTCATAAGACGGTGGCAGCGCCAACGGTGGCCGTTTGCCCCAGCGCTCACTGCTCCATGAAAGGTGGAAGCGATGTATTCTTTTCATTCTGGAGGATAATATAGGAGTAAGAGTCCTTGACACCCTCGATGCTCGTTAAGTCCTTTAGAAGGAAATCATGGAGATGCCGAAGATTCCTGAAGCTAGCCTTGATGATGATATCATATGTTCCTGTGGTGATGGAAACATGTTCAATAAAGCTAAATTCCTTCAATACTGTGGCAACCGCGCTGATCGCGGCCCATTCTGTGTCGATGCCAACAAAAGCTGACACTTCATATCCGAGCAGCGCGGGGTCGGCGGACGCCCTTATGTTGACGATACCGTCCCCAAGAAGCTGGTTGAGCTTCTTGCGGACCGTAGGCTCACTGATCCCCAGGCGCCGGGCCAGTTCAGTCGTGGGCATCCGCCCGTCCTCCTGCAACAGCTCGATGAGCCTTTTTTCGGTGTTTGCCAGTTCATTTTGCTCAGGACTGCTCATGCTCCGTTCCCTTTCGTACAGCGGCTTTGCGGACCACTTGGTTGGATGCCAACATTTTATCATTTTTGAAACTGCTGTCGGTCAATTTTCCTTTTCTCGAAAATCTTATAGCCAAATTTGACGTATTCCGATTGACTGAGGCCTCTGGCTGTGCTCCCTTGCGGCTGCGAATGGCCTTGCGCGGTAAGTCAGCCTGAATGAGACTTGAAAAGGAATAGGGTGGATGACCGAAGCGGCGAGGCAAATTCCAGCACTCATCGAATTGCCGTTCGAAAAAGAGGAGTTTGCGTGGCGGCGCGAGCGCCTGTTGGACCTGATGAAGCGTGCCGACATGGATGCTCTCGTGCTCTCCAGCGTCTCGAATTACTATTACGTGTCGGGTCTCGCAACCAACGTTCCTCTTGGCGTTCTTGCACTTGTGATTCGCTCGGATGGTCGGGGATTCTGGATTGGGCGGCGCAGCGAGATGACCAATGTCGAAACCTTCATGGTTGCCTCTGCATGGTCAGAAATCGCACGCGCGATCGCCGATGAGGAAAATACCTATGAGGTGGTCGGCCAAGCCATCGCCAAACTGATGCCTGCCGGCGCCAAAGTAGGCTTCGAGCTCAACGCGGCTTCGATGCCGGCGAACGGCATCAACACCGTCGCCCTGCATGCTTCCGGCATAGAGATCCTAAACGGTTCGGGCCTGGTTGAATCCTTGCGCGTGATAAAGTCACCCAGAGAACTCTCTTATCTGCGGGCCGCCGGCAAGATGACCGCCGCGGTGATCCGCGAGACGGTGACGGGCATTGTCGAAGGTCAGACCGATTCGGGACTGGCCTCACGGGCTTTCGCGGCTTTGGCCCGTCTGGGGAGTGACCCGCAGCCAGTCAGTCCGACAATTGTTTCGGGCCCACGCAGCGCGCTCGCGCACGCTACGTTCTCGAATTCGCCGATTGAGCGCGGCGAGCTCATAACGATTGAAATAGGGGCTGTCGTTGCGCGCTATTGCACACCTGCCTACCGGATCGCGATGCTGGGCCGGCCAAGCGCAGAGCTCGCCCGCTTTCATGACGCATCTCGAGCGGGCCTGTTGGCGGCGCTGGAGAAGATTGGCCCGGGGATGACGTCGCACGAAGCTGACCGCGTCGTGCGGGAAGCCATAACAGATGCCGGCTATTCCGAATATTTCACGGTCAGGGCGGGATACAGCATCGGGCTGGGTTTTGTTCCAAGCTGGGATGAGGACCACATCATGAAATTGAGACCTCGTGATGAAAGGCCTTTGCGGTCAGGGATGGCCTTTCACATCGTTCCAGCCCTCTACAAGCTTGGAACCGGGGCCGTTTGTTGTTCGAACAGCATCGTTATTACTGATGATGGCACAGAGGCTCTCGTGCCTGTCGAACCGGAATTGCTCATAGCCTAGGAGCGCCCCAAATGTGTGGCCAGCTGGCGACGCCGCGGGCCTGAAGGAAACCAGGATGGCAAGAGGGGTCTCGCGCTACATTGACATTCACAACAGAGCTGCCGTATGGAGGTTGCGGCGTTTGGTAGTATTGTAAGCTCCTGCGCCATCATGCGCTAAGCATTGGCTGGCAATGACGCCGGCAACATCTCGGCAATCACGCCATAAGTCAGGCTCTCTTCGAGAAAACGAAGTGTCAGCCTATCTGATGGCGTTTTTTTGTGCCACGGTTTCTCGAAACACCTGACTTTTGTCTAAAACAATACAAGAGGATGGAACCGTGTTTAGAAAAGTGACTCTTTCCAAATCATTCGCTGTTGCGGCGACGTTGGCACTGTGTGTTGCCAGCGCTCAGGCCGTCGAAATTCCCAAGGACATCCAGGATTCCGGAAAATTGGTTTTAGGGACCTCTGCCAGCGTCGGCTTGCCCTGGTCGAGCACCAAGGAAGGAACGACAGACCAGTTTATCGGTTTCGACCACGACCTGGCCATGGCGATCGCAGCCAAGCTCGGTCTCAAGCTCGAGGTCGCCAATATGGGCTTTGATTCTCTTATCCCCTCCCTGCAGGCCGGGCGCGTCAACATCGTGATCTCCGGCATGTTCGATTCGGCGGCGCGGGAGAAGAAGGTAGACTTCATCGACCATGCCATCGGCGGCTCAGCGATGCTCGTCAAGGTGCATGGGGCTGACGACATCAAGTCGCGCGATGATCTTTGCGGCCACAATGTTTCCAGCTTGCGCGGATCGGTCGAGACGACCAGCGCAACCGAAATTTCCAAGAATTGTGTCGCGGCGGGCAAGGCGGCCGTCAACGTGCAGACATTCCCTGACACCAGCTCGCAATTGGCGGCGCTGTCCAGCGGCCGTACCGATGCTGTGCTCGGAGACCTCGAATATCTCGGTTTGACGGCGGCCAAGCTGCCCGACCAATTCCGGCTGGCCGGAGAGGCGTTCAACTCCGGACCTGTCGGGATTGCGGTTCCGAAGGGATCCTCGCTGGGTCCGGCTATCGTGGCAATCCTGGACGAGTTGATCAAGGACGGAACGTACGACAAGCTCTTCAAGCAGTATCAGTTTCCGGAGATCGCACGCGTATCAAAGGCGGTTCTCAACGGGGCCTCGGCCAACAAATGAGTAGCGCGGATTGCGCCTCCGGGGCCCGCTCCCCTTCGTTGACGGATGAGCAATTGGCTGCGGCGGAGCTGCAGCCCCGGAGGAACATCTGGACGTGGGTGGCGGCGATCATCGCCGCCCTCATCGTCTTGCAGATGGGCTACTCCATGGTCACCAATCCTGGGTTCGGATGGGGCGTGGTCGGCCAGTATTTCTTCGCACCGCAAGTCTTGACCGGCCTCGCCACCACGCTGGTCTTGACAGCGGTATCGATGACGGCTGCCCTGTTTATTGGCATCATCATGGCAGTGTCGGCCGACAGTAAAAACCTGGTGCTATCCACGATTGCCAAATCCTTCGTCTGGCTTTTTCGTGCCATACCGCTCCTGGTCCAGATCATCTTCTGGTACAATCTGGCCGCGCTCTACCCAAGGATTTCTCTTGCACTTCCGCTCTACGGGCCGCTATTCGCAATCAATACCAATGAAGTGATTACCTCGCTCGGTGCCGCGTTCATCTCGTTGTCACTGAACGAGGGTGCCTATATGGCGGAAATCGTCAGGTCAGGCTTGAACTCCGTCGACCACGGGCAACGCGAAGCGGCACGGGCCCTTGGCATGTCGTCTTGGAGTTCCTTCAGTCGGATCATCTTGCCGCAAGCGATGCGTGTCATCATTCCGCCGACAGGCAACGAGGCGATTTCAATGCTCAAATACACCTCGCTGGTTAGCGTGATCGCGCTACCGGAGCTCCTCTACTCGACGCAATTGATCTCGTCCCAGAACTTCGAAGTGATCCCGATGCTGCTTGTGGCCAGTCTCTGGTATCTGATTGTCACGACCATTCTAACGGCCGTCCAATCCCGCATTGAGCGCAGATTCTCCCGATCGGTGACCAAGCGATGAGCGATCCGTCACATAACCCGATACGCGCGCGGGGCATCCGCAAATCCTTCGGTTCACTGGCGGTCTTGAAGGGTGTCGACCTCGATCTGGCCAAGGGGGAAGTCCTTTGCATCCTGGGTCCCTCAGGCTCTGGCAAGAGCACTTTGCTGCGCTGCATCAACCATCTTGAACAGCCCGACGCCGGGATGGTGCTCCTACACGGCGTTCCAGTCGGCTATCGTCAGGTCGGGAGTAAATTCCGTGAGCTGCGAGAAGCGGAGATCCAAAGGCAACGAGCCAGTATGGGGATGGTGTTCCAGCGGTTTAATCTCTTTCCCCATCTGACGGCCCTCCAAAACGTCATGGAGGGCACCCTTACGGTGTTGCGTTTGCCCTATGCGCAGGCAAAGGAGCGTGGCGAACGCCTCTTGAGCCAAGTGGGTCTTTCCGAGAAGGCGGATGCTTATCCCGGCACGCTGTCAGGGGGACAGCAGCAACGCGTTGCGATCGCACGCGCCTTGGCGATGGAACCTTCAGTCCTGCTCTTCGACGAGCCGACCTCTGCGCTGGACCCCGAATTGGTCGGCGAGGTCCTGGATGTGATGCGGACGCTGGCTGTGTCGTCTTCGATGTCCATGATCGTCGTGACACATGAGGTCGGATTCGCCCGCAACGTCGCCGACCGGGTAATGTTCATGGACGGGGGTGTCGTGGTCGAGGAAGGTCCAGCGGCGTCGGTGTTGACCAATCCCTCGCACGAGCGAACACGCAGTTTCCTGCGACGGATCCTCGAATAAAGCGGCACCTCCGCGCGACAGAATCGCTCGGAGCGCGCCTTCAGAGCAATCTCCATAGATCGATAGGTTAGGCCATGACTTCGATACTCAAGGTCCCATCGCCGGGACCGACTTTCTTTGGATGTCCCGTAGCGGAGGACCTGGACAAGCTTCAAGCCGACATTGCCATCCTAGGTATCCCCGTCGGATATCCCTATTCTCGCCAGGAGCTTCACTCCGACCAGTCGACAGCGCCTGCGGCGCTTCGTGCTGCCACGGTGCGGCGTGACTTTCCAAACCAACAGTACGATTTCGACGTCGGAGGGACCTTGTTTCGCGACAAGGCTATTCGAATGGTCGATTGCGGCGATGTCCTGGTCGACGAGGAGGATCTTGGCGGCACCTCCAAAAGAGCGGAGACGACTGTCCGCAAGATACTCAAATCCGGTGCCTTGCCGATCATTGTCGGTGGCGATCATAGCATCCCCATCCCGGTGCTGCGTGCTTTCGATGCCGAGCCGGCGCCGGTCACGATCATCCAGATCGACGCCCATATGGACTGGCGCGATGAGCTGAACGGCGTTTCAGAAGGATTTTCCAGTCCCATGCGCAGGCTCTCCGAGATGGCGCATGTCGGCGCCTTTTTCCAAATTGGTCTGAGGGGGCAAGGCAGCGCGAGGACGGGAGAGATCGAGGCAGCCATGGCCTATGGCGCCACAATTGTTTCCGCCTATGACGTGCACGAGGACGGCATGCAGTCCGTCTTGGACAAAATTCCCGATGGCGGCAGATATTACATCACCCTCGACGCCGATGGCATGGATCCCTCGGTAATGCCTGCGGTCGGTTATCCGGCGCCAGGTGGGCTGACTTACCACCAATTGCGCAAGTTGCTGCTCGGCCTGGTTGGCAAGGGCCGCGTGGTGGGGATGGACATCGTCGAGCTCTCTCCTTCGCGCGATATCAACGGGTTGTCGATGGTTGCCGCCTCCCGCGTCATCAACATGCTCGTCGGCGGCGCTGTGAGAGCGGGGTATTTCGACAAATAGCCGTGTTACAGGAAGAGCGGCTGAACACCGAGACTCCAGGCGACGACAAACCAGCAGTGAGCGTTACCCCTATGCCCTTGGATGTGATCAGGAGCGATCAGGCCATTCCCACGCGTTGGAAGAACAATCTGGGCGAATCCAGATTGATCCTGCGCAGCCCGCCGGACGGCGAGCCCGGTGACTTCGATTGGCAGGTGGGTACGGCAACCATGTCGGGCACCCTCCCCTTCTCGGACTATCCTGGGATTGACCGGTCACTCTGTGTGATCGGTGGTCAGGGCCTTCGAATACGGTCGCAATTGCGCGATCTGGTCTTGACCAAAGAAAGCGCGCCTTTCCATTTCCAAGGCGAGGAAAAGATTGTCGGGACGACGCTCGGCCAGGACGTGATGCAAGACTTCAACATCCTGTCCAGGCGCGATGGCTTCACGCACCAAACCAGACGGGTGAGCGTCCCTCCCGAGGGGGTTGCCCATCCGGTGGGCGACATTTCTATCATCTATGTCCAGACCGGCCGGGCCACGGTTACGCTCGGCAGCCAAAGCGTTGAGATGGACACCGGTGATACGGCGATCGCCCGCGATTCTAACCTTGGCCACTGCCAAATCGCGAGCCAGCAGGACAGTGTCTGCATTATTGGGGATATTACCTATAGCGCAGGGACTCGACGTTAGCCGCCCAAGCGAGCGAAGCAGGTTGTTGACTTTGCGGGTAGCGCCTGAGGCCCAGGTCTATGAAACCGACAAATAGCAAAACGCCGCGGATAAGCTGCGGCGTTTGAAATTAATGAGGTACCTGCCTCAGCCCAGCGGCTGTGGCTCCATGCCGCCTTCGGGCTCGGGGCCTTTCTTGCGGTGGTTGCCGGACTTCGGCACGGCCGAACCGTGGCTGGGCGGCGTGTCGTCGCCGAGATCGCGGGCGGGCTTGTTGCCCGCGATCAGCTGCTTGATCTCGTCGCCGGACAGCGTCTCGTATTCGAGCAGGCCTTCGGCAAGCGCGATCCACTCCTTCTTCTTCCTGGTCAGGATGGCCTTGGCGGTCGAATAGGCGTCGTCGATCAGGCGCCGCACCTCGGCGTCGATGATCTGCGCGGTCTCTTCCGAGATGTTTTGCGTGCGCGCCACCGAATGGCCAAGGAAGACCTCTTCCTGATTGTCGCCATAGGCGACATGGCCGAGCTTGTCGGAGAAGCCCCAGCGCGTGACCATGGCGCGTGCCAGCTTGGTCGCCTGCTCGATGTCGGAGGAGGCGCCGGACGTGATGTTCTCCTTGCCGAACTGGAACTCCTCGGCGACACGGCCGCCCATCATGATCGCCAGCCGCGAGATCATGTATTTGTAGCTCATCGAATAGCGGTCGCCGTCCGGCAGCTGCATGACCATGCCGAGCGCGCGACCGCGCGGGATGATGGTCGCCTTGTGCAGCGGGTCGGCCGTCGGCACGTTGAGCGCGAGGATGGCATGGCCGGCCTCGTGATAGGCGGTCAGCTCCTTCTCGGCCTGCGTCATCGCCGACGAGCGGCGCTCCGCGCCCATCATGATCT
>RXJA01000379.1 GCA_003963455.1 Hyphomicrobiales bacterium
CCTATGCCAAGATCGTGCTGTTCTCCGACATCGTCGCCAGCGACGTGCCGGACGATCCGCATTTCGACCGTGACCTGATGGGTTATTTCCCGGAACGCATGGCCAAGAAATTCGCCGGCGAGATTCGCGACCACAGGCTGCGGCGCGAGATCATCGCGCGCGTCGTCGCCAACGATCTCGTCAATCGCGGCGGTCCATCCTTCGTCAACCGGCTGCAGGAAGCCACCGGGCGCACGGCGGCGGACGTCGTGCGCACCTTCGCCCTGGTCCGCGATGGCTTCGCGCTGCCCGCGCTCTACAAGGAGATCGACGCGCTCGACAACCAGATCGACGGTCAGGTCCAGCTCGATCTCTATCAGGCGGTCAGCCGGCTCATCTTTGTGACGAGCGGCTGGTATCTCAAGAACGAAGCCGGTTCCGCGCCGCTCGGCCAGCGTATCGCCGAGTTGCACGAGGCGCGCAAGGCGCTCGAGCCGAAGCTGCCTTCGCTGCTGCCGGCCTATTCGCGCGAGCGGATCGAGGAGCGGCGGCACGGCCTGTTCAAAGGCGGCGCGCCGGAAAAACTTGCCGAGAAGCTCGCTCTGGCCGAGGTGGCCGAACTGATCCCCGACATCGCGCTCGCTGCGCGCATGGCGAACGCCGACATCGTCGGCGCCGCCAGGGCCTTCTTCGCCGTCAGCGACGCCTTCCGCATCCCGCGTGTCGAGGAAGCGGCGCGCTCGATCATGCCGTCGGACTATTACGACCAGCTGGCGCTGTCGCGCGCGACCGACACGATCGGCGCCGCAAGGCGCGGCATCGCGGTTGCCGCGCTCACGGCGCACGCCGCGGCGGTGGATCCGGTCGCGGCCTGGCTGGAAGCCGGTGGCGACCGGGTCGCGCGCATCCGCGAGCGGCTGCAGGCGCTGACCGAGGGCGGCGAGATCACGGTGTCGCGGCTGTCGGTGGCGTCCGGCCTGATGAGCGACCTGACGGGGATGTAAATACGCTTGGTGTCCTCGCCCCGCCAAAGGCGGGGGAGAGGTGGCCGCGAAGCGGCCGGAGAGGGGGGGGTCGTAGGGCGGAGACCTTCCTCCAACGATCGTCCCTGCCTCAGTCGCTGCATTCCCCTCTCCGTATCGGCTTCCCCGAGCCACCTCTCCCCGCTGCGCGGGGCGAGGAAAGCAACGGCAGCGCCAAGCTTGTTCATTTGCATCGCTGCCTGAAAACATGCAGACATGGCGCCCGGCGCGAGCGATGCCAGGGGAAACAGCATGGCGGCAGTAGAGACAGTCCAGCGGGCATCGGGGCGCGGCATCTGGGGCTGGATGTTCTTCGACTGGGCGGCGCAGCCTTTCTTCACCGTCGTCACCACCTTCATCTTCGGACCCTATTTCGTCTCGCGCATGGCGAGCGACCCGACCGCCGGGCAGGCCGCCTGGGGCTATGGCATCGCGGCCGCCGGCCTGGTCATCGCGGTGCTGTCGCCCGTGCTCGGCTCGATCGCCGACCAGACCGGCCCGCGCAAGCCCTGGATCGCCTTCTTCGCCACGATCAAGATCGTCAGCCTCACGCTCTTGTGGTTCGCGGCGCCCGGCTCGAACCTCTTCCTGGTCGTGCTGCTGTTCTCGCTGGCGTCGGTGGCGGCGGAGTTCTCGACCGTGTTCAACGATTCGATGATGCCGCGGCTGGTGCCGAAGGCAGAGATCGGCAGGATCTCCAACGTCGCCTGGGGGCTCGGCTATCTCGGCGGCATGGTGGCGCTGATCTTCGTCGTGCTGTTCCTGGCCGGCAATCTCGAGACCGGCAAGACGCTCATCGGCCTCGACCCGTTGTTCGGGCTCGACCCTAAGCTCGGCGAGGACGCGCGCTTCACCGGGCCGATGTCGGCCGGCTGGTATTTCCTGTTCATCCTGCCGATGTTCTTCTTCACGCCCGACGCCACCAAGGGCATCCCGATCGGACCGGCGGTGCGCGAGGGCCTGTCCGAACTGAAGTCGACGCTCGCCGAGGTGCGCCAGCGCAGCGGCATCCTGCGCTTCCTCCTGGCGCGCATGATCTATCAGGACGGCGTCAACGCGCTGCTCGCGCTCGGCGGCACGTTCGCGGCCAGCATGTTCCATTGGTCGATCACCGAGATCGGCCTGTTCGGCATCATCCTCAACATCGTCGCCATCTTCGGCTGCTGGATCGCGGCGCGCCTCGACACCGCGTTCGGCTCGAAGCATGTGGTGATGATCGCGCTGGTGATGCTGTCGGTGGCCACCATCGGCGTCGTCTCGACCGGCCCTGGCTTCACGCTGCTCGGGCTGATCCCGCTGTCGACCATGGATTCCGGCGGCTTGTTCGGCACCGCGGCCGAGAAGGCCTACATCCTCTACGGCTTGCTGATCGGTCTGGCGTTCGGCCCGGTGCAGGCCTCGTCGCGATCCTACATGGCGCGCAGCGTCACCGCCGCCGAGTCGGGCCGCTATTTCGGCATCTATGCGCTGGCCGGGCGGGCAACCAGCTTCCTGGCGCCTTTCATGGTGGCGAGCATCACCGCCATCAGCGATTCACCACGGCTCGGCATGGCGGCGATCATCCTGTTCCTCGGCGTCGGCATGGCGATCCTGGTCGGGACGCCCTATCCGGCGGACAAGCCGAAGGGGTAGCGCTTTTCCCTTCTCCCCTTGCGGGAGAAGGTGGATCGGCGCGCAGCGCCGAGACGGATGAGGGGTGTTCCAGCCTGGCGAATGCGCTCGTCCAAAACGGTGATCGCCAACGTCTGCATTCCCTGGAGCACCCCTCATCCGTCGCCTTCGGCGACACCTTCTCCCGCAAGGGGAGAAGGGGAAGATGGCTCAATGCCGGAAATGCCTTACCCCGGTGAACACCATAGCGATGCCGTGCTCGTCGGCGGCGGCGATGACGTCGTCGTCGCGCATCGAGCCCCCGGGCTGGATGACGGCGGTGGCACCGGCCTCGATCGCCGACAGCAGACCGTCGGCGAAGGGGAAGAAGGCGTCCGAGGCGACCACCGAACCCTTGGTCAGCGGTTCGGCCAGCCCTGCCGCTTCGGCCGCGTCCAGCGCCTTGCGGGCGGCGATGCGCGAGGAATCGACGCGGCTCATCTGGCCGGCGCCGATGCCGACCGTCGCCCCATCCTTCACGTAGACGATGGCGTTCGACTTGACGTGCTTGGCGACGCGGAAGGCGAATTTGAGGTCGGCCAGCTCGGCCGGCGTCGGCGCGCGCTTCGTCACCACTTTCAGCTCGAGGTCGTCGACCACGGCATTGTCGCGGCTTTGCACGAGCAGCCCGCCGGAGACCGACTTCACCGTCGTGCCGGCGGCGCGCGGATCGGGCAGGCCGCCGGTGACCAGCAGGCGCAAATTCTTCTTGGCCGCGACGATCGCGGCGGCCTCGTCGGTGGCGTCGGGCGCGATGATGACCTCGGTGAAGGTCTTCACGATCTCCTCGGCGGCTTCCGCGTCGAGGATGCGGTTCATCGCGACGATGCCGCCGAAGGCCGAGACCGGATCGCAGGCCAGCGCCTTGGCATAGGCCGCCTTCAGCGTCGCGCCCTGGGCGACGCCGCAGGGATTGGCGTGCTTGATGATGGCGATCGCCGCCGAACCGGCGGGATCGAACTCGCCGACCAGCTCGAAGGCGGCATCGGTGTCATTGATGTTGTTGTAGGAGAGCTGCTTGCCCTGCAACTGCCGCGCGGTCGCGACCCCCGGCCGCCTGTCGCCCGAGAGGTAGAAGCCCGCATTCTGATGCGGGTTCTCGCCATAGCGCATCACCTGGTCGAGCCGGCCGCCGAAAGCGCGCCACGTCGGATGCTCGATCTGGAGCTCCTCGGCGAACCATCCGGAAATCGCCGCGTCATAGGTCGCGGTGCGGGCAAAGGCCTTGGCCGCCAGCTTCTTGCGGAAATCGAGCGACAGCGAGCCGATATTCATCTCCAACGCGTTGACCACAGAAGCATAGTCTGCCGGATCGGTGACGATGGCGACGTAGGCGTGGTTCTTGGCCGAGGCGCGGATCATCGCCGGCCCGCCGATGTCGATGTTCTCGACGATCGAGGCGTAGCCGGCGCCGGAGCGCCGGACCTCTTCGAACGGATAGAGGTTCGAGACGACCAGGTCGATCGGCTCGATGTGGTGGTCGCGCATCGCCTTGGCATGCTCGGCATCGTCGCGGATGGAGAGCAGCGCGCCATGCACCGACGGATGCAGGGTCTTCACCCGGCCATCCATGATCTCGGGAAAGCCGGTGAGTTCGGAGACATCGCGCACCGCAAGGCCCGCCCCGGCGATCGCCTTGGCCGTGCCGCCGGTCGAAACCAGCTCGACGCCGGAAGCGGCGAGCGCCTTGGCGAAGTCGATCAGGCCGGTCTTGTCGAAGACCGAAAGCAGCGCGCGGCGCACCGGAACGAGATCGGGCGCCGGAATGTTTTTTGTGGGCACGGCCATGGGCGGGTGGCCTTTCAGAGCTGTTGGAAGGGACCTTGGCGGGCCGTAGCATATGAGCCCCGGAAATCAAGTGAGTCTCAATCAAGTGAGTCCGGGTTGTGCGCGCAGCCGCTTTGCCGGCCCGGTTCAGTTGTTTTCGGGATAGCCGGCGATATCGGTGCGGGTCAGCTGCCAGTGGACTTCGGCAACCTCCGAGGCCTTGAAGGCGAGCACGATCTGGCGGCTGCGGCGCGGGCCGCTCAGCCCGGCAAAATAGATCGATTCCTCGACCTCCGGCACCACTTCGGCGCAGGTGAAAACCCACCTGTCGGCCTGCGCCGCGGCGAGGGTCAGACGGTCATGGTCGTCCTGCAGCAGGCTGATGTCGGGATGCACGTGGAAGCGCACCGTGACGAAGTCGCGGCCATTGTTGCGGATCGCCGCATTGCCAGGGCGCAGGAAACGGTCGCGGCCGGCAAGCACGTTGCCGTTCGCCGTCAGCTTCAGCTCGCGCTCATGCAGGAAGCCGAATTGCGGGATATAGCCGTCGTGGCGCGCGACGAAGCCGTGCACACCCTTCTGGTCCAGACGCTTGCAGGGCACGTGCTGCGGGCCGCCGATCAGCGGCGAACCCAGGAGGTCGCTGACGCGCAGCGAGTGGCTGAAGCGCGCCGACGACGTGTCGTTGATCGTGGCGGTCGAATGGGCGGCGGTGGCGCGCGCCAGCGGCCGGAATTCCGGGGCGCCGTAGGTGTCGACGCCGGCATTGACGATGAAGTGCTGGCGCCCGGAGGAGAGCTCGAAGGCAAGGCAGCCGGCGTGTGCTGCGTTGGAAATGTCGACCGGCGGCGGCAGGCCCGTGTCGGCGATCACCGTCACGCCGCCCATCGACAGGCGCTCATAGCCGGAATGCGGCGCATGAAGCAGCGGCGCGCCCGCCGTGTCGTCGTGGCGCATGATGGTGGCGATGCGGTCATGGATGGTGGCGCCCATGCCGTTGAAGCGGGCAAGGCTGCCATCCTGGTGGCGGAAGAAGCGCAGCGCCGGCAACATGCGATCGATGGCCCCGATCAGGGCCGGCGGCGGCGCCTCGGCCTGGTTGGCATAGGTTTGGCGCAGCGGCAGAAGATCGGCCAGCAGCTCCAGCACCGCCATCGGGTTGCGCGAGATATGCCCGCCATCGGGCAGGATCTGATGGTCGAGCTCCTCGGCCAGGTTGCGCGTCGCGGCGCGCAGCGCCGAGGCCGGCGCCGGCAAGGACAGCGCGGCGAAGGCGAGCGCGATGCGGGCACGTAGCCTGGCCTCGCCATCCGGCATCTCGCGCGCCATCGAGCGCAGATAGCGGATCTGCACGGCGAGCGATTTGAGGAAGGCGCGATAGAAGGGGAATTCGGCGCCTTGCAGCACCACCGAGGAATGCTGCAGCCAGGAGATCACCCGCTTGGCCGTCGTTCCCGGCTCCCAGGCGATGCCGGAAATCTGGTTGCCATGCGTGGCGATCCAGTCGGTCACCAGAGCCCTGGCGTTGGCGGCGGCAAGCTCGGTACCGGTGGCGCGCATGTGGCGCAGCCAGCGGAAGCCGTGCAGCGATTTCTGCCAGCCGCGATTGGGCACGTCGAGCTGGAAGGGCGAGGTGCCGCCGGTCTCGACCAGATGGCCGGACAGCGGGTAGCGGCCGTAATAGATCTCCAGCGCGATCTGCGGATCGGCGAGCCGCAGATCCGGCGGGGCGATCAGGACACGTTCGGGCGTGCGGCCGGAATAGCGCCAGCGATAGACCGGACCGGCGCGCAAACGCCGACGCGTCTTGCGCCAGAACTCCTTCGCGACAAGCGTCCATATACGCGTCGTGTTGCCGGCAACAAGTGCCAAAAGCCCTCCTGATCCGTCCTCTACCCCAAGCACAAGCTTATGCGATTCAAGAACTTATGCGAAGGCGGATTTCGCCGAAGTGAGCCGCTTCACGCGGCGATATCCGGGCCATCCCTAAAAAAGTCAGCATGTTCAATACGACAACGACTTATCCGGCCCGCCTCATCCGCGCCGCGAAGAAGCCGTCAAGGCCGGAGATTCCGGGCGATTCCAGCGCCAGGTCGGCCGGCGTGGTGCGCAATGTTCCCTCCGGCGTCAGGAACGGATCGATGCCGGCGAACTCGCCGGGCCTCACCGGATCGGCGACCACACCGGGGTTCCCGGCGAGGAACGCGCGGTAGAGCTCCTCGCCTTCGAGCGGGTCGAGCGAGCAGTTGGAAAAGACGATCCGGCCGCCGGGCCTGACGAGACCGACGGCATGGGCAAGCAGCCGGCGCTGGAGGTCGGCAAGCTTCTCGACATCGGCCATGGTCTTGGTCCACGGCACGTCGGGGTGGCGGCGCACCGTGCCTGTCGAGGAGCAGGGCGCGTCGAGCAGCACGGCGTCGAACAATTGCGTTGGCCGGTAATCCAGGAGGTCGGTCTGCACGAGATCGGCTGTCAGGCCGAGACGGTCGAGATTCTGCTTGAGCCGCGCCAGCCGGTTCTTCGAGGTGTCGACGGCGGTGACGTTGGCGCCGGCCAGGATGAGCTGCGCCGTCTTGCCGCCGGGCGCGGCGCAGAGGTCGGCGACGCGCTGCCCACGGATATCGCCGAACAGGCGCGCCGGCAGGCTTGCGGCCGCATCCTGCACCCACCAGGCGCCGTCGGCGAAACCAGGCAGGTCGGCGACGTTGGCGGAGAGTTTCTCGACACGCACCGTGCCGATGGGCAGCACGATGCCGCCCAGCCGCTCGGCCCAGAGCACGGGATCGGCCTTGACGGTGAAGTCGACCGGCGCCTCGTGGCGATGCGCGGCAAGGATGGCGCGCGCCTTGTCCGCCCCGTAGGCGGCGATCAGCCGCTGCGAAAACCACTGCGGCGCCTCGCCGGTGGCGGCGAGCGCCGGGGCAAGCTCGGCCTCCTTGGCGCGGGCCAGCGAACGCAGCACGCCGTTGACGAGGCCGGAAAAACGCGTCGTGCGCGGATCGGATTTGGCGTGGGTGACGGCAAGGTCGACGGCGGCGCTGTCGGGAACATCGAGGAACAGGATCTGCGCGGCGGCGACGTTGAGGATATGCGAGAGCGCGGTGGCGTTGGGCGGCAGCGGCTTTTCGAGCCGCCTGGCCAGCAGCCCGGCAATGGTCATGCGATGGCGCAGCGCGGTCACCAGGATGGCGCGCACCAGCGCGCGGTCGCGGCCGTCCAGCGCCTTGTATTGCGGATGACCGTGCTCGTTGTCGGTCAGCCCGTCCAGCGGCGTGCGGGCGTCGATGACGGCGGCAAGCAGGCGCGCCGCCGCCTTGCGCGCCGCAAGGCCGGCGACGTTTTCGTCACCAGCCTCGTTGCGCGCATTGCCTTGACGGCCGCGCCTCGGCGGCGTCACGACCAGGGACCCTTCGACCGGACATTGCGCGGTCCGGTCGGGTTGCGGCCCCAGGGATTGGGTCTCGGCCGCGCCGGTCCGGCGGGCGGCGCGGGGTCCGCGGGACTGCCCCACGGACCGGCCTGCGCCTCATCGGCGGCGGTCTGCGCCTGTGCCTCGCGCCGGGCGGACGGCGACGCGCCACCCATCTCGCGCGCCATTTCCTGCAACGCCGCGATGCGGTTCTCGGTGCTCGGGTGGGTCGAGAACAGATTGTCCATGCGCTCGCCGTGAAGCGGGTTGATGATGAAGAGATGCGCCATCGCCGGATTGCGCTCGGCATCCGGATTGGGGATCCGTTCGGCTCCGCGCGCGATCTTGTCAAGCGCCGAAGCCAGCCAAAGGGGGTGGCCGCAGATCTCGGCGCCGCGACGGTCGGCCTCGTATTCGCGGGTGCGGCTCACCGCCATCTGCACGACCATCGCGGCGAAGGGCGCGACGATCATCGCCATAAGCACGCCGACGAAACCGAAGGGGTTGTTGTTGTCGCGGTTGCCGCCGAGGAAG
The DNA here is from genome assembly GCA_003963455.1 of Hyphomicrobiales bacterium. Lineage (GTDB taxonomy): Bacteria > Pseudomonadota > Alphaproteobacteria > Rhizobiales > Rhizobiaceae > Mesorhizobium. The sequence goes on from RXJA01000379.1 coordinate 8,362, forward strand.
AAGGCGAAGTTGCCCAGCATCGAGATCGCGCCGGCAAGCGTGGCGACGATCGTCATGGTGAGCGTGTCGCGATGCTGAACATGGGCGAGCTCATGCGCCATCACCGCCGCGACTTCCTCGTGGCTGAGCCGCTCCAGCAGGCCCGTGGAAGCCGCCACCGCCGCGTTCTGCGGGTTGCGGCCGGTGGCGAAGGCGTTGGGCTGCGGGTTGTCGATCAGATAGGTCCTGGGCATCGGCAGGCCTGCCTGCTTGGCCAGCGCCTGGACGATCGCGTAATATTCGGGCGCGTTCTTCTCGTCGACCTCGATGGCATTGTTCATCCTCAACACCATCTTGTCGGCATTCCAGTACGCAAAAAGATTGGTACCAGCCGCGAACAGCAACGCGATCATCATGCCGCCGGAGCCGCCGATCAGGTAGCCCACGCCCATGAACAGCGCCGTCATTGCGGCAAGAAGCATGGCAGTGCGAAGCGTGTTCATCGTTTCATCCGTGTGGCGTGGCAGTTAGAGCATCGGACCGAAAAGTGGAATCCGGTTTTCGGAATATTCCGATGCTCATCAATAGGGGTCGATCCTTCCATAATCATGGCTATATGATGGGAAACGCGGGCCTTCGTTTCAATCGGCAGGGACTATCGCATGACCGAACAGCCAAGCAAAACCGCAGCCGCCGCGGAAGGCGAAAAGCCGCGAAAGACGCTGACGCCGGAAGCGCGGCGGGCGCTGGCGGAGGCTGAGGCTCGTCGCCAGGAATACCGGGAGGCGGAAGCGCAATTGCCGAAGGAGATCGGCGGCCGCGGCGGCAAGGAGCCCGGGCGCTATGGCGACTGGGAGGTCAAGGGCCTCGCCAGCGACTTCTGACGAGAGCCGGAACTAGGCCGCGGCCCGTGTCGGCGACAACGCGATGAAACCGGCGTCGTCGACCGCAATGCCGATTTCGTCATAGGAACGGATCGTCGGGTGCGGCGTCTCGATCGGGTGGACGTGGGTGGCGCTGATCACCATCACCGAGGCGCCGGAAGCCTCGCCCGCCGCGATGCCCGCGGGCGCATCCTCGAAGACCAGGCAGTCGCGCGCCTCGACGCCGAGACGCCTTGCCGCCAGCAGGAAGCAGTCCGGCGCCGGCTTGCCATTGGTCACGTCTTCCGCCGTCACCATCATGGCCGGGACCGGGATGCCGGCCGCCTCGATGCGCAGCAGCGCCAGTTCGCGCGGCGCCGAGGTGACGATGGCCCAGCGCTCCGGCGGCAGCGACCGCAGGAACGGGACGGCGCCGGGGATAGGGACGATGCCTTCGAGGTCGTCGGCTTCGGCCTTGAGCAACAGATTCGCCTCAACGACCGGATCGACGCCCGGAAGTTTCAGCGCGGCAATCGTCTCGATGGCGCGCTTGCCATGGATCGTGGGCAGGAAGGCCGTCACATCCAGGCTCTGCCGATTTGCCCACGCCGTCCACACCCGCTCCGCCGCGGCGATCGAGTTGAGCACCGTGCCGTCCATGTCGAACAGGAAGGCGGCGAACTTTGAGCCTGCGAACATCGGATTTCCTGGAGGATCGTTTTCGGGGAGGGCAAAACGCGAAGTCCAGTCTAGACCGGTCGGCACCGCCTGAGAAGGCGAGGGGCCCACATTTCGACTCGGGCTCGGGAACAACCTCCGGCCCGTGGCGTTGAACAGGCTGTCTTCCAAGAACATCGAAGGGGGAACCGTCATGCTGATCCGGCTCGGCTATGAAATCGCCATCGAATGCGCGGCAGTGACGCCGATCATCTCGCTTCTCGACATCCATCCCGAGCGGCATGGCGACATCAAGCGGCAGACACGGGTTCTGACCTCCCCGTCGGTGCCGACCCGGACCTATCGCGACGGGCACGGCAACATCTGCCGTCGCTTCACGGTGCCCGCCGGAAGCTTCCGCATCCTCTACGACGCGGTAATCGAGGACAGCGGCGAAACGGACACGGTCAATGTTCTGGCCCGCGAAACGCCGGTCGCGGAACTGTCCGACGACGTGCTGGTCTATCTGCTCGGCAGCCGTTACTGCGAGACCGATCATCTCAGCGATGTCGCCTGGCAGCTTTTCGGCCATCTGCCGCCCGGCTGGCCGCGCGTGCAGGCGATCGTCGACTATGTCAACAGCCGGCTCTCCTTCGGCTACGGCTACGCGCGCGCCACCCGCACGGCCGCCCAGGCGCATGAAGAGCGGGTCGGCGTCTGCCGCGATTTCGCGCACCTGGCGATCACGCTTTGCCGATGCATGAACATTCCGGCGCGTTACGTGAACGGCTATCTCGGCGATATCGGCGTGCCGGCCGATCCGGCGCCGATGGACTTCTCGGCCTGGATGGAAGTCTTCCTCGACGGCAAATGGTACACGTTCGACCCGCGCCACAACCAGCCGCGCATCGGCCATATCGTCATCGCGCGCGGTCGCGACGCCACCGACGTGCCGCTGCTGCACAGTTTCGGTCAGCATCGGCTCACCCTGTTCAGGGTCTGGACCTATGAGCAGGAAGGCAACCGCTTCAATCCTCCGCACCACGGCGTCGACCGGACGGTCAGCGCGCAGATGCTGGCTTAGGTTCATCTGATGCCCGCCTGCCCGACCTGAAACAGACCCCAGTCCACGCTTCGCTGACCCGCTCCGGCACAGCCGGTTTGTGCCGAAGCGGGAACGGTCATGACAGTGGGCGGCATCATGGTAAGCGCTTCATGAAGATTACCCCGCCAGCGCGTTTTCGTTTACTTCCCGTTCACCTTGCGGATTGCCGAAAGCCAGCAAAAACAATGGAATAACCGTCTGTTAAGCGTCTTTCGGCGGCTTCTGGCCGAATTCCTGCAACGCCTTTGCCGAGCGGCACCAAGCCGCAGACAGTGGAGGCGGAAGGGATGCGGCAGTTCAGAGGTGTCGTTCGTGGGGTGGACGGCTTTACCCGGAATCGCGAAGGCAATTTCGCGGTTCTGTTCGGAGCTGCCGCATCTGTCCTCGCGCTGGGGGTGGGATTCGCGGTCAATATCTCGCAGCTCTACAATGCGAGGTCGAGCTTGCAGGGCGTCGTCGACGCCGCCGTGACCTCGACGGCCCGCGATCTCACCCTCGGCGTCATCACGGAAGCCGATGCCAGCAAAACGGTGCAGGCATTCCTCGACGCCAACAGCACCGCCGGCATCCTCCAGGCCAACCAGATCGCGCTGGACAAGCTCACGGTCAACAAGACGGCCAACACCGTACAGGCGGATACGCATGCCGATGTCGGACTCTTCTTTCCGCTGTTCAGCACCGACAACATGCGGCGCGTGACCGCTTCGACGACGGCGCTCTACTCGGACAAGACGGTGGAGGTGGCGATGATGCTCGACGTCACCGGTTCGATGGCGGGCCAGAAGATCAAGGATCTGCGGACGGCGGCGAGCAACGCGGTCAATTCATTTCTTAGCGGCCAGAACGCCACCAATCCGCGCGTGCGGGTGGCGATCGTGCCCTATGCCAATTCGGTCAATGTCGGCTCGCTTGCCGCAAGCACGGTCTTTGTCGAGACCAAGGCCAGCGAGCGCAAGCAGGCGCCGGGCAATGACGATCCGAAATATGTCTCGGCGTCGACGCGGCCCGACAACTGCGCGACCGAGCGCAAAGGCGCCTATCAATATTCGGATGCCGGCCCCGACGTCAGCATGGTCAACCGTGACTTCTACTTGTCGGCCTTCGCCAAGCAGACCAGCACGGCGGCCTGCCCGCTTGCCACGGTCCAGCCGCTGACGGCGAATGCGTCTACCCTGAACAATGTCATCAAGGACCTTGTCGCTTCCGGCGGCACCGCAGGCCATATCGGCGTGCAGTGGGCCTGGTACATGCTTTCGGAGAATTGGGGCAGCGTCATGAACGCCTCGCAACGGCCGGCCAAGATGGATCCGAAGAAAGTGGCGAAATACGTGATCCTGATGACGGACGGGGAATTCAACCTGTCCTATTTCGACGCCGACAGCGTGGATCAGGTCTATAACGACGCCGGCAAGGTGCAGACGCGAACCGCGGCGACGACGCTCTGCGCGGCCATGCGCGACCAGGGCATCGAGATATTCACCATCGGCTTTGCCCTCACCGAGAAGAACGCCAAGTCGACGCTGCAGTCCTGCGCCAGCCCCGACACGGGCAATGCCAAGCATTTCTACCAGGCTGCCAACGGGACCGAGCTCGACCAGGCCTTCCAGGATATCGTTCGCAACATCGACAAGCTGACGGTGACCAGGTAGCGGCGCGTCACGCCGACC
>RXJA01000042.1 GCA_003963455.1 Hyphomicrobiales bacterium
AGTCGTAAGTTCCGGTTTTCTCATGGAAGGGAATTTTTATGAACAAGAACGAACTGGTGTCCGCTGTCGCCGATGCCGCAAGCATTTCGAAGGCTGATGCGCAGTCCGCCGTCGATGCGGTGTTCTCCGTGATCACTGGCGAACTGAAGAAGGGCGGCGATGTCCGGCTTGTCGGCTTCGGAAATTTCACCGTGTCAAAACGCGCTGCTTCGACCGGCCGCAATCCGCAGACGGGCGCGGAAGTGAAGATCCCCGCGCGCACCGTGCCGAAGTTCTCGGCCGGCAAGGGCCTCAAGGACGCGGTCAACTAAGACCTTTTTCTTCAAGTGCGGAAAAGCCGGGCTTGCCCGGCTTTTCTTTTTTGCGGCTTCTGTTGCGCGTCAGGCCGTCGGCGCGTCGGCGCGCATCAGGCCCTCCCGCTTCAAATCCGCCCACAGCGCCGCCGGTATTTTGGTATCGAGCAGCGCGCGGTTGCTTTCGACCTCGGCCGGCCGCTGGCCGCCCGGGATGACCGACATCACCGACGGATGCTGGAGGGGGAACTGCAGCGCAGCCTCGATCAGGCGCACGTTGTGGCGCTTGCAGACGGCTTCGATGCGCGCCACGCGATCCAGGATCTCCTTCGGCGCCTCGCTGTAATTGTAGAAGGCGCCAGGCTTCGGTCCGGTGGCGAGCACGCCGGAATTGTAGGGGCCGCCCAGCACGATGCCGATGCCGCGCTTCTGGCAAAGCGGCAGGAAGGATTGAAGCGCCTCCTGCTCGAGCAGCGTGTAGCGGCCGGCAAGCAGGAACAGGTCGAAGTCGCCGCGTTCGGCGAGCGTCTGGGCAACCTGCCACTCATTGATGCCGCCGCCGAAGGCCTTGATCACCCCCTGGTCGCGCAGCGCCAGCAGCCCGTAATAGCCGGACGACATGAACTCCTCGATGCGGGTATCGGAGGCTTCCTTGCTGCCATGGGTGAAGATGTCGACGTCGTGTACGAACAGGATGTCGATGCGGTCGACGCCCAGACGCTCCAGCGAGGCCTCGAAGGAGCGCATGACGCCGTCATAGGAGTAGTCGTAGACCTCCCGGCGCGACGGTGTCTCGAAGAACTTGCCGATGCCGGTGCGCTGGTCCGGAGGGACGACGCGCATGATGCGGCCGACTTTGCTCGAGAGCACATAGTCGTCGCGCTTCCTGCCGCGCAGGAAGGGATTCAGGCGGGTTTCCGACAGGCCCAGGCCATATAGCGGTGCGGTATCATAGTAGCGGCAGCCGGCCGCCCATGCGGCTTCCAGGGTGGCATTGGCGTCGTCATTCGTGATGGCGCGGTAGAGATTGCCGAGCGGCGCGGTGCCGAAACCGAGCTCGGTGAAGGTAATGCCGCCATTGGCGATGCGGTCGAAATGCCGTGTCTTCATGTCTGACGATGTCCCGGAGCGATTTGTCTGACATGACACTATCACGCTCGTGGCCCAGCAAAAGCGCCGAGGCTCGTTGGACAGCGATTTTCGCGGTGATAGCATGAACAAAAACAAGTCTTTCGCTGCGGCGAGGCTCAACTCCACAGCGCCTGGCGACATCTCGCAGACAGGGGGGCCGTTATGAGCAAAGCCGGATCAGGGATGTTCGCGACCGCGCTGGACGAGCTTGGCGCGGTGCTGGCGCGTACGGATGAAGCTCGGATCGACGCTGCCTGCGCTATGCTTGCCGGCGCCGGCAGGATCGCCGTCTATGGCTGCGGCCGCGAGGCGCTGCAGGTGAAGGGCTTTGCCATGCGGCTCTACCATCTCGGCCTCCCGGTCTCGGTCGTCGGCGACATGACCACGCCGCCGCTGGGGCAGGGCGATGTCTTCCTGGCAAGCTCGGGGCCGGGCGAGACCACCACGGTGCTGACCTTGATGCGCGTTGCCCGCGACGCCGGCGCGAAGGTGCTGCTTTTGACGGCCGAACCGGCTGGCAGCGCGGCGAAGCTCGCCGATTTCACGCTCATCATTCCGGCCCAGACGATGGCCAGCGACCAGGGCGCGGCAAAAACCTCGGTGCTGCCGATGGGCTCGCTGTTCGAAGGCGCGCTGTTCCTGTTGTTCGAAATCATGGTGCTGAAGCTCCAGGCGCTGACTGGGGCGACGCCGGAAGCCATGCGCGCCAGGCACGCCAATATGGAGTAGGGGATGCGCTACGAGCTGATGCTGCCGCACCAGATCCGCAAAGCGATCGAGGAGAACTGGCCGGTCGTGCTGCCGCTCGGCGTGCTCGAATACCATGGCGAGCACATGGCGGTCGGCATGGACACACTGGCCGTCATCAAGACGGTGGAGTTGATCGAGAAGGAGAGGGACATCGTCATCCTGCCGCCCTTCTATTACGGCGCGGCAAGCTATGCGGTGGCGCCGCCGGAAGGCAGCGGCTCGGTGCAGGTCGGCGGTCCGGTGCTTTCGCCCTTCGCGGAGGAATTGTTCTACGGGCTGCTGCGCATCGGCTTCCACAACATCCACGCCATCATCCACCACCAGACCGAGAATTTCGTCGCCGGCATGCCGACCGATCTCGCCTTCAAGACCGCGGGCCGGCAGGCGATCTTCCGCTTCCTGGAGAAGGAGCGCGGCGAAGGCTGGTGGGGCTCGAACACCATGGCCGACTACTATGCCGGTCATGCCCAGGGCGAGAATGTCTTCAACTGGGTGCAAGTGCACCCGCTGATGCCGGCCGCGATGAACGGCAAATATCCATTCGACCATGCCGGCAAGGGCGAAACCTCGCTGATGCTGGCGCTATGCCCGGAAGCCGTGGATGAGAGGCATTTCGCCGACAACACCGGCTGGTACACGAAAGACGCGGCGGAGGCTTCGGCGGGCCTCGGCAAGATCGGTGTTGCGATGATCCTCGATCATCTCAGGGCGATATTGGTGCGCTAGCGCGGCTCTTCCTTCCCCAACAAGGGAGGAAGGAGAGGTCCAGCTACTTCACCGAGCCGGCCGTCATGCCCATGATCAGGTAGCGCTCGAGCGCGATGCCGATGATGGCCAGCGGCGCGATCGCTGCCGTTGCGAGCGCGGCCATCGACCACCAGTTGATGCCTTGCGAGCCGGTCTGGCTCGCCACCATGACGGGAATGGTCTTGGCGTCCGTCGACGTCAGAAGCGCGGCGAAGAAATACTCGTTCCAGCACAGCACCATTGCCAGGATGAAGGCGGCGACCATGCCGGGCAGCGCGATCGGCATGACGATGCGGAAGAAGGCGCCCCAGATCGAGAGCCCGTCGACCAAAGCTGCTTCCTCCAGTTCGACCGGGATCGAATTGAACTGGTCGCGCATGATCCAGATGACGATCGGGAGCACCATCAGCGTGTACAGCAGCATAAGCCCGATGCGCGTGTCGAGGAGCGCCACTTCGCGGTAGAGCACCAGGAAAGGCAGCGCCAGCACGACCGGCGGCAGGATCAACTGCGACAGGAAGAAGAACGATATGTCCTCGTTCCTGAACCAGGCGAATTTGTAGCGGTAGCGGACGAGGCCATAGGCGGCGAGGCTGCCGATGATGATGGCGAGGCCCGATGCGCCGACCGAGGTGATGACCGAATTCATGAAACGTTTCAGGAATTCGTCGCGCACGGTCGAGGTCTGGAAGATCGAATCCGGCGACAGGCCCAGCGAGCGCCAGCCTTTCCAGTCCGGCTGGAAGTCGACGAAGGGAACAAGGTGGCCTTGCGTGACGTCGACCGCCGATTTGAATGAGGTTGTGATCGTCCAGTAGATCGGGAACAGGCAGACGAAGGCCCAGAAGACAAGCGCGCCATAGATGAAGACGCGGCTGGCGACGAAGGCCGCCGGCGAGCGGATTTCGGAAACGGTGTAGTCGGTGGTCTGGACGCTCATGATGGCCGCTCAGTTGACGTTGCGAACGAAGCGGCTGGCGAACTTCAGCAGCCAGGTCACGAAGACGACGATGATGACCAGATAGGCCATGGCAAGCATGGTCCCGTAGCCGACATTCGAGCGGTCGCGATACTCGCGATAGATGAAGCTCGACACGGAATCGGTAGCGCCGCCGGGGCCGCCGGAGGTCAGGGTGATGATGATGTCGGCCAACTTCAGCTTGAAGATGATGCGCAGGATCACCGCCGTCACCGACACCGGCAGCATCAGCGGGAAGGTGACTTGCCAGAAGGTCTGCCATGCCGTCGCGCCGTCGACGCGGGCGGCTTCCAGCACCTCGCGCGACATCGCCTGCAGGCCGGCAAGCAGCATGATCATCATGAAGGGGATGAAGGTCCAGGCGTCGAGCATCATGATCGAGATGCGGGCGGTGATCGGGTCGGAGAAGAAGGCGGGATTGTCCCAGCCGAGATGACGCGCCAGCGTCGCCGCCGGCCCGAACCGGTATTCCATCAGCGATTTGCCGACCATCCAGGACACGGCGACCGGCGACAGCATTAATGGCAACAGGAAGACGACACGGAAGAATTTGCGGGCGCGGATCTGGGCGTTGAGCAGCAGCGCCAGGCCGAAGGCGATGACATATTCGACCAGCACCGCAAGCACATAGAGCACCATGTTGAACAGCGCGTTGCGGTAATAGGGATCGGCCAGCATCTGCCAGAAATTGTCGAGGCCGTTGAACCTGCGTCCCGTGAAGGAACTGAGGTTCCAGTCGGTCAGAGCGATGTAGAAGCCGAACAGCGTCGGGAAGATCACCATGGCGATGGTGAAGAGCAGCGCCGGCAAAAGGAACAGCGCCCGCTGCCCGTCCTCGCCGCGCGTCAGCACCTGCCAGGCGCCGAGGGCGACGCCCCACAGGACATAGGCGTAGATCACCGGGCGCCACGTGTCGAAACCGATCGTGGACATCTCGGTCTTGTAGAGGATCTGCACGACGATGATCGCCAGCAGGCCAAGCGTTGCGACGGCCAGCAGGCCCCAGCCGAGGCGCTTGCGGCCTGCCGGAATCAAGTCGGCCGGATTTGCCGTCCACGCATTCGCGGTCGAAGTCTGCTCAGCCACGCCTCTCGCCTTCCAGAGCGCTTCACCGTTTCACGGAAACGGCGAACCGCTCTATCTCTTTGTTTTTTGCGCAATTCCGGACCGAAAACCGCTCACGCTTTTCCTGGAATTGCTCTAGCGCATCAAACCGGCCGAGCCGGTAAAGATGCGGCCCGATGACGATGCGCCATCGGGCCGCGACGTCTGGTAAGCCAGCCTACATGCCGAGCGAGGCTTTGTAGAGCTTGACCTGATTTTCGCGGCCGATCTGGTCGGTCAGCTTTTCCCAGGCCGCCGCGATGGCGTCGGCGCCTTCCTGCGCCTTCATCTTGCCGGCGAAGGTGTTAGCCAGGATGTCCTCGGCGGCGGAGTAGTACTGGAAGATGCCGGGGATGCGCGGCTCGATCGCCGCGTTCGGATGGTTGTAGGAATCGCCTTCCGACTTGAGGTACGAGGTGATGAAGGCCTCGTCATAGCCGGCCGCCACCCATTCCGGAATGTTGAAATGGGAGTTGCGGTAAGGCTGGAAGCCCGACGGATACATCGCCGTCCAGATCGACAGGTCCTTGCCGCCGAGATGGGCGGCGGCCGACCATGCGGCCTTCTTCTTCTTCTCGTCCTTGTCGACGCGGGCCATGACATAGACGCCCCAGCCGAGATAGGCGCAGTTCGGCGCATAGTTCGGCCCGCTGGCGAGCTTTTCCCACTTGCCGGTCTTGGAATTGTAGACGTCGTCGGAGCCGGGCAAGATCGAGAAGCCGGTGACGTCGCCGATGACCGACGAGTCATTGGTCTTGACGTTCGAGCCGACGTCGCCCCACCAGGGGATCATCGAGCCGGTGCCGGCCAGGAACTGCTGGAAGGCCGTGGTGTTCGGATCGGCGTTGATCTGGTCGGCGGGTTCGGACGGCAAGGCATCGATCACGTCCTGGATGGCGCGCACCCAGGCCGGATTGTTGATGCGCGGCTTCATCGTGTCGGCGTCGAACAGCCAGGCCTTGTCGTCGGGGTGCTTGGCATAGGCGGTGGCGCGGCTGCCAAGGAAGTAGAAGCCGAAACCGCCCCAGGGCTTGGGCGCGTCGAGATAGCCGTAGACGTCCTGGCCCTTGAATTTCTTGCCCTTGAGGAACTTGGTGACGGCCTGCACTTCCTGCCAGGTCTTCGGCACGCCCCATTCGGTGGTGGCTCCGCTTTCCTTCCAGGCCTTGGCGAGGTCGGCATCGGCGAACACGTCTGTGCGGTAGTTAAAGTTGTGCGTGTCGCCGTCGATGGTGACGCGATACTGCTTGCCGTCCCAGGTGCCGACCGGCGGTTTCAGGTAGTTGACCAGATCGTCGAAGTCGATCTGCTTCTTGACCCAGTCGGGCATCTCGGAGGTGAGGCCCTTGCCGCAGACGTCGCCTTCGAAGGGCGCGCCCATCTCGATGATGTCGAAGTCGACGGTGCCCGTGGCGATCGATTGCTGCAGGCGGGCGTTGTAGTCGGCCTGGGCGAGGTCGATCCAGCTGATCTTGGCGCCCGTATAGGCCTCCCATGGCTTCAGGAAGCCGCGGAACAGCACGTTGTGCAGGTTCTGGTTGTTGAGGCCCATGAAGGTGAGCTCGACGCCGGCGAACTCGCCTTCCTTGACATTGGCCTTGGTCGCTTCGAGGCAGAGCTCGCCGACCTTCTGGAAGTCGGCGTCCGTGGGCTGGCCTTTGCCGACGCCTGGGATCTGCAGGATTTTCGCGCGCAGGCTGTCATCCGCGGCGGCCGGCCTCGTCAGCGCGCCTAGCCCGGCGCCGGACGCGGCGGCGATGGCGGCCATGCTGGCGGCGCCCCTCAGCACATCGCGGCGGCTCGCGCCGGCGCGCATCAGTTTTTCGTACAGATCGACTCTCATCTACAGGTTCCTCCCAGAACAACAGCGATTGAATTGAAAGTGCCAATCTCTCGGACGTCGAAACGTCTCACGGTTCTCCTCGATCATACGGGGACGTGGGACCCCACCCTGCGTCGCCGGAGCTCCGATTTCCCGGTAAAACACGGGCTGTCGGATTGGCACTCGCCACTATTCGCGTAATCGATTACCTTGTCAACAAGATTGGCTTTTTATCTATAAGATACCGACTTGCCGTTGCCCTTGGCAATGGCTAGCTTCACCGCAAAAAGGTTAAAGGGGAGACGATGGCTCAAGTCGCGATCAGCAGTGTGGCCAAGGCGTTCGGGACCGTCAAGGTCCTGCATGAGGTCAGCGTCGACATTGCCGACGGACAGTTCGTCGTGCTGGTCGGCCCGTCGGGATGCGGCAAGTCCACGCTTCTGAGGATGGTGGCCGGGCTGGAAACCGTTTCCGGCGGCACCATTTCGATTGGCGACCGCGTGGTCAACAATCTGCCGCCCGCCAAGCGCGACATTGCCATGGTGTTTCAGAACTACGCGCTCTACCCGCACAAGACGGTGGAGCAGAACATGGCTTTCGCGCTAAAGCTGCGCGGCACCGACCCGGCCGTCGTCGCCGAGCGGGTGAAGCGCGCCGCCGACATCCTCGACCTCGCGCCCTATCTCAAGCGCTACCCGCGCCAGCTTTCGGGCGGTCAGCGCCAGCGCGTCGCCATGGGCCGCGCCATCGTGCGCAATCCGCAGGTGTTCCTGTTCGACGAGCCGCTTTCCAACCTCGACGCCAAGCTGCGCGTGCAGATGCGCACCGAAATCAAGGAACTGCATCAGCGGCTGAAGACCACCACGATCTACGTCACTCACGACCAGATCGAGGCCATGACCATGGCCGACAAGATCGTGGTGATGCGCGACGGCCGCATCGAGCAGGTCGGCGCGCCGCTGGAACTGTTCGACCGGCCGGCGAACCTTTTCGTCGCCGGTTTCATCGGCTCGCCTTCGATGAACCTGCTCAAGGGCACCGTGAAGAAGGCTGAGAAGCCGGTCGTCGAGATCGCGGGCACGGCGTTCCCGATGCCGTCGGCAGTTGCCGCCGAGGATGGCCAGGCCGTCGTCTATGGCGTGCGGCCGGAGCATCTGGAGATCCATCCGGACGGCGTCGCGTCCACCATCTCGGTGGTCGAGCCGACAGGCTCCGAGACCCTGGCCTTCGTGCGCTTCGGCGAGGGCGAGATGGTGGCGCTTTTTCGCGAACGCCACGACTTCAAGCCGGGCGACACGCTCAAGCTCAAGCCGCGTCTCGACCAGGTCCACCTCTTCGACGCCGAAACCGGCAAGCGTCTCTGACCGCATCAACCCTGCAAGAGGAAACCATGCTCAAAGGGATCAATCCGCTGCTCAATGCCGATGTGCTCCAGGCGCTGCGGGCGATGGGCCATGGCGACGACCTGATCATCGCCGACACAAACTTCCCGTCCGATTCGGTGGCGCGCCAAACCGTGCTCGGCAAGCTCTTGCGCATCGACGCGACGGCGGCCCAAGTGGTGAAGGCGGTGCTATCGGTCTTTCCGCTGGACACTTTCGTCAACGACGCCGCCGCGCGGATGGAGATCGTCGGCAAGCCGAACGAAATCCCGCCGGTGCAGAAGGAGGTCCAGAAGGAGATCGACGCGGCCGAGGGCAAGCCCTGGCCGATGATCTCGATCGAGCGCTACGCCTTCTACGAGCGCTCCAAGAAGGCCTATTGCGTGATCCAGACCGGCGAGCGCCGTTTCTATGGCTGCTTTGCCTTCCGCAAGGGCGTCGTGCCGCCGGATGCGGAGTAAGGACATGGCCACCGGCAAGCCCGTCGTCATGAAGCCTGTGGTGATTTTGGGTGTCTTCGTCGCCGACACTGCCTATCGCGCCGATCGCCAGCCGCGAATGGGCGAGACGATCCTCGGCAATTCCTTCAAGCTCGGCCCGGGCGGCAAGGGCTCGAACCAGGCGGTCGCGGCCGGCAAGCTCGGCGCCGACATCACCTTCCTGACCCGCCTCGGTGTCGATGCCTTCGCCGACATGGCCAAGCAGACCTGGAGGGACGCCGGCGTGAAGAGCGCCGTCATCGACACGCCGGACAGCTATACGGGCGCGGCCTATATCTTCGTCGAGGAAGGCAGCGGCAACAACGCCATCATCGTCAGCCCTGGCGCGGCGATGCTGATCTCACCCGCCGACATCGAGGCGCATGCCGGCCTGATCCGCTCCGCCGGCGTCTTCGTCACCCAACTCGAACAGCCGATCGACGCGGCATTGAAGGCTCTCGAGATAGCGCGTGGGGCGGGGGTGACGACCATCCTCAATCCCGCGCCGGCCGCCAGCCTGCCGGACCGGATCTACACACTTTGCGACTATGTCACGCCCAACGAGACCGAAGCCGAAGGGCTGACCGGCATCAAGGTTTCGTCGATCGACGACGCCCGCCGCGCCGCCGATGCCCTGCTGGCCAAGGGCGTCGGCGCCGTCATCGTGACGCTTGGCGAGAAGGGCGCGCTGCTGCACACCAAGACGCGTTCCGAGCATGTCGGCGCGGTCAATGCCGGCCCGGTGGTCGAGACCACGGGGGCGGGCGACGCGTTCAACGGCGGCCTGGCCGCGGCCTTGGCAAAAGGCGTCGAGCCGCTGGAGGCCATGCGCTTTGCCTGCGCGGTCGCCGGCATTTCGGTGACCCGTCCAGGCACCGCGCCGTCGATGCCGACATTGCAGGAGGTCGAGGCGCTGCTCGCCAAGGCCTGAAACCTTCCGCCTTCCATCTTTCGCGGCTTTGTTAGCGGTTCCCTATTCCGGAACGCAACCGAGGCGAGCGCGTTCACCGTCCTGGCCGGCAACGCCGATTGGAACGGTTGGATGAGAAAGCCTTACGAAAAGCCGACGCTGGCGAAACGCCAGAAACTCACCGAACGGACGGCCCAGATCATCGCTTCCGGGGTTGTCCTGGGCGAGTAATTTCCAAGCGGCAGCTACAGAATCCTGCTGGTCAGTTCCAGCATCGTCGTTGCGCCTTGCTCGCTGCCGGGCATATGCACGACGCGCAGAACGCGAAGGTCCCGGCTCGATCCTTCGACTGGCATCGACACGCTTTCGCCGACCCGAGGCAATTCCTGGAAGGCAATTTCGTCGACATCCCTCTCGTCATCGATGGAAATCCGACATCTCACAGCCATCTGATCTCTCCCGTTTTTCGCCCGAGGGCTGAACGGGAGAAGGTCGGAATGGTTCCGGGAAAGGCCTCAGCTGGCAAATCTGCCACGATATTCGCGCGGCGTGAGCCCCTTCAACGCCTTGAATTGACGGCCGAAATTGGCCAGCGATCGATAGCCGACCAGTTCGGCGATATGGGCAATCGGCTTGTTCCCCTCCGTGAGGCGGGCGCAGGCTTCACCGATGCGCAGCCGCGTCACATATTCGATCAAGGTCAAACGCGTGTGCCTTCTGAACATGCGGTGGAACCCCGACGGACTGAGCGCGGCGAGGCGGGCGATATCGTCGATCCTGAGATCGTCCGTGTAGTGCGCGTGCAGATAGTCCAGCACACGGTCGATGCGCGATCCGTTCGAGGCGACGCTGGATAAGGGCGCGCGTGAAGGCGCCGTCAGCGGCTCGGCCTCGTCGTCCCCGGCGAGCGTCAGCAGAACCGAGATCAGGTCGAGGAGCCGGTCGGCGGGCGGCTTGTCGAAGATCGCTTCGATCTTCGCCCTGACCCGCTCGGTCGCGTCGCGAGAGAATTTCAGCCCGCGCGCCGACCGTTCCAGCATGCCGGCAACCGACCGCAGCTCGGTCAGAAGCCCCGTCAATCCGCGTGCCCATTCGGGTCGGAACCAGATGACCATGACCAGATGAGGCCTGCCGCTGTCGATCTTGCTCGACGAAGCCCAGGTGTGCGGCAGACTTGGACCGATCAACACGAGATCGCCATCGTCATAGCCGCCGAGATGGTCGCCGATGAAACGCCGGCCGCGCGAGTTCAGCGTCAGTGTCAGTTCATATTCCGGATGATGGTGCCATTCAAACGGAATGGCCGGGTCGCGGAGAACCCTCACCATCGACCACGAGGCATCATCGGCGACGGTGACTTTCTCCAGATATGGCTTCACGGCGAGCCTCTAACGAGTTCGCCTCGAACGGCGTAGGAAAGGCGGCGAACGCCAGAATAGTATCACTCTTGGCCTGTCAGGGACAACATGCGTGACCGTCGTTCGGTTAGCCTCGTGTTCAACAAGACAAGACCGAGGAGGAAATCGATGGCCCACGCGAAAGACATCGCCAAGGACGATCACCCGACTTCCAGCCGGGCAATGACGCAGTTGTCCAGGATCAGGAAAACGCTTCCGCTGCGCGTCCTTTCGGACGCGGATTTCGCGCACTGGCAGAAGCGGGGCTTCGTGATCGTGCGCAATGCGGTGCCGCCGGAAAATGTCGAGCGCCTCAAGGCGTTGCTCTGGGCGTTCGAGGAGAAGGATCCGAACGATCCGACGACCTGGGACGTGAGCCAGCGGCGCGACTACGCGCTGAAGGAAATCAACAACGCCGGCATGGTCGAGATCTACAACCACCAGCTCCTGTGGGACAACCGCATGGCGCGCCGCGTCTACGACGCCTTCGTCGACATCTGGGACATGGAGGATCTTTGGGTCGCCATCGACCGCGCCAACCTCAACACGCCCAACAAGGGCAGGCGCGCATCTCCCGGCTTCATCCACTGGGACGCCGACACCTCGCTCGAGCCCAAGCCGATTTCGGTCCAGGGCGTGCTTTCGCTGGTCCACCAGGACGGCGGCGACATCGGCGGCTTCCAGTGCGTGCCCTATCTATTCGAGCATTTCGACGAGTGGGTGAAGACCCAGCCGGCCGACCGCGATCCGCATCACCCGGACATGAGGGGGATCGAGGACAGAATCGAGAAGCTCGAGCTTTTCCCGGGCGATCTGATGATCTTCAACTCGCTCTTGGCGCATGGCGTGGCGCCGAACAGGTCCGACGACAAGGTGCGGATGGCGCAGTACATCTCGATGTTTCCCGCCGATGAGGGCAATCTCGTCGAGCGCGAGGCGCGAATCCGCTCATGGCGCGAGCGCGAGGCGCCGCAGCGCGCCGGCTTTGCGGGCGATCCGCGCGGCTGGGAGAAGAGAAACGCCGAGACGGCCAAGCTTACGCCGCTCGGCGAAAGGCTGCTGGGGCTGGTCAGCTGGAACGGGTGATAGTGGAATCGAAACGGCGGGGAGGGCCTTGCCGTTTGCATCAGCCTGTCGGCGGACTGGTGGGCGATGACGGGCTCGAACCGCCGACATCTTCGGTGTAAACGAAGCGCTCTACCAACTGAGCTAATCGCCCGCTTGAGCGCGGACCTTTAAGCAGTTAGGGCCGCATTCGCAAGGCCAAATGAACAGACGACACGCCGACCCGTGGCGCGGATTTCCCCAGCTCCAGCGCCGCTGTCAAAAAACCTTCTCCTGTTTGCTGTTATGCTTGAATGCCGCGCTTGACACCCGCAAACGAACCCCTTATCCACCGCCCCAACGACGAACACGCCTGACACGTGCTCGTCAGTGCGCGGGTGTAGCTCAGTCGGTTAGAGTGCCGGCCTGTCACGCCGGAGGTCGCGG
>RXJA01000107.1 GCA_003963455.1 Hyphomicrobiales bacterium
TTCGGCAAGGCGGTCATCGATTTCCAGAACACCCAGTTCAAGCTGGCCGAATTGAAGACCGAGGCCACGATCGGCCGCGTCTTCTACAATGACTGCGTCGCCCGCCATATCGACGGCGGCCTCGATCCGGTGACCGCCTCGATGGCCAAGTACTGGCTCAGCGACCTGCAGGGCAAAGTCGTCGACGAATGCCTTCAATTGCACGGCGGCTATGGCTACATGAATGAATATCCGATCGCCCGCATGTACCGCGACGCCCGCGTCCAGCGCATCTACGGCGGCACCAACGAAATCATGAAATTGCTGATCGGGCGCTCTCTGTGAGCGCCGCGACCGGCAAAGCCAGGGAGCACGAAAATGACTGAGGCTTATGTCTATGACGCCGTGCGCACGCCGCGCGGCAGGGGCAAGAAGGATGGGGCGCTGCACGAGGTGCCGGCGGTGCGGCTCGCGGCCAGGACGCTGGAAGCCCTGCGCGACCGCAACGGGCTCGACACCGGCAATGTCGATGACATCATCTTCGGCTGTGTCGACCCGGTCGGCGAGGCGGGGGCGGTCATTCCGCGCGCGGCCGCCTTCGAGGCCGGCTACGCGACCTCGGCGCCCGGCATGCAGATCTCGCGCTTCTGTGCTTCGGGTCTCGACGCCATCAATTTCGGCGCAGCCAAGATCGCCCAAGGGGCGGACGAGATCGTCATTGCCGGCGGCGTCGAATCCATGTCGCGCGTCGGCATGGGCATGTCCGGCGGCGCCTGGTTCATGGACCCCTCGGTTGGCCTGCCCGGCTGGTTCGTGCCGCAGGGCATCTCCGCCGACCTGATCGCCACCAAATACGGTTTTTCCCGCGACGACGTCGACGCCTATGCCGTCGAGAGCCAGAAGCGCGCCGCCAAGGCCTGGGCCGACGGCCGCTTCAAGAATTCGGTGATCCCGATCAAGGATCAGAACGGCCTCCTGATCCTCGACCATGACGAGCACATGCGGCCTTCGACCGACATGCAGTCGCTGGCCTCGCTCAACCCGTCCTTCGTCATGCCCGGCGAAATGGGCGGGTTCGACGCGGTCGCCGTGCAGAAGCATCCGGAAGTCGAGGAAGTGAACCATGTCCACCATGCCGGCAATTCCTCCGGCATCGTCGACGGCGCCGCCGCCGTGCTGCTCGGCTCCAAGAAGGCCGGGAAAACCATGGGCCTGAAGCCCCGCGCGCGCATCCGCGCCTTCGCCAATATCGGCTCGGAACCGGTGCTGATGCTGACCGGACCGGTCGATGTCACCGAGAAGCTCTTGAAGCGCGCCAAGATGAAGCTGTCGGACATCGACCTGTTCGAGCTCAACGAAGCCTTCGCTTCCGTCGTGCTGCGCTACATGCAGGCCTTCGAGATCCCGCACGACAGGATCAACGTCAATGGCGGGGCGATCGCCATGGGCCATCCGCTCGGCGCCACCGGCGCCATGATCCTTGGCACGGTGCTGGACGAGCTGGAGCGCCGCGACCTCAACACCGCGCTGGTCACGCTCTGCATCGGCGCCGGCATGGGCACCGCAACCATCATCGAACGCGTCTGAAGGGAGAAAGACCATGAGCTATACCAATTTCACCCTCGACGTGGACGCCGACGGCATCGCTTTGATCACCTGGGACATGCCGGACCGTTCGATGAACGTCTTCACCGAGGAGGTGATGCGCGAGTTGAACGCCATCGTCGATAAGGTTGCCGGCGACGCGGCCGTCAAGGGCGCGGTCATCACCTCCGGCAAGGACAGCTTCTCCGGCGGCGCCGACATCACGATGCTGCAGAAGATGCTGGCCACCTTCGCCGCCGAGAAAGAGAAGGATCACGAGAAGGCGACCAGGACACTGTTCGAGAATGCAGGCTACATGACCGGCCTGTTCCGCAAGATCGAGACCTGCGGCAAGCCGTTTGTGTCGGCGATCAACGGTACCTGTATGGGCGGCGCCTTCGAGATGTCGCTTGCCTGCCATGGCCGCGTCGCCGCCGACAGCGACAAGGTGAAGATGGCGCTTCCGGAAGTGAAGATCGGCATCTTCCCCGGCGCCGGCGGCACCCAGCGCGTGCCGCGGCTGACCGACCAGCAGCAGGCGCTGCAGATGCTGACCACCGGGCAGAACCTGTCCCCGCAGAAGGCGAAGCAGATGGGCCTGATCCATGAGATCGCCCCGCCTGCGAAGCTTATCGAGACCGCCAAGACAATGATCAAGAACGGCCTGAAGCCGGTGGCGCCATGGGACGAGAAGGGCTTCAAGCTGCCGGGCGGTCCGATCTATTCGGCCGCCGGCGCCAATCTCTGGCCGCCGGCGATCGCCATCCTGCGCCGCGAGACCTATGGCAACTATCCGGCCGCGGCCGCGATCCTGAAATGCGTCTACGAGGGCCTGCTGGTGCCCTTCGACACGGCGCTCAGGATCGAGCAGCGCTATTTCACCGAGATCATGCAGACCAAGGAGGCGGCGGCGATGATCCGCTCGCTGTTCCTGTCGCTGCAGGAACTGAACAAGGGCGCGCGCCGCCCGGCTGGCGTCCCGGACACCAAGTTCAAGAAGATCGGCGTCCTCGGCGCCGGCTTCATGGGCGCCGGCATCGCCTATGTCACGGCCAGGGCCGGCATTCCGGTGGTGCTGCTCGACCGCGACCTGCCGTCGGCCGAGAAGGGCAAGGCGCATTCCGACAGCCTGATGGCCGATCAGGTCAAGAAGGGCCGCGCCAAACCGGAAGACAAGGACAAGCTTCTGTCGCTGATCACGCCGACGGCGGACTATGCCGACCTTGCCGGCTGCGACCTCGTCGTCGAGGCGGTGTTCGAGGATTCGGGCGTCAAGAAGGACGCCACCGAGAAGGCGGAAGCGGTGCTGAAGTCGTCGGCGATCTTCGCGTCCAACACGTCCACCATCCCGATCACCGCCCTGGCGAAGAACTCGGCGCGGCCGAAGAACTTCATCGGCATCCATTTCTTCTCGCCGGTCGACAAGATGATGCTGGTCGAAATCATCCTCGGCAAGAAGACGGGCGACAAGGCCTTGGCCGTCGCCTTCGACTTCGTGCGCGCCATCAAGAAGACGCCGATCGTCGTCAACGACACCCGCGGCTTCTACGTCAACCGCTGCGTGCTGCGCTACATGTCGGAAGCCTACAAGATGCTGATCGAGGGCGTCCCGGCGGTGATGATCGAGAACGCCGCCAAGGCTGCCGGCATGCCGGTCGGCCCGCTGGCGTTGACCGACGAGACAGCCGTCGACCTTGCCCAGAAGATCATGAAGCAGACCATCAGGGATCTCGGCGAGAAGGCCGTGGACCCCAGGCAGATGGCGCTGATCAACACCATGGTCGACACGCATGGCCGTTTCGGCCGCAAGAACGGCAAGGGTTTCTACGACTATCCGGCGAAGCCCGCGAAGAAGAAACTGTGGCCGGGCCTGAAGGACCTCTATCCGCAGCTCAACCCCGACAAGGTCGACTATGAGGAGCTGAAAGAGCGCCTGCTGGTCACCATCGCGCTGGAAGCGGCGCGCGTGATGGAAGAGGGCATCGTCACCGACCCGCGCGAAGCTGATGTCGGCTCGATCCTCGCTTTCGGCTTCGCGCCCTTCACCGGCGGCGCGCTGTCCTACATCGATGGCATCGGCGCCAAGCGTTTCGTCAAGATCGCCAAGGGCCTGCAGAAGAAGTATGGCGCCGAGTTCAAGGCGCCGAAGCTTCTGCTCGACATGGCCGAGAAGGGCGAAACCTTCTACCAGCGCTTCGACCCCTATCAGAAGGGCGAGGTCAAAGAAGCGGCCTGACGAACCAGCATGTATGTCTGGGGACGAATGGCCCGCACCATGGCCACGGCGCGCAGCCGTGGCCCCTACCGGGTCGGTGAGGAAAGCCGGCTGGCCTTTCGCTGCCTGCCGATCGATATCGACTTCAACCTGCATCTGAACAACGCCCGCTACATGATGCTGGCCGATCTCGGCCGCATCGACATCTTCCTGCGCGTCGGCCTCATCGCGCTCGCGCGCAAGAACGGCTGGGCGCCGATGATCGGCGGGCTGCAGGTCGCCTATGTGCGCGAGATCAGGCTGTGGCGGCGCTTCGAGGTGGCGTCGTCCATCGAGACCTGGGAAGGGACATCCGTCATCGGCAGGCACCGCTTCGTCCTCGACAATGGCGAGACGGCGGCGCTGATCCTGACCACGGGCGGCGTCTATGATCGTGGCGGCCGCCGCTTCCTCGACATAGACGAGGTCGTCGCGGCGCTCGGCCACGCCGCCAGTCCACGCCCGCCGACCGAAGCCGAGCAGACCTTCATGGCCTCGCACCGGAACCTGCGCGAGCAGGCCAAGGCGGCCTGATCGCGCTTGGAGCAATTCCAGGAAAAGTGCGTAGCGGTTAGGCTCGGCGACTTCGCCTTAGCTTTCCGTCCGGAATTGCGTCAAAACAAGGAGATAGAGCGGTTCGCCGGCTCCGTGAAACGGTGAAACGCTCTCGGGTCAGCCCGCCCTGCCGAGCAGGAAGTCGGCAACCTCGTCCGAAAAGACCATCACATCGTCATCAAAGGCGACGACGGCCCGCCTGCCTTGCGGATCCGGCCGTCCGGCTGGCATGCCATTCGCCACAAGCGCCTCGGCGCAACCCAGCCAGTCGCCGCCGGGTTCGGGCTCGTTGATCGATGCCCAGCCGAGCGTCCCACGCACGTCACCGCCGAAGCCGTGCTGCTCCTTCCAGTTCGCGCCGTGTTCAAGCAGGAAGCGGGTGAGGTCGGCATCGCCGCGAAACACGGCATGGTTCAGCGCCGAGGCGTCCCAGTCGCCACCGCGCCTGGCGACCGGCCAGCCGAGCCTGACCATCGCCTTCGCCGCCTCGCCGCAGCCCTGCGCGGCAAGCTCGGGCAGCAGCCGCAACTGCTGGTCCGACAGCGAGTCCGGCAGGTCGGGCCGGCGGGCCTTGATCGCCCGCGCCGTCGCCTCGTCGCCGGCCGCGCAGGCGGCGACGAATTGTTCCCCGTCGGGAAGCGGGTCGTGGTCTCCGGCTTGCCGCAGCAGCGCGGCGACATCCGGCAACCCGAACCGCAGCGCAAGCTGATAGGCGCTCAAGCCTTCGGGCGTTTGCACCGACGGGTCGGCGCCGGCCTCAAGCAGCGCCTCGACATGCTCCGGCGAGCGCCGCCGCTGGATCGCCCACAACAACGGCCTGCCCCAGTAGGAGGTCGGCCGGCTGCCGGCCGGTTCGTTCGGATCGGCATCCGGGGCGGCGAGCAGCAGGGTCAGCGCCTCCAGGCTGTCGAGGTCGAGGACGCGGTAAAGCGCGTTCGAACCCGTGACGCGGGCGCCGGCCGCAAGCAGAAGCCGGGTGCAGGCCGGGTTCTCGAGCGAATGGTAGAGCGACTCGCCGTCATTCGGATTTGCGCCCGCGTCGAGCAGCAGCTTCGTCATTTCCGGATCGTGGTTCTGGCCGGCCGCGCCGTACAGCGCCGAGAGGCTGTATTCATCCGAAGGCTGCTCCAGCGAGGCCGGCGGCCAACGGCTGCCCACTGCCTGGTTCGGATCGGCGCCGGCTTCGAGCAGCAATCTGGCGGCGGCATGAAGCGCATCGCGAAAGCGCGGCAGCCGCGCAAGGCTCGAATGGGTCACGGCCACCAGAGGCGGCAGCTCGAGAGGGCCGCCCGGACGGTTGATCCAACCGGCGTCCCGCCGGCTCGCTTCCCGCAGCGCGGCCTCGCCGCCAACCGCGCAGGCCAGATATGCGTCGCCCCGGACGAGGTCGGGATGGTCTTCGATCATGCGCGCGGCGGCCGCCGGGCTCGCCCTGTTGGTGCTGCCGCTGATGTCCCCTGCATAGACGAGCCCCGCCCAGTTGCGGATCGATAAGGTGCGGTCGACGTCATAGGCGCGTTGCGCGGTGACGAAGCTGTCGAGGTCGCGCCAGGAGGGGAAGCTGTATTCGCGCGCCAGGCAGGACTGGGCGTCATGCAGGCGAAGGCCGAGCGCCGCTATCGCCGGGTCGTCCTTGCCCGCCGCCGAGGGCAGGCTTTCGCGAAAGCGGGAAAGCGCGTCCGGCTCGCCGCGCCGATAGGCCGCGAGCAGGTCCTTGGCCTGTTTCTTCAGCAGGTCGAGATTGGGACGGTTGGGGAGTTGGTTCACGAAAACCTCCGTGCGTTCTTGGCCGAAGGTCCGCAAATCCGGCTGCACAAAGGTTTGGCTGTCAGCTCATCGAAGCAAGTGGGTTCAACCCTTCCCGCGGACCCGGAAGCGGCTTGCACCGCGAACGGGACCATAGAGGCGTTCAGCGTCCGAGGTCAATCCGGTGCGGTCGCCCCCGGCCCGATCACGCTTTCATGAGCAGGGCGCCGCGCGGCTTTTTTACAGCAGGCCGGAGTGGTAGATTAGCCATCGCTAACGGAAGTGGGGAGCGACTATCATGCGCATGATGCTGAGAATTACCGTTCCGACCGTCGAAGGCAACAAGGCGCTCAAGGACGGCAGCATGGAGAAGTTCATCGAGCACAGCCTGTCCGAGCTGAAGCCGGAGGCGGCCTACTTCACCGCGGAGAAAGGCCAGCGAACGGCCTATCTGTTCGTCGACATCAAGGACAGTTCCGAGATGCCATATTATGGCGAACGCTTCTTCCTTGCCTTCAATGCCATCGTTGATTTCGTCCCCGTGATGAATGCGGAGGAACTCAGGAAGGGTCTGCCGAAGGCCTTGGCCGGAATCGGATAAAGCGCGGTATCCGTGCGCGAAAGTCATGTGGCTTTCTTGATGATCCTCAGGCGGCGCCGGTGGACATTGGGGTGGTTGCGCGCTAGACAGGGCTGAGGCATTTTTTCCTGTTTTCAAAGGAGCGCGCGCGTGCTCTCACACGACCGCGTATGGGCCGCAATCGACGCTCTCGCCGAGCGCTATTCGCTATCGGCTTCCGGCCTTGCCCGGCGCGCGGGGCTCGATTCGACAGCCTTCAACAAGTCGAAGCGCCTGTCGTCCGACGGCCGGCCGCGCTGGCCCTCTACCGAATCGCTGGCCAAGATCATCGAGGCTACCGGAGCGTCGCTCGAGGAATTCACCGGACTGGTCGAAGGGCGCAGTGGCGCATCCATGGCCCACCGTCGCAGCGCCGTTCCGTTGCTCGGCTTCGCCCAGGCCGGTGCGGGCGGCTTCTTCGACGATGCCGGCTATCCGGCGGGGCAGGGCTGGGATCTGGTCGAGCTTCCGGCGCGCGCGACCGAGACGTCTTACGCACTGCAGGTGCAAGGCGATTCCATGCTGCCGCTCTACCGCAACGGCGATGTGCTGATCGTCGAACCCGGCGCGCCGACCCGCAAGGGCGACCGTGTCGTGGTCAAGACCACCGCCGGGGAGGTGATGGCCAAGGTGCTCGACCGGCAAACCGTGAAATCGATCGTGCTGGTTTCGCTTAATCCCGCCCACCCGGACCGGGACATCCCGGCGCGCGATATCGAATGGGTGGCGCGCATCGTCTGGGCGAGCCAGTAGGTCCGGGCTGGTGCGGCTTCTTCAAACAACCCTTGCGGTTCTGGCGATTCCGGTCATGGCGGCGCTCATCGTTGCCGGCGGACACACGATCAAGAGCCATGAGAGCGTTATCACGGTCGATCAGATCGATCCCATCGCCGATGCGCTTCCCACCGCCGGCGACACGCCTTCCGCTTCCGACGCGGAGCAAGAGCCGATGACCTCGGCCATTCCCGCGCCCGCCGCGCCGCAGCCACCGAACCCCGCTATTCACTCGAGGGCCATCGATCCCGAAACGGTGGCGCCACCGGAACTGCCGGACCAGGAACTCCAACGGGTGGAACCGCGCGCGCCGCTCAGCGACCTGGCGCTGGCCGGGCCGCCCAAGCCGCCCAAAACGAAGATGCCAGGCGACTGGAACGGCACGAAATTGTTCCAGCCGGTCGCCACCGCCGCCGGGCTGATCGAGGGGAAGGGCTACGCCGTTGCCGTGTCCGGTGTGGATGTCGTCAAGGCGGACGAAACCTGTAGCGACGAGGGCAAGAGCTGGGCTTGTGGCGCGCGCGCCAGGACGGCTTTTCGCGCCTTCCTGCGCGGTCGGGCGGTCGCCTGCGCGGTGCCGCCGGAGGGCGGCCGCGTCACCATTTCCGCCGAATGCCATATCGGCAACCAGGATATCGGCCAGTGGCTGGTCGAGAACGGCTGGGCGCGTGCCGCGCAAGGCGGCCCCTATGTCGAGGCCGGGAACAAGGCGCGCACGGCCAGGAGGGGCATTTTCGGCCCGGCGCCGGACCTTGACGGCTTGCCGGCGCTACCGGCTGCATCGGAGCCGGCGCCGGTGCCGCCGGATTCGATCCTGCCGGCCGATGGCGGCGCCGTTACGCCGCCAGTTGACCAGCCAGCGCCCGCTCAATGAGCGCGCGTGTCTCGGCGATGCCGTACAGCGCGGCGAACGAGCCGAAGCGCGGCCCGCGCTCCTGGCCGATCAGCACCTGGTAGATCATCTGGAAGAAGGCGACCGATACGCCGGGTCCGCCTTCCGGGCTCTGCTTGGAATGATCCTGGTAGCGCTCGATCTTGCGCGCGACGTTGAGCGCGGCGTTCTGGATTGCCTCGCTGTCGGCGCCTTGCGGCAGCGCGCCAAGCGCCTCGGAAAGCTTCGCCAGCGCATCGCGCTCCACCTCGTCGGCGGCACGGTAGACCTTGGTCGGCTTCACGAAGTCGTCGAAATAGCGGATCGCGTAGCCGGTCAGGCGGTCGAGCTCCGGATGCGTCTTCGGCGTCACGCCGGGCGCATGGCGCGAGATGAAGCCCCACAGCACCGCCTTGTCATGCGCGTTCGAGGCGCTGACCAGGTTGAGCAGCAGCGCGAATGGCACCGGCAGGTCGATGGCCGGCGGGTTGCCGTCATGCATGTGCCAGACCGGGTTGCCGAGCCGCTCCTTCCAGTCCTGCCGCGGATAGGCGCCGAGGAAAGCGTAATACTCGTCCACCGCCTTCGGGATGACGTCGAAATAGAGCTTCTTCGCCTGCCGCGGCCGCTGGTACATATAGAGGCCGAGGCTCTCCGTCGGCGCGTAGGTCAGCCACTCGTCGATAGTGAGCCCATTGCCCTTCGACTTCGAGATCTTCTGGCCTTCCTCGTCGAGGAACAGTTCGTAGACAAAATGTTCCGGCGCGCGCCCGCCGAGAATGTTGCAGATGCGGTCGTAGATTACCGCATTGGTCTGGTGGTCCTTGCCGAACATTTCGAAATCGACGCCGAGCGCCGCCCAGCGCATGCCGAAATCCGGCTTCCACTGCAGCTTCGCATGGCCGCCGGTGACCGGCAGCGTCGTCTCGGTGCCTTCGTCGTCGAAGGTGATGGTGCCGGCCTTGGCATCGACATTTATCATCGGCACGTAGAGCACGCGGCCGCTCTTCGGCGAGATCGGCAGGAACGGGCTGTAGGTCGCCTGGCGCTCCGGACCCAGCGTCGGCAGCATCACGCCCATGATCTCGTCATAGCGCTCCGCGACGCGCAGCAGCACCTCGTCGAAACGGCCGGCCTTGTAGTACTTCGTCGCGCTGGCGAACTCGTAATCAAAGCCGAACGTGTCGAGGAAGCGGCACAGCATCGCGTTGTTGTGGTCGGCGAAGCTTGCATAGTCCCCGCCGAACGGATTGGGCACCGAGGTCAGCGGCATATGCAGATAGGGCTCGAGCGCGGCGCGGTCCGGCACGTTGTCCGGGATCTTGCGCATGCCGTCCATATCGTCGGAGAAGCAAAGGAGCTTGGTCTTGACCTTGTCTTGCGTCAGCACCCGGAAGGCATGCCGCACCATGGTCGTGCGCGCCACCTCGCCGAAGGTGCCGATATGCGGCAGGCCGGACGGGCCGTAGCCGGTCTCGAACAACACGGTTTCCGGAAACGACTTGCCTTTGTAGCGGGCGATGATCTTCTTGGCTTCCTCGAACGGCCAGGCCTTGCTCTCGGCCGCCGCGGCAAGCATCTCGGGATTGAGATCGATGATGTTTGATCCCGTCATGTTGAAGTTCCAGTCATGGCCGTCTGCGCGGCGGATAAGATTTGTCGACCGGTCTCTAGGCGCGCGAGGCCGGAGCGTCAACGATTTGCGGCGGTTTTCCTTGCGGCGCCACAATGGCGCTCCTACGTTCGGGGCCCATCATCAAGGAGTTTTGAATGCCTTCCCTGACGCCGCACGAAGCCCTGATCCACCTGATGGTCATCACCTCGGCCTCCGATCGCGACATGACCGATGTCGAGCTGGCGCGGATCGGCGACGTTGTCCGCTCGTGGCCGGTGTTCGTCGACTTCAATCGCGACAGGCTGATCGCGGTGGCGCAAGCCTGCCAGAAGGCGCTGCACGAGAAGGACGGACTGGAAGGCGTTTTGGCGCACGTCGCCGAAGCGCTGCCGGAGCGGCTGCGCGACACCGCTTATGCCGCCGCTTACGAGGTCGCCGCCGTCGATCTCGAAATGCGCATGGAGGAAGTCAGGGTGCTGCAGCTCATCCGTCTCAAGCTCGATCTCGACACGCTGACGGTGGCCGCGATCGCGCGCGCCGCGAAAGCCCGTCTGCGCACGCTCACCTGAGCGCATCGCGTCGCGGCGCGCTTCCGCCATGCGTTAGAAGAAGCTTACGGGGAAATAGCGCAGGTAGAACTCGGCGAAGGTGCCCTTGATCGAGATTTCCTGCAGCGCGTAGTCGAAGGCGGCGGCAAGCGCGGTGTCGCTCTTGCGGGTGGCGATCGCCATGCCCGAGCCCAGATATTCGGGCGCCAGGTACGGACCGCCGGCGAACCGGCAGCAGCCGGCGGCGTCGGAACCGCCCAGCCAGAAGGCGAAGCGCATGCCGTCGCCGAAGGCGGCGTCGATCTTACCGGCCTTGAGGTCGGCGTAGAGGTCTTCCGGTGTGTCGAAGGTCACGACCTGCACGGTGGCGAAGTAATCGCGCAGCATCTTCTCATGCGCCGAACCGGCGACGACGCCGACCCGCTTGCTGCGCAGCTTGTCGAGGATCGGCTCGCCGAAGGCCTTCGCCTTCGGCATGATGAAGCGCGCCGGGAATTGCATATAGGAGCGCGAAAAGGCGTATTTCTCGCGGCTTTGCGGCGTCGCGGCGATGCCGGCGATGATCGCCTCGCCCTCGCCTTTCTGGAGGGCATTCTCCAATTCGTTCCACGGCAGGGCCTGGACCTGGCATTTCTCGACGACGCCCAGTTCCGCGCAGATCGCCCGCGCCAGATCGATGTGGAAACCCGAGAGGCGGCCCGAACCGTCGAGGAAGTTGAAGGGCGGAAAATCGGTGGTGGTGAGGAATCTGAGCCGCGGCAGCGCGGAGAGGTCGGGTTTCGGCAGCCGCTCCTTGGCGTCCCACAGCACCGGCACCTGCGCCTCCGCGCCCTGAGTCGCGCCGGCAAAGGGCAACGTGCCGGCAAGTGCGGACATCAGGGCCAGAAATATCCACCGCAAGATCACGATATGGCTCCGCCCACATCTCGTTCGGAGGCTTTTCGTATGAAAATGATGCAGGCACAACGGTTTTTGATTTCAAGCGGCTAAATTAAGCGTATGATTCCCAACGTTGCAAATGATCCAGTGCGCCGGAAGGGGGAAGCTACCGGCGTTGCCGAGACGATTGCGATCCCGGGGTTGATGGCGAAGGGGTGTTCGGGCATCTAGCGTCGGTAGTGAAAAAGCAGAAGCAACATGGGGTAGATGTTGCGATGGGCCTGTTTGACAGAACTCTGGAATACATAGACCAGTTGCAGAATGCTGGCACCGCCGCGGCGGTTTGCGAGAGGCTGCTGGACGTCACTTCGAATTTCGGCCTGACGGCGCTGATGGCGGGAACCGTGCCGCAGCCCGGCACGCCGCGTGGCCAGCAGAAACAGCACGTGCTGCTTTGCGATTGGCCCGGCGATTGGCTGGAGCGCTATGTCGCGCGCAACTATGTGGACCACGATCCGGTCGTCAGCCACATGAAGCAGCTTCAGGCGCCGTTCCAATGGCGGGATGCTTCCAAGGGCGCCTTGATTGACAAGAGCAGTGACGAAGTCATGGGTGACGCGCGCGAGTTCAAGCTGCGCGACGGCCTGGCGCTTCCGCTGGTTACGCTCGACGGCCAGATCGTCATGGTTTCGCTGGGCGGCGAGACCGTTGAACTGTCGGATGCCGAATTCGGAATGGTTTCGCTGGCGTCGACCTATGCGATCGGCCGCGCCATGCAACTGCATTCCAGGGCCGAAAGGGTCGTCGATCACATAGAGTTGACGGCGCGTGAGCGGGAATGCCTGCAATGGGCGGCCGTCGGCAAGTCTGAATGGGAGATATCTCAAATTTTAGGTATCTCGGAACACACTTCCGAGAAACATCTTCTTAACGCCAAGAGCAAACTGGGTGCCGCCAACCGGGTTCAGGCTGTCGCGGAGGCGATTAGGCGTGGCTATATTAGCTAG
>RXJA01000415.1 GCA_003963455.1 Hyphomicrobiales bacterium
CCGGATAGGCCATCTGCACGGCGCTGTGCAGCGCCTCGCGAAACAGCGGGTGGTCGTCGATGATCAGGAAGCGGGCGCGGTCGCTGACGGAGCTCATGGCAAAGGTTCGGGCATTGGTTCGATTTCGTCGGGCACAGGATAGTCCGGTGACCATGGCCAGATTATTGCCAAATAGTATATCGCCCAATCGTACAGGGCCCCAATGGTACAGGGCATTGTCATTGAAACGACAGGCCGATATGCGCCGAAGCGTCCTCAGTCTTGCCCGCTCGTCGAAATCGGCCGAATGTGCGCACGATTCATGCCAACACAGAGACAGTCCATGCCAGAATTCGTCCTTCCGCCGCCAGCGATCGCCTCGGTAGCTATTGCTGGCTCGGCGGAACGGTTCGCCGTGCGCCGCATCTTCTGCGTCGGTCGCAACTACGCCGCGCATGCGCGCGAGCTCGGCAATGACGAGCGCGACCCGCCCTTCTTCTTCACCAAGCCGGCCGACGCGGCGGTCGACAGCGGCGCGGAAATCCCCTACCCGCCGCTGACCTCGAACCTGCACCACGAGATCGAGTTGGTCGTCGCCATCGGCATGGCGGGCTTCCGCATTCCGCGCGCCAATGCGCTCGCCCATGTCTGGGGCTATGGCGTCGGAGTAGACCTGACGCGCCGCGACCTGCAGGATCAGGCGAAGAAGGCGGCGCGTCCGTGGGATTGGTCGAAGGCGTTCGACCAGTCCGCGCCTTGCGGACCGCTGGTTCCGGCCGCGAAATCGGGGCATCCGGAGAAAGGCCGCATCTGGCTTGCCGTCAACGGCGCGGTGAAACAGGACGGCGACCTTGCCGAACTGATCTGGCCGATCGCCGACATCGTGTCGATCTGCAGCGAGGCGGTCGAGCTGCAGCCCGGCGACCTGATCTTCACCGGCACGCCGGCCGGCGTCGGTGCGGTCCAGGCGGGCGACAAAATCACCGGCGGCGTCGACGGCATCGGCACGATCGAGGTGACCATCGGCCAGCCGAGGCGATGAGCGAGCTCGTCCTCCACAACTATTACCGCTCCTCCACCTCCTACCGGGTGCGGATCGCGCTGGAGATGAAAGGGCTGGACTACACCTATGTGCCGCATCATCTGCGCCATGGCGAGCATCTCGAGCCCGCCTATCTCGCGGTCAATCCCCAAGGGTTGGTGCCGGCGCTGGTGCTGGACGGCGGCAGGCTTTTGACGCAGTCGCTGGCGATCATCGAATATCTCGACGAGATCCGGCCCGAGCCGCCGCTGCTGCCGAAGGATGCGCTGGGCCGGGCGCGGGTCAGGATGCTGGCACAGATGATCGCCTGCGACATCCATCCCGTGAACAATCTGCGCGTGCTGACGTCATTGCGCACCTTGTTCGGCGCCGGCGACGAGGATGTCGTCAACTGGTTCCGTCACTGGGTGAACGAAGGTTTCCAGCCGCTTGAGAAGATTCTGGCTTCCTCGCCCGAGACCGGCACGTTTTGCCACGGCGACACGCCTGGCCTGGCCGACATCTGCCTTGCCGCGCAGGCCACGAACAACGCCCGCTTCGGCGTCGACATGGCGCCCTATCCGGTGATTTCGCGCATCAGCGCCGCCTGCATGGCGCTGCCAGCGTTCCAGAAAGCAGCGCCGCAGAACCAGATCGATGCCGAATAGCCCGACCTGACGGCCCGCCCTTGGCATTATCGCCTGGGATGCAACCGGCATCAGCTCCTGGCAGAATTGATTTCCGGTCAAGCGGCAGTGGAATCGGCTATCGTCGCCTCAAGAATACGCAATGGTGGGAGTTGTCGATGAAAGCTGTCGTCTTCGAGAAATTCGGTCAGGTGCCGACGATCCAGACCGTGCCCGATCCAAAGCCGGCTGCCGACGGCGTCGTGATCAAGGTCGAGGCGACCGGCCTTTGCCGCAGCGACTGGCATGGCTGGATGGGCCATGACGACAGCATCACGCTTCCGCATGTTCCCGGGCACGAGCTGGCGGGCGTCGTCGTCGCGGCCGGCAAGCAGGTCAGCCGCTGGAAGGCCGGCGATCGCGTCACGGTACCTTTCGCCGTCGGCTGCGGGCGCTGCTTCGAATGCACCTCCGGCAACCACCAGGTCTGTGAGCACCAGACGCAGCCCGGCTTCACGGGCTGGGGCTCGTTCGCCGAATATGTCGGTATCGAGCATGCCGACACCAATCTCGTGCGCCTGCCCGAGGAGATGGAATACGCCACCGCCGCCAGCCTTGGCTGCCGCTTCGTCACCTCTTTCCGCGCCATCGTCGACCAGGGCCGGGTGACGCCCGGCGAATGGGTGGCGGTGCATGGCTGTGGCGGCGTCGGCCTGTCGGCAATCATGATCGCCAGCGCCATGGGCGCCAATGTGATCGCCATCGACCTCACCGACGAGAAGCTGGAATTCGCCAAGAAGATCGGCGCCGTGGCGACCATCAACGCCTCGACGACGCCGAACGTGGTCAAGGCGGTCAAGCAGATCACCAATGGCGGCGCGCATATGTCGATGGACGCGCTCGGGCACCCGACCACATCCTTCAACTCGATCTCGAACCTGCGCCGGCGCGGCCGCCACGTTCAGGTCGGGCTGATGCTGGGTGAGCATGCCCGCCCGCAGGTGCCGATGGACAAGATCATCGCCTTCGAGCTCGAAATCCTCGGCAGCCACGGCATGCAGGCTTATCGGTACTCCGCGATGATGGAGATGATCCGCACCGGAAAGCTGAAACCCGAACTTCTGGTCGGCAAGAAGATCAGCCTCGAGGAGGCACCCGCCGCGCTGATGGCGATGGGTGGCTTCGAGGGGATTGGCATCGGGGTGGTGACGAAGTTTTAGCAGGCGCCTACCGCGCGAACTTCTTCGCCCCAAACACGCAGGCCACGACGCCCAGCGTCACGACCACCATCATCGGGCTGACCTTTTCGTGCAGCAGGCTCGCCGCCAGCGCCAGGCCGAAGAAGGGCTGCAGCAGTTGCAGTTGCCCGACGGCGGCGATGCCGCCTTGCGCAAGGCCTCTGTACCAGAACACGAAGCCGATCAGCATGCTGAAAAGCGAGACGTAGCCAAGGCCGATCCACGCGCCGGAGCCGACGCCGGCGAAGGACGCCGGCAGCGTCAAGAAACTCAGCGCCAGCATGACCGGCAGGGACAGCGCCAGCGCCCAGCAGATCACCTGCCAGCCGCCGAGCCGACGCGATAGCGCCGCACCTTCCGCGTAGCCCAACCCGCAGACGATGATGGCGCCCAGCATCAGGCTGTCGCCGACTGGTGATGCGGAGACACCTTGCGACAGGGCGAAGCCCGCGACCAAAGCGCTGCCCAGGCACGAGAACAGCCAGAAAGCCGGGCGCGGACGGTCACCGCCGCGCAGCACGCCGAAGATCGCGGTCGCCAGCGGCAGCAGGCCGACAAAGATGATGGAATGCGCCGAGGTGACATGCTTCAGCGCCAGTGCCGTCAGCAAGGGGAAGCCCACCACGACACCCAGTGCAACGACGACGAGGGAGACCAGATCCCTTCGCTCCGGACGCTTCTCGCGGAACAGCAGCAGCATCGCGATCCCGAGCAGGCCGGCGATGGCCGCCCGGGCCGAGGTCAGGAAGGTCGGATCGAAATCCATCACCGCCACCCGCGTCGCCGGCAGCGACCCGCTGAAGATCAGCACACCAATGAAGCCGCTGAGCCAACCGTCGAAACTCTTGTCCATCATCTGCTCCGTTTGCGTTTCCGTACGGGGCAGGTCATGGCGCCGCCAGAGACAATAGGGTACAATTCGGCAAAACTGTAATGGTCTTCGGGGAAGTACAGATGGACGCACCGGGCCCGGCTGCCAGCGGCGCAACCCTCGTCGAAACAGTTATGGCGGCAATCCGCCAGCGTATCGCGGCGCGCACGCTGACGCCCGGCGCCCGCCTGCCGTCGATACGGGCCATGGCCAAATCGATGCAGGTTTCGAAATCGACCGTGGTCGAAGCCTATGAGCGCCTCGCCGCGGAAGGTGCCATCCGCTCGCGGCCGGGATCTGGCTTCTTCGCCGCCGGCCAGCTTGCGCCCTTGTCGCTGGCGGAGATCGGCCCTCGGCTCGACCGCGCTGTCGATCCGCTCTGGATCTCGCGACAGTCGCTCGAAGCCGGCGAGGAGATGCTGAAGCCCGGCTGCGGCTGGCTGCCCGCGTCCTGGATGCCGCAGGCCGCCTTGCGCCGGGCGCTGCGCACCGCGGCCCGCGCGGACGATGGGGCGCTTGCCGACTACGGCACGCCGCTCGGCCTGCCGCCCTTACGCCAATTGCTGGCGCGGCGCATGGCCGAGCATGGCGTCGATACCTCGCCCGACCAGATCATGCTGACCGACTGCGGCACCCAGGCGATCGACCTTCTGTGCCGCTTCCTGCTCGAGCCCGGCGATGCGGTGCTGGTCGACGACCCCTGCTATTTCAACTTTCACGCGCTGCTGCGCGCCCATCAGGCCAAGGTGGTCGGCGTGCCCTATACGCCTTCCGGGCCGGACATCGAGCGCTTCGCCGAGGCACTCGCCGAGCACCGGCCGCGCCTCTACATCACCAATTCCGGCATCCACAACCCGACCGGCGCGATCCTGTCGCCGGTCACCGCGCATCGGCTGCTGAAGCTCGCCGACCAGGCCGAGCTCACCATCGTCGAGGATGATATCTTCGCCGACTTCGAGCACAGTCCTGCCCCCAGGCTCGCGGCATTCGACGGCCTGCAGCGCGTCGTCCAGATCGGCTCCTTCTCCAAGACGCTGTCGGCCTCGGTGCGCTGCGGCTTCATCGCCGCACCAGCCGACTGGATGGAGGGCCTGACCGATCTCAAGATCGCCACGACATTCGGCGGCGCTCGGCTGTCTGCCGAACTGGTGTTGAGCCTGTTGAAGGACGGCAGCTACCGCAAGCATGTCGAGCAATTGCGCACGCGCCTGTCACGCGCCATGGCCGAGACCGCCGGCAGGCTGAAGGCCATGGGCATAACGCCCTGGATCGACCAGTCTGCCGGCATGTTCCTGTGGTGCAGCCTGCCCGACGGGATCGACGCCGCGGACGTCGCCCGCCATGCGCTCTCTGACAATGTCGTGCTGGCGCCCGGCAACGCCTTCAGCCTGTCGCATACAGCCGGCCGCTTCATGCGCTTCAACGTCGCGCAATGCGCCGACGAGCGTATTTTCAGGGCCCTGGACAAAGCGATGACGGCATCCCGCCGCAAAGCCGCGTAGGCGCGACCGTCGATTGCCCAAGCGATCTCGCGGGCTCAAAGCCGGATGCCGGTTGCGCTTGCCTCCCGCCCTCCGGTCCAACCGGCAATTGACAGGCCGCGTCGCGCAGGGCATAGATAGACAGACCTGTCTCACTACTGCTGCTATCATGGCTGAACCGACCAGAACCGACAAGCGCCAGCACATCGTTGAAACCGCCTATGCGTTGTTCAAGCGCGTGGGCTTTCACGCCACCGGCATCGACCGCATCATCGCCGAAGCCGACGTGGCCAAGATGACCATGTACCGGCACTTTCCCAGCAAGGACGATTTGATGGTCGAGGTCCTGGCCTACCGTGCGGGGCGCTTCGAGCGTCAACTCGACCGTCTCGCCGAACAGGCGGCCACCCCCGAACGGAAAATCGGCATAATCTTCGACTGGTACGGTCGCTGGTTCCACAGCGCCGACTTCCACGGCTGCCTGTTCGCGCATGCCCTGGCCGAGTTCGGCGATCCGACGCACCCGGTGTTCCAGGCCGCCGCCAGGCAGAAGAACGGCCTCAAGCGGCGCATGCGGCTGATTCTCGAAGAGATGATGCCCGCCGACGCTGCCGATAGCACGTCGGCCGCCCTGCTGATCTTGATCGAAGGCGCGACGCTGATGGCCCAGATGGGACAGCCCGAAGATGCCATTCGCGGCGCCCGCAAGGCGGCAATGGCCATTCTCGCGTCGCGCGAGTGCCCGCAATGAGCACGACGGTCATCGGCCTGGCACTCTTCGCCGCGATCCTGCACGCCAGCTGGAACGCCTTCCTGCGAACCGGCAGCGACAGGCTATGGACAGTCACGGTCATGAGCTTTTCGGCGACGGTGGTCGCCATTCCGCTGGCGATCCTGAGCCCGCTGCCAGCGGCGTCGGCCTGGCCCTATGTCATGCTCTCGGCCTGCCTTCAGGTTTGCTACAGCTTCTTTCTCGTTGCTGCCTACCGTTCTGGGGAATTGGGGCAGGTCTATCCGATCGTTCGCGGTTCTGTGCCGCTCCTGGTGGCGCTAGGCGGTTTCGTTCTGGCGGGCGAGCGTCTGAGCCCGCATCAGACACTTGGCGTCGTTCTCGCCGCGCTCGGCATCATGAGCCTTTCGCTTGGCAAAGGGCGCGCTGCAACGACGTCGATCCTCTATGCGCTGGCGACCGGCGCGCTCGTCGCGGCCTACGCAACGGCCGATGCCATCGGTGTCCGGTTGGCAGGAAGCTCAGGCGCCTACACGGCCTGGGTATTCCTGGTCTACGGCGTGCTACTGCCGGTGACCTTCATCGTCTGTCGCGGCAGGCTCACGGTGGACTTTCGTTCGCCCGACACGCTGAAAGCGCTCGGCGGCGGAATTTTCGCCCTGATAGCCTACGGCGCCGTCGTCGCGGCCTTCGCTCTGGGGCCAGCCGGTCCGATCGCGGCCATCCGCGAGACGAGCGTGGTTTTCGCGGTGCTAATCGGAAGGCTGTTCCTTGGGGAGACGCTGACGCCAAAGCGGATTGCGGCCTGCGGCGTTGTCGCGCTAGGCGCGATCTGCCTTGGCTATCAGGGGTGATGCCGTTCCCAACGGTCGCTATGCGCCCGCCCGCTTGCGGCGCTCATACATCATCACCAGCGTCTCGGCCGTCAGCGCCGGCTTCTGCTCGCCTTCGATCTCGACGGTGTTGGCCGCCTTCATGAGATACTGGCCGGGGCCGCGATCCTCCATGGAAAGCAGCGTCGTGCGCAGCCTGATGCGCGCGCCGGCCTTTACCGGCGCCAGGAAGCGCACCTTGTCGAAACCGTAGTTGAAGGCGGCTTGCGTGTTTTCCGGCACGATGCCCATCTCCAGCGCCAGCGCGCCGATGATCGACAATGTCAGATAGCCATGCGCGATCGTGGTGCGGAACGGGCTCTGCCGTTTTGCCCGCTCGGGATCGACATGGATCCACTGATGATCGCCCGTGCACTCGGCGAACTGGTCGATGCGCTGCTGGTCGACCGTCGTCCAATCGGACACGCCGAGCTCCTGCCCCGACATCGTTCGCAACTGCTCGAAGGTCGGCGGCGTTCTCCGCCGTGTTTCCGTCATTCCGGCTTTCCCATCACTCTTGCCTGTCTCCCGACCATGAAGCGGCAGCCTCTGTCAATTCGCCGCTTCGCTATTTTCGCCGGTAGAGTTGATGCTTTTACGGCAGGCCAGAACGCGCCCGCGCCTTGGCCGGTTGCATCGCATGTCAGTCCAAGATGGATCCGAAATCGCCGAACGACCTATTTCTTTTCGTAACCGGCGCGGATCTCCGCCATCGCGTCCCTGATCCGGTCGCGCAGGATTTCAACGGATTCGGTGCTGGATTTCCGCACCAGGTCAGCCACTTCGCTGGCATTCTTCAGCGTCGTCTCGAACGACTTGCGGGCAAATTCGGCCTGCTTGGTCATCAAATCCTGCGGATTGCCGGGCGCCTGGAAGTTCTGCGCCATTCGCGTGACCTCATGCAGCGCGTCCTGCACCATTTCACGTTGCCGCGACAGGACCGAGGACGCGCCGCTCGCCCCTGCCCTTGCGGATTTTTCCAGCGCTTCGAGGTTCTTGCGGTGATGATCGAGGATGGCCTGGACGTCGACGTTCGGCAGCTTGAGGTCACGGCCGAACCTGCTGAACATGTCCAGGAAAGAGTCGGATTCCGGTTGTTTTGCCATGTCTTTGCCTCCCGTTACTGCCGCGATGCGGCGCCTTTATAAGCAATTCCAGGAAACGTGTGTAACGGTTAGGCTCGGCGACCTCGCCATGGCCTTCCGTCCGGAATGCTCAAGACCCAAGGCAGAATAGTGCGTGCCCAGCCCGCGTCAATTGGCCAGAAACAGCCGCTCCGCCGTGTAAAGCACGAGGCCCGCAAGCCCGCCGATGATCATGCCGTTGAAGCGGATATATTGCAGGTCCTTGCCGATGTTCGTCTCGATCAGCCGCGTCAGTTGCGCCAGGTCCCAGCGCTTGACCTGGTCGGCGATGAATTTCGACACCCCGCTTTTCTGGCTTTCGACGAAGGAGGCCAGCGCCACGACGAAACCCTGGTTCATGTCGGCCCTGATCTGGGCGTCCGCGGCCAGATGCCTGCCGACCTCGACGAACATGTTGGCCAGGTGGTCGCGGATCGCCGAATTCGGTGCATCGACGTCCTGCTCGATGAACAGGCGCAGGCTCGTCCATGTATCGCCGGCCAGCGCCCTCACCTCCGGGCGGCCGAGGAAATCGCGCTTCAGCTTCTCGGCCCGCCTTGCATATTGCTTCGAGGTCCGGAGCCGCTCGACGAAGCCGAGCGCGAAGCGATCGAACTCGGCCCGCAACGGATGATCGGGATCGGTCCTCACCTCATCGAGCAAGGAACCCGCCGAGGCAACGATCTTCTTCAGGAGATAGGCGTCGGCGCGAAACAGGTTGAACAGCGACGGCAACTCCTCGCGGATCTTCTCGCGCATCGTCGCCAGCGCCTGCTCGTCGTTGAGGAAACGCCCGACGACCCTGATGAATTCATCGAACAGCCTCTGATGACGGCGATCATCGGTCAGCGCCGAAAGCAAATCCGCCGCGAGCGGCGCCAGCGGCACCTTTTCGATCTGCTCCAGCATGCGGCTGGTGACGAAATCGCGCAGGCCGGACTGCTCCACCGCCGTCAATGTCTGCGGCACCAGCCGCGCGACGAATCGAGACAGGCCGGCGGCGCGCTCGGCATCGGCCAGCCAGTCGGCGACCAAGGCGGCGAAGTCGACCTCCGCGAGCTTTTCGCGCACCGGTTCCGGCGCCAGGAAATTGGCCTCGATGAAGCGACCGAGATTGTCGGCGATGCGGTGCTGGTTCTCCGGAATGATGGCAGTGTGCGGGATCGGCAGCCCGAGCGGCCGCCTGAACAGGGCCACCACGGCATACCAGTCGGCGATGCCGCCTATCGTCGCCGCTTCGGCGAAGGCCGCGACGAAGCCGAGCCATGGATGGCTGCCCTCGAAGGACTTGGCGAGCGCAAAGACGAGGATGCACAGTGCAAGCGCCGAGGCCGCGATGAACTTGGTCCGCCGCAATGCCGAGAGCTTTGCCTGCGCATCGGCGTCGAATCGAACCGGCGCGAGGACCGGAGCTGACTGTGACATGAAAAGGCCGTTTCCTGTTTGCACCCGCATCTATCTAGTGGCTGCGACGGCAAAACGCTCGCTCGAAGCTTGGAAGCATCAGGGCCGAAACGCGCGGGGACGCACAAAAAGTTGACACGATTATTCAGCTATGTGGCTGACCAGTCTGGAATTGTTCCAAACTATGGGCCATATTCGGCTTTAAGCTAATATTTTCGCGAGGATACCATGCGGCTCACGCGCCAGACCAACTATGCGATGCGTATCCTGATGTATTGCGCCGCGAACACCGACAGGCTGAGCCGCATCCCCGAGATCGCCGCCGCCTATTCCGTGTCCGAACTGTTCCTGTTCAAGATCCTGCAGCCGCTGGTCGAGGCCGGCCTGGTCCAGACCGTGCGCGGCCGCAATGGCGGCGTGCGGCTCGGCCGCCCGGCCGAGCAGATCAGCCTGTTCGACGTCGTGCGCGTCACCGAAGAGAGCTTCGCCATGGCCGAGTGCTTCGAGAACGATGCCGCGGAGTGCCCGCTGGTCGACAGCTGCGCCCTGAATTCGGCGCTACGCGAGGCGCTCAACGCCTTCTTCGCCGTGCTTTCCCGCTACACGATCGCCGATCTGATCGCCGCGCGCCCGAATGTGCGCCATCTGCTCGGCATCGACCTTCTGGAGCAGCGCGCGCCGGCAGCCTAGGCCGCCGACTGCGGCAATACGAACGGCACGCTTCCGGCAGGCAGCGCCCCAACCTTCAAGCGGCAGTCGAACACCCTTTCGATCAGCTCGTCATTGAGCACGTCCGCCGGCGCCCCGGCAGCAGCCAACTCACCACGATGCAGCACGAAAATCCGGTCCGCATACATGGCCGTCAGATTGAGGTCGTGCAGGATCGCCACCACGCCGCCGCCGCGCCGGGCGAAATCGCGGGCGATGTTCATGATGATGAGCTGGTGTTTCACATCCAGGCTGGAGACCGGCTCGTCGAGGAAGAGGTAGCGCGGCCGCCCTTCCAGCACCGGCGCCCAGACCTGGCAGAGCACGCGGGCAAGCTGAACGCGCTGCTGCTCGCCGCCGGAAAGCTCCTGGTAGAAGCGGCCGGCGAAGCCGTCGAGGTCGACACGCGCCAACGCGCGCTCAGGCAAACGCGCATCCTCGCCGGGCAGCGCCCCGGAGCGCCCGCGGATCAGGCCGAGGCGAACGATCTCGCGCACGGTAAAGGGAAAGGACAGCGTCGTGGATTGCGGCAGCACCGCTCGCAGCGTCGCCGCCTCGATCGGCTTCATGGCCGACAGGTCGCGGCTGTTGAGCGAGACGGTGCCGGTATAGGTAAGCTCGCCGGTCAGCGCCTTGAGCAAGGTGGTCTTGCCGGACCCGTTCGGTCCGACGATGGCCGAGACCTCGCCGGGCCGCGCCGCGAAATCGACATGCGAGACGATGCGCTTGCCGCCGATCGCCACAGAGATGTCGCGGGCTTCGATCATGGTAAGCTCACAGATCAATGACGCCGCGCTTGCGCAGCAGGATCCACAGGAAGAACGGCGCGCCGGCGACCGCCGTGACGATGCCGATCGGCAGTTCGGCCGGCGCGACGATGGTGCGGGCGACCGCGTCGGCGATGAGGAGCAGCGAAGCGCCGAGCAGGGCGGAAGCCGGCAGCAAATAGCGGTTGTCCGGGCCGATCGCGAGCCGCAGGACATGCGGCACCACGATGCCGATGAAGCCGATGCCGCCGCTGACCGCGACCGAAGCCCCGACCGCCGCCGACACGCCGACAATGGCCGTGTATTTCAACCGCTGCACCGGAATGCCGAGATGACCGGCGGTCGCTTCGCCCAGCGCCAGCGCGTTGAGGCCGCGCGAGAGGAACGGCATCGCCGACAGCGCCAGCACGATCACCGGCCCCACGGTGCCGATTTTCGGCCATGTCGCGCCGGCCAGCGAGCCGAGCTGCCAGAAGGTCAGGTCGCGCAACTGCCGGTCGTCGGCCATGAAGATGAGGATGCCCGTCAGCGCCATGGCAAGGGCGCTGATGGCAATGCCGGCAAGCAGCATCGTGGCGACCGACGTCCTGCCCTGGCGCGTGGCGATGGCATAGAGCAGCAACGTCACCGCGAGCCCGCCGAAGAATGCCGCCAACGGCAGCGCGAGCGTGCCAAGCGCGAGCGTGACCGGCGCAAGCCATGTGGTGCCGAGCACGATGATCGCCACCGCGCCAAGGCTGGAGCCGGCGGAGACGCCGATCAGGCCGGGATCGGCAAGCGGATTGCGGAACAGTCCCTGCATCACCGCGCCGCAGACGGCGAGGGCTGCGCCGATGAGCACGCCGAGCAGCACGCGCGGCATGCGGATGTCGTAGACGATCAGCTGGTCGCGCGCCGCAAGCGCTGCATCCGCCGGCACGGCACCGGTGAACCAGTCGCGGATGACGCGGACGGCGGAGGCGTCCGAGGCACCCGATGTCAGCGACAGGAAAACGGATAGCGCCAGCATCACGCACAAGAGCAGGATGACGAGCCTTGCCCGCGCCGAGCGGTCGCCGTCGGCCGTCATCGCCCTGCCTGCCATGCCGGCAATGGACTGTTCGGCCATGGCCGCTCAGTCCGTGACCTGGTTGCCATAGAGCGACACGGCAAGATCGTGGATCGCTTCGGCCGTGCGCGGGCCGAAGCCGAGCAGATAGCTGCCCCACATGCTGATCATCTTGCGGTTCATGCCCGCCGGCGTCGAAGCGACGGCCGGATTGGCAAACAGTTCTTCTTCCGAGATCGGCGGTCCGCCGCCCTTCATTGTCAGGATGACATCCGGCCTGGCGCTGACGATCGCCTCGTCGGTCATCCCCTTGTAGCCGGAAAAGCCCTCGACCGCGTTGACCGCGCCGGCAAGCTTGATGATGCCGTCGGCGGCTGTGTCCCTGCCCGCGGCAAGGATCTTGCCGCCTTGCGTCGACAGCACGAACAGCACGCGCTTGCGCTCCTTGATCGCAGCCGTCTGCTTTTCCGCCGCCGCCAGCTTCACGTCCGTCTCGGCGGCAAGCTTCTGCGCCTTGGCCTCGACCCCCAGCGCCTTGCCGACGATGCGGATCTTTTCGAGGATGCCCTCATGATTGTAGTGGTCCGGCACCTCGATGAAAGGCACGCTCGACTTCTTCAGCACGTCG
>RXJA01000173.1 GCA_003963455.1 Hyphomicrobiales bacterium
GAAGAAGCGGATCTTGGCCGCCTCGAGTTCTTCGGTTGCCTCCTGCATCCGCGCCTTGGCGGCAAAAAGGCGTTCCTCGGCCTGCTGCCGGTCGGCCTCGTTGAGCGCGCCGCCAGCGATGCCTTGCTTGATGTCGCCGAGAATGGATTGATGGAAGCCGAGGTTCTTCTTGGCCTCGGCCACGATCGAAGCCTGCAGCATGTATTCCAGGTAGTCCTGGACGACCGCAAGCCCGATGAACTCGGACCGCTCCAGAACCCGGAAGGACGCTCCATCGACCCGCGAGGCCTGCCGGTTCAGTTCCGCTCGCCTTGCGCCGCTGTCATAAAGCGTCTGAGAGACGGTCAGATCGGCCTCGTTCGGATAAAGAGCCTTGTGATCCTCGTTGAGTGCGCGCCTTGTGTCGTTGTCCAGGCGGCGAACGCCTGTCGACGCTTCCAGATCGACGCTGGGAAGGTAAAGGCCCTTCGCCTGGCGCAGCTCGAATTCAATCGCTTCGCGGTTCTCGATCGCCTGTCCAATCTCCGGATTGGATTCCACAGCGACGGCAACGGCTTCTTTGAGTGTGAGTGCGCTGGCGCTACCACAAGCCAGCATCGACACCGTAATGGCAAGCGCAATCCGCCAGCCGACGGTAATTCTACCCGTCCTGGTCATTTCTACCCCGTGACTATCCCCGCGCCTTTGTTTTTTTGTTGGCGCTTATTTGCCCAAGCCTGCCACCGGAGCTTTCAGCCAGTATCTATCAGATTTTTCGAGGTTGTGAGCATATAATGGATTAGACACCTCTTAAAAGCACGATTCCGCGCATTAGGGCCAAAACCTGTAGCAAAAATGGCACAGAACCGACGGGTCGGGGCTCCTGGGTCCGGACCAGGCCGCAACCGTATTTAAGGCCGACCAAGATGGTTAATGGTCTGAAAACAAATGGCGAGTCGTGCGGCCGCCAGGCACTGCGAGATCTACCGAGAATCTGCAAAGCAAGCGCAAGAAATCGCCATGTCGGTCTGGTTTGCTTGGCAAACCGGGATCGTTCCCTGTATTGCGAGCCGGAACAAAAAGCCGTGGATCTTCTTGCATGACCAATATCGCACTGACCGGACTTGCCCGCGATCTCGCACGGCGCGCGGCCGAGGGGCGTCCCGTGCGCATAGGCGTCATCGGCTCCGGCGAGATGGGCACCGACCTGGTGACCCAGGGCATGCTGATGCCGGGCATTTCGATCGCGGCCATCTCCACGCGCCGCCCCTACACCGCGCGCGAGGCGATCCGCATCGCCTATGGCGACGAGGCGATGG
Organism: Hyphomicrobiales bacterium; assembly: GCA_003963455.1. Lineage (GTDB taxonomy): Bacteria > Pseudomonadota > Alphaproteobacteria > Rhizobiales > Rhizobiaceae > Mesorhizobium. The sequence continues at coordinate 1,299 of RXJA01000173.1, forward strand.
CGGCCGAAGCCGGGACAGCCTCCAGGGTCACCAAGGCGATCGAGGGCGGCAGGATCGCCGTCACCTCGAATGAGATGCTGGTCACAAACCCGCTGATCGACGTCGTCATCGATGCCACGGGTAAACCAGGCGTCGCCGCTGATTTCGACCTGATGGCCATGGAACATGGCAAGCATCTGGTGATGATGAATGTCGAGGCCGACGTGACCATCGGCTGCTACCTAAAGCAGCAGGCCGACCGCCTGGGAGTCGTCTACTCGGTCGGCGCGGGCGACGAGCCGTCAAGCTGCATGGAACTGATCGAGTTCGCCTCGGCGCTCGGACTGAACATCGTCGCGGCGGGCAAGGGCAAGAACAATCCGCTCAACCACGACGCCGTCCCGGACGATTACCGGGAAGAAGCGGCCCGCCGCAACATGAACCCGCGCATGCTGGTGGAATTCGTCGACGGCTCGAAGACCATGGTCGAGATGTGCGCCATAGCCAACGCCACCGGCCTGGTTCCCGATGTTCCAGGCATGCACGGACCCAAGGCCGATCGCGATCAACTGGCCAAGGTGCTGATCCCGAAAGAGGCCGGCGGCCTCCTGTCGAGGAAGGGCGTCGTCGACTACACGATCGGCAAGGGCGTGGCGCCGGGCGTTTTCGTCATCGTCGAGGCGATGCATCCGCGCGTCGTCGAGCGGATGGACGATCTCCATGTCGGCCACGGCCCGTATTACGGCTTGTTCAGGCCCTATCACCTGACTTCGCTGGAGGTGCCGCTGACCGCCGCCCGCATCATGCTCCACGGCAAGCCCGACATGGTGCCGCTACCCAGGCCGGTGGCGGAGGTCTGCGCGGTCGCCAAGCGCGACCTTGCCGCCGGGGAGACCTTCGACGCGATCGGCGAGACCTGTTACCGCTCCTGGACCATGACCGTTGCGGATGCCCGGGCGAACCGCGCCGTGCCGGTCGGGCTGCTCGAGGGCGGCAAGGTGCTGAAGTCGATCAGGAAGGGTGAACTGCTGACGACGGACAACGCAGCGCCTGACCGGACGACGAGACTCTACGCCCTGCGCCGCCTGCAGGACGACATGCTCTACGGGACAAAGATCGTTTCGCCGGCTCTATCGAACTGATTCGCGCCGCTTGGAGCGATTCTATTTGCGCAGTTCCGCCTCGATCTCGTCCAGCACCTTGTCCTTGCCGATGCCGGTGAGGAAGGCGAGCCCTTTGATCACCGGCTTTTTCACGGATGCCGAGATCGGCGTGGTGGCGACGATGAAGTCGACGCTGTCAGCCAGTCCGGGCACTTCCGTGGCCTTGGCCTGCTGCGCGTGAAAGGTGAGGCCGCGCTTCTTCATCGCTTCGGTCACCGCGGCATTGACCGCGGTCGAGGTCGCGATGCCCGTGCCGCAGGCAAAAAGAATGGTTTTCTGTCTGGACATGTTCTTTCCTCTGTCAGCCGAGAATGGCGCGGACGTCTTCGAAGGTCCTGGCCGTCCTCAAGCCATCCAGCGCCGCCGGATTCTGGATGGTGGCCATGACGGTCTGCAGCGTGTCAATCTGCTTATCCTTGTCATTGATGGCAAGCAGGAAGACGAAGCCCACCGGCAGCTTCTCGTCGGGATCTTCCATATTGGCGAAGGTGACGGGCCGCTTGAGCGTACCCATCGCGACGCCCGGTTTCAGCACATGTTCGGGGTCGGTATGCGGAACCGCGACATTGTCCGCGCGCTCCAGCGGCAGGCCTGTCGGGATCGTCAGTTCACGCCGCACGACCGCGTCGGCATAGCTGCTCTTGACGTAGCCGAGCGCCTCCAGCCTGGAGGCCAGGATGCGGATGATCTCCTCATTGGTCGCGGCGTCGGAGCCGAGGACGACCGCCCCGGGGTCCAGGAGTTGGATCAGGTCATTCAACAAGGGCTACTCCATCAATGAGACCGTGCGGCCGTCGCATCGGCGCGGGCGCACGGTCATTGTCAGTTCAGGGTCGGGCCGGTTCAGGCGGTGCCTTCGGCCGGTTCGTCCTCGGCGCCGGCTGCGCGTTCCCAGCCGACCGGGTTGCGCCGGTAGAACAGGAACAGCGCCGCGATGACCACCGCGATGACGACGATGCCGATCACGCCGAGCCCTTGGATCGCTTCGATGATCACATAGGGAACCCAGAGGAAGCCGTCGACCACCGAGGTGATCTGCAGCGCGTCCGCCGGCAGCTTGAAGCCCGAGGCGACGGCGGCGCTGGTGAACAGCGGCGCCAGCGCGTTGGCGACGTAGAAGCCGACAGCGAGCGTGACCGTGCCGATGACCACCATGCGGAAGACGTTGCCCCTGACCAGCGGCGCGGTCATCGCGACGATGAAGGGGATGACGGCAAGGTCAGCGAACAGGATGACGCGGTTGCCGGGCAGGATGATCGACAGGATGATCGCGATCGGCACCAGGATCAGCGACGACGATATGGCCGCCGGATGGCCGATCAGGATGGCCGAGTCGAGACCGACCAGCAGTTCGCGGTCGCCGGTGCGCTTGCGCACGAACTCCTGCGCGGCGTCCGAGACCGGCAGCAGGCCTTCCATCAGGATCTTCACCATGCGCGGCAGAAGCAGCATCACCGCCGCCAGAGTCATGCCGGTGCCGAGCACCTTGGCCAGCACCGTGCCGAGGTCGCCGGCGTTGTAGAAGGCGATCAGGCCGAGCACCAGGCCGATGATCAGGCCGAGTATCACCGGTTCGCCGAAAACGCCGAAGCGGCGCTCGATCGTCTCGGTGCTGATGTTGATGCGGTTGATGCCGGGGATGCGGTCCATGATCCAGTTGAGGATGATGGCGATCGGCAGGATCTGCGCCGAGGCGAGATGCGGCACGGAAATGCCGGGCACGCCGTAGAACTGCTGCACCGCGCGCGCCGACCAGTCGGCGAAGAGCAGGGCAAGCGCCGCCACGAGCGCGGCGATGATGATGCCGTAGGCCAGATTGTCGGTGGCGGCGACGACCAGCGAGCCGACGAAGGCGAAATGCCAGAAATTCCAGACGTCGACATTGAGCGTGCGCGTCATGCGCGTGAGCAGAAGCGCGATGTTGACCAGGATGCCGACCGGGATGACCCAAAGGCCGACCGACGAACCGAAGGCGATCGCGGCGGCGGACGGCCAGCCGACGTCGATGATGTCACGATGGATGCCTGTGTTGGTGACGATCGCCTTGGCGACGTCGCCGATCGAGGTGAACATCAGGCCGAGCACGAGATTGATGCCGATGAAGGCGACGCCGATCGTGATGGCGGCGCGGAAAGCCTTGCTGACCTTGGCTCCAAGGATCACGGCGATGATAAAGATGACGATCGGCAAGAGCACTGTCGCGCCGAGCGTGTCGATGGCTCCCTTTAAGCCTGCAAGTATGGTGTCCATTCTACCTCCCAGGGGGCATCGGCTTCTGCTTGAAGCGTGGATGATGCCCGTCAACCTCAATAACGCCTCGGCCCTACCAGCGGAGGCACTCCCCACTCGCCGACAAAGGCGCGGCATGCTCGGTCGAATGGGTGAACATTTGCCTTTGTCAGCGAACGAAAGTTTTATCTGGGTGGCCTAGCCCAAAGTCAATCGACAATCCTTGGGCCAAACGGAAACGCACCGATTGTTTCGACAGGCATTGCAAATCTCGTTAGCCAGCGCGCTTCGGCCCGAGGTAGCGGGAAAGCCTCTGCTGACACTGTCATTACGGGTGCGCTATATTGTCATGGCGGAGATGGAGGCTGCAGCGATGAATCTTCAAATCAGGGATCCGCGGGCAAGAGAGCTCGCGCGGCGGCTCGCTGCAAAACGAAACGTCTCGATGACCGAGGCGCTCATCGAGGCGTTGGAATCCGAACTGGAGCGCCACAGCAAACAGACGCCTTTGGCCTTACGGCTCGCCGCCGTATCCGGAGATCTCAAATCCAAGGCAGGCAGCGGCGGAAGGACCTTGAGTAAGGATGAGGTCGACGAGATGTGGGGGCATTCCTGAATGTTCATCGACACCTCTGTTGTCGTCGCGATCCTGGCAGGCGAGGAAGACGCCGTCGAGTGGAGCGGCCGGATAGACGTGGCATCCTGGCGAATAACATCTCCTCTCGTCGTACTTGAAGCAGCGATGCGGCTGTCATCGATGCTTGCCGTCCAGCCCGCCGTTGCCGAAGCGGCCATAGAAGCGTTCCTTCGCGAGGCTGAGGTGGAAGTCGTGCCGATCGAAAGCAGCGATGCAAAGCTCGCAATGCAGGCCTTTTCCGACTACGGCAAGGGTCGCGGCCGTCCAGCCCAGCTCAACCTCGCCGATTGCCTGTCATATGCCTCGGCCAAAAGTCGGGGAATGCCTTTGCTCTACAAGGGCAATGATTTTTCGCACACCGATCTCGCGTGATGCGGGCGGCTCTTACTTCCCCAGCTCTATAGACCTGAGCCGCGCTGCTTCCACGGCTTCCGTAACGAGCTTCGTCAGCCGCTCCCCGCCCATGAGCACGGCAAGCGCCGCTGCGGTCGTGCCGTTGGGGCTGGTCACTTGCTGGCGCAGCACGCCCGGCTCCTCGTCGCTCTCGGCGGCGAGCGAGGCGGCGCCGAAAACGGTCTGCATGGCGAGCAGCTTGGCGGTCTCGGCCGGCAGGCCGGCCTTTTCGGCCGCGACCGTCAGCGCCTCGATGAAATGGAAGACATAGGCCGGGCCGGAGCCGGAGACGGCGGTCACGGCGTCCATCAGGCTCTCGTCGTCGATCGTCGTCACGACGCCGCTTGCCGAAAGCAGTTCGGTGACGAAGCGCCGGACGTCGTCGGAAACCAGCGGGTTTGAAAACACCACCATCATGCCCTTGCCGATCGCGGCCGGCGTGTTCGGCATGCAGCGGATGACCGGCGCAAGCTCGCCCAGGATTTCCTCGAAGGTGGCGACCGGCGTGCCGGCGGCGATGCTGAGAAAGCTGGTCCTACCGTCGCCGAAGCGCTTGTACTGCGCCGTCACCTCGCGGATCACTTGCGGCTTTACCGCAATGACGACGAGGTCGGGGACGGCATGGGCCGGAATGGCCGCGGCGTCGGCGGAAACGCGGCAGCCGAGATGTTCGGCGCGCTGGCGCAGTTCCGCGTTGGGCTCGACCACGAACACCGCTTGCGGCTCGAGCCTTGCGGACTTCAGCCAGCCCGAGAGCATGGCGTAACCCATATTGCCGCAGCCGGCGAGAACGAGCCTGATCGTCATGAAAATCTCCATACCACGGTTCTCCTTAGACGCTTGCGCGGCCACGGAAAAGCCCAGCGTGAGGGAGATCGATCGTCCAGGACCAAGTGCAATTGCAGGAAAGGTGTGAGCGGTCAGGCTCGGCGATTTCCGCAGCGTTCCGGCCTGAATTGCGTCAACGCAAAGAGATGGAGCGGTTCGCCGTTTCCGAAACACCCTAGCGGGAAAGGCGAACCGGGATAGGCCGTAGAGAGACTTGCCTGAGGCCAAGGACGCCGAGCACGAAGAACAGCCAGACCGGATCGCCGCGGTGGAAGAAGAAGCTTTCCAGGAACGCATTCAGCGCCGTGAACAGCACCACCATCATGAAGAAGTCGCCGAGGAAGATGTTTTCCTTGCGCGCCGGAATGCGCATGTAGTCGCGCAAGGGGGCGATCAGGAAGGTGTAGACGGCGACGCAGAGCGCCGGGATGCCCATCAGCACGGCGATGTCGAGATAACCGTCATGGCCATGCACGATGGTGCGGATATCCCAGGGCCGGTCGAAGGGCTGGTCCTGGTTGAGCAGCAGCGGCGTCCCCCAGAAGCTTTCGTAGCCGTAGCCGGTCCATGGCTTCTTGGCCAGCATCCCGCCGGCGAACTCCCAAAGCGTCGTGCGTCCCGTATAGGTCAGGTTCGGGAAATAGATCGCAGCCAGGTGTTTCACCGGCGCAATGAAGACGATGCCGAGCGTGCCGACCGCGGTCGCGATGATCGCCAGCGCGAACAGGATCGGCGTGCCGAGCCGCATGCCGATCAGGCTGGGCAGCACGACGATCATGATCGAGAACGGGATCAGCCCAGCCGTTGTTTTGGAGCCGGTGTGCAGCATGAAGACCATCGCCGCGCAGAAGATGCCGGCGCCCCACCAGCGCTGGCCGCGCCGGAACAGATAGAGCCCGGCGAAGCTGAAACAGGCCATCACCGGACCGGCGATGTTCTTGTGGGTGAAGACGCCGCGCCAGAGGCCCGCATGTTCCGGCTCCTGCGAGTCGGCCGTGTGCAGCGCTTCATGCGGGAAGACGACCAGCCCGACATAGGAAAGGCCGATCACCACGACCGCGGTGAAGATGATCACGCGGGCGAAGGAATCGGCGTCACGCGGCAGCACCAGGATCGTCGCCATGGTGATGATGCCGATCATGGTGAAGGAGGCGGCGCGCATCGCCGCCGGCGGATCGGTGGCGAGCACCACCGATAGGAAGAAGAAGCCAAGCATCAGCGCCCAGGAGGGACTCACCAGCGAACGCACCACGCGCGGATCGGCGAAGGCCGCCAGCGAGAAGATAGAGATCGCGCCGAGCGAGCCGAAGCCGAGCTGGTTGACGATGTCGCCGCCGTCGCCGGTCAGTTCCGCGCCGGCCGGCTGGAAGGGCCGGAACGAGACGAGGATGACGGTAAACAGGAGCGCGGCGATTGCCGTCGCAACACCTTGCCTGGTGAAGGCGGCGCTGAGCGGCGCGCGCTCAATTCTTCTCAGGCTGCCGGTACTGCTCATTGGCATATCCGAATTCGGCAAGCACCCGGCCAAGCGCGACATAGACCGGATAGAGACCGCTCGTCAGCGAGCCGGTGCGCGCCAGCCGGATGGCGCCGCGCAGCGGCGATGCCGCAAGCAGCGCCAGGCTCTTCAGGAGAACCTTAGGGCCGGCAAGCGGCGTGCCGGCCCGTTTCTTCTTTTCGACCAGCGTCGAGATCACGCCATTGCGCAGGCTGCGGGCGCGGATCCAGTCGGCTTCGACACGCCTGGCCGGCACGGTTTCGTTGACCTTGGCCTCGGCGCACCAGCCGAGAATGAAGCCTTTCTGCGCTGAGCGGCTGAGGAAGTCGGAATCGCCGCCGCCCATGAAATTGAACCTGAGGTCCAGGAAGGGCGGCCCCATGGCCGTCAGCACGTTGCGGCCGACCAAAAGGTTGCCGGATGAATAAAGCGCCGGCACGCGGCCCGTTTCACGATAGGGGGGCGCGAAGACCGGGTGCTCGGCCCATCTGGCATGGCTCGGATCGGCAAAGACCGGAACTTGCGGGCCGCCGACGATATCGGCCTGAAGCGTTTCGGCCGTCTTGCACATGCGCTCCAGCCAGTCGGGCTCGGCGATCTCGTCATCGTCGATGACCAGCAGGTGCCTGAAATTGGGAAACTGCAGGATCGCCGTCCACCAGCCGGCATTGTAGGCGCTGCAATTGCCGCGCTCATGCGCGATGACGATGAGGCCCTGCATCTCGCCCCGCTCGAACAGCGGCAGCACCGCCTTGGCGCCCTCGCGCGCCTCGGCCTCGTTTTCCATGACGATCACGGCGAAGCGTCTCTCGGTTCGCTGTGCCTTGAGCGAGGCAAGCGTCTCCAGCACCTGCTTCGGCCGCTTGAAGGTCGGCAGCGTCACCACAGCCTCGACGGTCTCGGCGGCAAGCCCCGGCGACCGTCCCGCGATCGATACAGAAGCGTCGGACGGCAAAGCGATCATCCGTTTCCAGCAGCGTGGGTTTTGAGCCTCGATAGCATCGCGGTGATAACGTTTCGTTAATCACCTTCTCGTCCGGCTTCCGGAAAAGCCGGGTCTTTGGCCTTTGACGGTGCCATTTAATCAAGGCTTCACCGCGCTTTGCTACCGGCTGCAGCCATGGATAGGTGAGATGCATCTGCTGTTCGCCACATCGATCGTGCCTGATGGCGCTCTCGCCTCGGGCTATGAGATTGCCAACGCCGCGATCATCGACGCGCTGCGGCGCGCCGGCGTGCGTGTGACGGTGATCGGCTTCATCTGGCCGGGCAAGACCCCGTCCGATCCGCAAAACACCGTTGTGCTCGACGCCGTTGAGGTCCGCACCGAAAGCGCTTCGCCACTGCAGAAGCTTGCCTGGCTGGGCAAGGCGGTTCTTTCCGGCCTTACCTTTTCCTCGGTCAAGCTGCGTGTCGTTTCCGATGCCGAGGTTCGCGCCGCCATCGATCGCGCCGGTCCCTTCGATGGCTATGTGTTGAATTCGGTGCAGTTCGCCGGTGCCTTTGAGAAGGTTCTCGCCGACCGTCCATTCGTCTTCGTCGCGCACAATGTCGAGCATCGCTCGGCCGAGGAGAATGCCGAGGCCGCATCCAGCGCGCTGCAACGCTGGCTGTTCCGCCGCGAGGCTAGGCTGCTCAAGGTCATGGAGGAGCGCCTCTGCGGCGCCGCGCGCTTCGTCTTCACGCTGGCCGAGGAAGACCGCGCGGCACTTGGCGTCGCCTCCGACACACGCTCGGCGGTGCTTCCGCTGGTGACCCGTGCGCAGGCACCGATAAAGGCGACGCGACATATCGATTGCGACGCCGCGCTGATCGGCACCTGGACCTGGCAGCCGAACCGTATCGGGCTCGACTGGTTCCTGACCAAGGTCGTGCCGCATCTGAAGCCGGATTTCCGGATCAGGATCGCGGGTAGCATGCCTTCCGGCGTCAGCTCGCCGCATCCCGGCGTTTCCTTCGTCGGCAGGGTTCCCGACGCGCATGCCTTCGTGCGCGGCGGTGCCGTCATTCCCTTGATCAGCACCGCAGGCAGCGGCGTGCAGTTGAAGACCATCGAGACCTTCGAGCTCGGCCTGCCGTCCGTCGCCACAAGCCGTTCGCTGCGCGGCATCGGCTATCGTCCCGACAATTGCGTGGTGACCGACGATCCGATCGCTTTCGCCGCCGCCCTCCAGGCGGCCGCCGCCAATGTCCGCGATGTGGATGGCAGCGCCTTCCATCGCCGCCAGCTCAAGGCGCTCGACGCCGCGATCGGGCTTGGCCTGGAGAGGCTCGGCATTATCAGGCAGGAGGTCGCCGCATGAACATGCACACCGCGCGCGCCGCCTTCGGCTTCGATACGCTCAAGACCATTTTGGGCATTCCGGTGCTGGCGATACGCTGGGACGAGGCCATCGCCTTGCTCACAAGACTGATCGACGAGCGTCGCTTCACCAAGGTGAGCTTCCTCAATGCCCACAATGCCAACCTTGCCTGCACCGATCCGGTCTTTGCCGAGGCGCTGGAGAACTTCCTCATCCTCCCCGACGGCGTTGGCGTCGACATGGCGGCGAAGCTGCTCTACGGCGAGCCGTTCCCCAGCAATCTCAACGGCACCGATTTCATTCCGGCCTTCCTGCAGGCCGCGTCGCACCCGCTGACGGTGGCGCTGCTCGGCACGACGCGCGCTAATGCCGAGGCAGCGTGCGCGAAGCTTTCGACGCTCGCCGTGCAGCACAATTTCGTCGTCATCCATGACGGCTTCTTCTCCGCCGCCGAGGAGCCGGCGATCCTCGAGCGCATTGCCAGACTGCGGCCGGACGTGCTGCTCGTCGCCATGGGTGTTCCGCGCCAGGAACTGTGGATCGAGCGCCATATCGACAGCCGCCACTGCACGCTGCCGGTCGCCGTCGGAGCGCTGCTCGATTTCATGAGCGGCTCGGTGCCGCGCGCCCCGCTATGGCTGCGCCGGCTGCGGCTCGAATGGCTGTTCCGCCTGTGGATCGAACCCGGCCGCCTGTGGCGCCGCTATATCGTCGGCAATCCGCTGTTCCTGTGGCGCGTCGTCAAGCAGAAGCTGTCGCTCGGGTCGCGGCCGGCGGAGGCGCGCCGGTGAACAGCCGTTTCGTGCCGGATACCGCCACCACAATCGAACCGCTGCCGCGCATGCCCTCAGCAGCGATCGTCACGGCGAGTTACGCGCCCGATTTCGAGCGCTGCCGGCTGTTATGCGAAACCATCGACCGCCACGTCACCGGCATGGCGCATCACTACATCCTCACCGAGCATCGCGACGTCGCGCAGTTTCGCCAGTTGGAAGGCAGCCATCGCAGCGTCGTCGACGAGCGGGATCTGCTGCCGCGCTGGCTGCATGTCCTCGACGACCCGCTGAGCGGCTTCCGCCGCCGCGTCTGGCTGAGCCTGAGGACGCAGCCGTTGCGCGGCTGGCACGTGCAGCAGCTGCGCCGCATCGCCATCGCCGGCCACGCCAAGCAAGACGTGCTGGTCTTCTGCGATTCCGACGTCGCCTTCCTGAAACCGTTCGACACCGGCGCCTTCTGGCGCGACGGCAAGGTGCGGCTGTTCCGGCGCGACGGCGTGCTGTCGAACGATGGGCATGACGAGCACCGCGTCTGGTCGCGCAACGCCGGCACGGCACTTGGCATCGATCCCGCCGATCAATCGAGCCACGACTACATCTCGACTCTGATTGCCTGGCGCCGTGAGACGGTCAACGCGATGTGCGAGCGCATCGAGAAGGTGCATGGCCGCGACTGGGTCAGTGTCGTCGGCTCGGCGCGCCAGTTCTCCGAATGCATGATCTATGGCCGCTATGTCGACGACTTGCTTCAAGGCGCCGGTCATTTCCACGGCTCGGAGGAGTTGTGCCGCGTCCATTGGAACGGCAAGCCGCTCTCGGACGAGGAATTCCGCCGCTTCGTCGACACCATGGCGCCGGAACAGGTGGCGATCGGCATGCAGTCCTTCATCGGCACCGATATCGGCCGCATCCGCCGTCTGATCGGGCTTGAATAAATCGCGTTGAGATTCAGGTCAGGCCGGCCTCACCTGAATCTAGATCGCCTTCGCTGGCCGGCGCATGGCTGAATAAGTCAGCAGCATCGAGGCGAGATAAAGCAGCAGGAAGACGATGTTGAGCGACAGGACGAGATTGGCCGTGTCTGGGATGGTCGTCAGCACATAGGTGAGCAGCACCGCCTTCAATCCGGCGAGCAGGCCGAGATTGATCGCGCGCACCGCCGTCTGGCCGCGCGCGAAGAGAAGCTCGGCTTGGTATTCGACGAGGTTGCGCAGGCCGGGCACGCAGACCGCGAGCGCCACCAGCGGCGCCGCCTCGGCGACGTTCCTGCCGAGCGCGTTCGGGAAGAAGTGCAGCACGATGCCGAGCGCCGCCAGCGCGAGCGTCGAGACCAGGAACACGCCGCCTTCGATGCCGCTCTTGACCGCCAGCCGCGACAGAAGCTCCGGCGCCCGCATCATGCGCTGCACCAGCATCATCGAGAAGGTGCGGATCGGGATCGCGGTGAGATCGACCAGCCGCATGATGATCGCGTATATGCCGGCCAGATGCGGTCCGCCGATCGACAGAACCAGCAGCTTGTCGAACTCCATCTGCAGGTAGAACAGCACTTCGGATCCCGCGACATAGATGGAATCGGCGAGCCGCCGGAAATAAAGCTCGCTCCGCAGCCTCAGCCGCTGGCGCGGATAGAAGAAGGTGAAGGCGACGATGAGCGAGGCGGCGTTGGCGCCGATATAGAACAGCGACCAGACACCGATGCTGTGTTGCGCGGCAAGCATGAAGAGCACCGCGCCGGCTGCGCGTAGCGCCGTGGTCAGGATCGCGAGCACCGCCGCGCGCCCGAACTTGCCGAGACCGTTGTTGACGATCAGCACCACCTCGACCGGTCGCCACAGCAGCGCCTCGGCGAAGACGACCGCGGCGAAGGCCGACAGCGGCACGGTGCCGGAAAAGAAGATCAGGTAGACGATGTAGGATGCAGCGGCGAGGAACGGCAGCGAAAGCAGGCCGAGAAGCAGGAAACCGGCGGTGAAGGTGCCGATCAGGTTGGGTCGGATCGTGGCGGTGCGGTAGAGCGCCGAGATGAAGCCGAAGGCGAGGATTCGCGACAGCATGATGCCGGCGGCCGAGGCGGTCGCGAACATGCCGAACTCGGCGATCGAAAGCGTGTTGGCCAAGGCCACGAAATAGGCGAGCGAGAACACCAGCCGGCCGCCCGCGCCGCTGATTGCCGAGAAATAGTCGAATACCAGTTTCCGGCGGGTGGCCACGAAGTGGCCGATCCGCGCGAAGCTTCGCCTTTGCGGCATGTCGCTGGCCTGGGTCATGTCGAGGGCGATAGATAGGCCGGAAAGTTTAACGCGGCGTTCTGGCGACGGCTCCGGCGGCGCCGAAAATGCCGCGCACAAGGCGAGAAACCGTATGGGCCTGAGCGCAAAATTAACCGTTTGTTTCCTATGCCCGTTTAGCGTGACTTAACGATTGGCCCATCCGCCGCGCCCAAGCCGCCAGAGAGCAAGTTCCAGGACAATGGTCGACAGGGATAACCGTGATGACTGGAGGCGCGAGCGTTCCCTGCTGGCGCTCGGCCAAGCCATGCGTGGCGACGACAACACGGTTTCGATCGGCGACCGAGCCAATTCCTCCTGGCGCGAGGACGCCGCCGCGCGCCATCGCGCCGCGCGTTCCGAGCGCGAAGGGAAGTTGAATCCGCGGCCCGCCGAGACCGGCGGATTTGGCGACGATAAGCAGCAACCGGATTCGAATCCAGCCGAGACCGGAGATGGCTGGGCTGCAGGAAGTCGGCCCGCTTCGTTAGGGCAGGGCCATGAGGCCTCTGCGGAAGTCCACCGGCAACAGGCCGCTCCCGAACCTCGTCATGCCAGCCGGCCACCCGCCAGCGGCGATGCCGAGGAGTGGAAACCGCTGATCGACCCGATGCAGGTCGTTCACGGCATCACGCGATCCAAGACGCTGATCCTGTCGACGACCATTCTGGGGGCCGTTCTCGGTGTCGCCGTCGCACTGTCGACGCCGAAGAAGTATGAGGCCACCACCGACGTCATCGTAGACCCGCGCGATCTCAAGCTCACCGATCGCGACCTGACGCAGAACGTGATCGCCTCGGACGCGACGCTTGCGATCGTCGAGAACCAGGTTCGCATCCTGACCTCGGGCACCGTTCTCAACAAGGTCGTCACGGATCTCAACCTCACCAATGACCCTGAATTCAATGGCCAGGGCACTGGGGGCTTCGGCCTGATGTCGACGCTGCGCTCGATCCTGTCGCGGCAGGATGCCGGCGCCGCCGATGAGGCGCGCAAGCGCGCGCTGGCGGTCGGCAAACTGTACGACAGCCTCGACGTCGAGCGCGGCGGCAAGACCTTCGTGGTCTCGGTCAGCGCCACCACGCAGAACGCGGAGAAATCCGCGCTGATCGCCAACACCATGGTCAAGGCGTTCAAGCAGATTTCCAGCGACATCCAGTCCAACACGGCGGGCCGCGCCAATGACGAGCTCACCGCCAGGCTCGACGAATTGCGCAAGGGCGTCGAGACGGCCGAACGCCAGGTCGAGGATTTCAGGGCGACGCACGACCTCGTCGACGCGCAGGGCCACCTGATCAGCGACGACCAAATGCTGAAGCTCAATGAGCAGCTTTCGGTCACCCGCGCCCGCACGCTCGAGCTCAACGCGCGCGCCGCCTCGGCGCGCTCGTTGAACGTCAATTCGGTCCTCAGCGGCACCTTGCCGGAGGAGATCAACTCCAACATGATGAGCGAGCTGCGCTCGCAATATGCGGCGCTGAAGCAGGAAGCCGACCGCGCCCAGGTCAAGCTCGGGCCGCGTCATCCCGAGATCGAGGCGCTCAACGCCCAGCTCGCCGGCGCTCGCGAGCGCATCAGCGCCGAGCTGCAGCGCATCGCGTCCTCTCTGCAGGTCGACCTGAAGCGTTCCGTCCAGCTCGAGCAGGACCTGTCCTCGCGCCTGGCCCAGGCCAAGGTGCAGAGCGGCGACGTCAACAACAACCTGGTCTCGCTGCGCGAGTTGGAGCGCGAGGCGGCCGCCAAGCGTTCCGTCTACGAGCAGTTCCTGCTGCGCGCCAAGGAAACCGGCGAGCAGAAGGACATCAACACCGCCAACATCAGCGTCATTTCGGACGCCTATGCTCCGCTGCAGGCAAAAGGGCCGTCGCGCGCGGTGATGGCGCTGGCTGGCCTGTTCGCAGGCCTGTTCGCCGGCATAGGCCTCGGCGGGCTGCGTGGTATCCTCGCCAGCCTCCGCGAGACAGCCGACAGCCGCTCGCGCCGCAGGACCGAAGACCGTCCTTCTGCGCTCGAGGGCAATGCCAGCCGGGCGGTGCCGCCGCCGGCGCCACCGCCTCTTGTTACACCGTCGTCGGTACCGCCCGTCGCTCCGCCGCCGCCAACTTTCACGCCGCCAGCAGCCGCGTCCTTCACGCCATCGCCGGCTGCGTCCTTCACACCGACGACTGCTCCGGTGCCGGCGGCTGCGCCGGCCCCGGTCCAACCCGTCACGCCACCGCCAGAACCGGCCAACGATGCCGGCCGTCCCGGGCTTTTCGGCTCGCTGGCCTCGGCGATTCGTTATTTCGTACGGCGCGAGCCGGCTGAAACGGCGGATCTGGACACTGTCCCGCCCGAAAGCGCCTGGCGCGCGCCTACGCTGGACGAACGCTACCCCCTGGCTCAGACCTCGGCGCGGGAGAGTTTCCAGCCGCCATACGAGCAGGGCTATTCCTATTCCTACCGGCCGGACCATGGCCGGGCCGATCCCTATGAGGATCAGTATTCGGCATCGCTTGCCTCCTACGACGCGCAGCAGTCGGCCGGTAGCGAGACCAACCGGCCAGCCGCCGACCAGCAGGGTGAGATAGACGAGATCCGCGCCAGCCTGCGCGAATTCCGTGAGGCGGTCCGCGAGCTGACCGAAAGCCGCTCGCGCCGCCGCTATTTCTGAAACGCGCGCATTTCTCAACTGCCCTTGTTTCTTAGCTGCTCGACCTTCGATAAAAGCGACTGGTTTCGGGTTTACGGCATCCGACGACGCTTTGACGGGATTGCCTTGTCGAATTTTCGTGAAAATGCCGCGCGGCATTTCGGCCCCCGCACTCCCTTTGGCGGATCGAGATGCCGGATTGAGGCATGGGGCGTGCATCGATGCGGCCTCAAAACGGAGAGTTCGTGATGACCGAAGTGATCGACGGAAAGCGTGTCGCCGAGGATGTGGTTTCGAAGGTCAAGGCGCTGACGTCGGAGCTTTCGGCCAAGGGCGCCACCAAGCCGGGTCTGGCGGTGGTCATTGTCGGCGAGGATCCGGCAAGCCAGGTCTATGTCGCTTCCAAATCGCGCACGGCCAAGGAATGCGGCTTCCATTCGCTCCAGCACACGCTGCCGGCCGACACCACCGAGGAGCAATTGCTGAAGATCATCGGCGACCTCAACGCCGACAAGTCGATCCACGGCATCCTCGTGCAACTGCCGCTTCCCGGCCATATCGATGCCGGCAAGGTCATCCAGACGATCGCCCCGGAAAAGGATGTCGACGGCTTCCACTTCATCAATGTCGGCAAGCTCGGCACGGGCGAGCTCGAGACGGCCTTCGTGCCCTGCACGCCGGCTGGCTCCATGCTGTTGATCGAGCGTGTGCGGGGCAAGGACCTGTCCGGCCTCAACGCCGTCGTCGTCGGCCGCTCCAACATCGTCGGCAAGCCGATGGCCAATCTGCTGCTCGCCGCCAACTGCACGGTCACCATCGCGCATAGCCGCACCAGGGACCTGCCGGCGCTTGCCCGCACCGCCGATATCCTGGTTGCCGCCGTCGGCCGTCCGGAGATGGTCAAGGGCGATTGGGTCAAGCCCGGCGCGACCGTCATCGATGTCGGGATCAACCGCATCCCGGCGCCCGAAAAAGGCGAAGGCAAGAGCCGCCTGGTCGGCGACGTCGCCTATGCCGAGGCGGCCAAGGTCGCCGGCGCCATCACGCCGGTGCCCGGCGGCGTCGGGCCGATGACCATTGCCATGCTGATGGCGAACACTGTAGCTTCCGCGTACCTCGCGGCCGGGCTGAAGCGGCCGTCCTTCTGATTTTGAGAAAGCCCTGGCATTGCCGAACCTGACTGCTTCCGTCGAACGGCCGATCACGAACGATCCCGTTCAGGGCGGCCGTCAGTTCGGCTTCCTGCTGGTCGACAAATTCTCGATGTTTTCGCTTGCCGCGGCCATCGACTGCTTCCGCTCGGCGAACCGCCTGCTCGGTCGCGATTTCTATGGCTGGACGACGATTTCGGCCGATGGCGACGCGGTCATGGCTTCGAACGGCCTGCCGCTGAAGATCGACTATTCGGTCGCCGACATGCCGCCGGTCGACATCCTATTCGTCTCGGTCGGCCTCACCACCGAATTCCCGGGCAAAAGCAAGGTGCTGGCGGCGCTGCGCAGCTGGGGCCGGCGCGGCAATGCGCTGGGCGCGCTGTCGGTCGGTTCCTATCTGCTGGCCGAGGCCGGACAGCTCGACGGTTATCGCTGCACCATCCATTGGGAGAACCGTGCCGGCTTCATGGAACGTTTTCCCGACATCAACTGCACCGGCAACGTCTTCGAGATCGACCGCAAGCGCTACACCTGCGCGGGCGGCACCACCTCGATCGACCTTATGTTGGAGATCGTGCGCGGTGATTTCGGCTCCAACCTCGCCAATGGCGTCGCCAACCAGTTCCAGCACGAGCGCATCCGTTCGGCAGGCGACCGCCAGCGCGTCGGACCGGAGCGCGATCTCACCGGCAAGTCGGAGAAGCTGAGGCGCATCGTCGAGCTGATGGCCGACCATCTCGACGAGCCGCTGTCGGCGGTGCAGCTCGCCAAGTCGGCGGGTCTCTCGGTGCGCCAGGTCGAGCGCCTGTTCCTGCGCCATCTCAGCGTCACGCCCGGCCGCTATTACATGCGGCTGAGGCTGGAGCGCGCGCGCGAATTGCTGCGCCAGACCAACATGCCGATCCTCGACGTGGCGATCGCCACCGGCTTCACCTCGCATTCCTATTTCGCGCAGAGCTACAGGCTGCAGTTCGGCCGTCCGCCGTCGGAAGAGCGGCGCACCACATACTGACTGCTGTGGGAGGATGCCGCCGGTTGGGCCACGGCCTCCGGCACCTCACATTTTTCCCGGCCCTCACATATTCGCTGTCCCCACATTTTCGCCGGGTTGAAATCCATCGCAGGCCAAGCAAGCTTGGCCGCCGGGGATGTGCCGTCGGTTGGCGTCGAGCCAGCGATAACCGGATGCTAGACGAAAGCCCGGCCTGGGCGCGTCCGGCAAATGCGGGCAGATATGGACACCAGGGGTCTATGAGGCAGGCTTTGGCGAGCAGGCGCGACCGTCGGCTGAACGATTGGAAGGAGATCGCTGCCTTCTTCGGTCGCGACGAGCGCACCGTACGGCGTTGGGAGCGCCAGCGCGGCCTGCCGGTCCATCGGATTTCCGGCGGAGCGAGGAATCTCGTCTTCGCCGATACCGATGAGTTGGAGCAATGGCTGCTGGGAGACAGAGCGGCGCCGGCCGAGGCGTCTCCGGCCGAGGCTGCTGCGTGGGAGCTCGACGGAACGCCGCGAGTTCCGGCCGCCGATACCGTTCGAGCCTCGCGGGTGTCCGGCTTCCATCGTCCGGGCCCCATCATTGCCGGCGTGACAGCACTCTTGGCCGTTATTGCCGTCACCGGCATCCTTTCGATGCGCGGCGCACCCATCCCGCCGGGCGGGACTGCTTACAGGCCGGATCCTAAGGTCCAGGATCTCTATCTCGACGCCGTCTATTATCTGGAGACGAGGCAAGCGAGCGGACTGAACCGCGCCATGCAGTTGCTTACCGAGGCGACCACGCTGGACCCCAAATATGCCGACGCCTACGCCAAGCTGGCCGACACCTACAACATGGTCAGCCAGTTCACG
>RXJA01000101.1 GCA_003963455.1 Hyphomicrobiales bacterium
CGCCGGTCGGTGATGGTGACCGGCCCGCCGGCCTCGATCTGCGCCTGGAAGATGGTCGCCACCGAGCCATTGGAGCCAAAGACATTGCCGAAGCGAACCGCGACGAATTTGGTGCCGGGACCATGCACGCCCAGGGCATGATGCGCGCCGGCCCGGCGGCCGTCCGCGGCGCCGGCATGCAGCCGCGACGGCGCCGCATGGGTTTCATGCAGCGAGGAGACGATCTGCTCGGCCGCCCGCTTGGTTACACCGAGCACCGAAGTGGGGTCGACGGCCTTGTCGCTGGAAATCAGCAGGAATTGCGGCACCCCGCATTCGGCCGCGACCTCGGCGCAGACGAGCGTGCCGAAGACATTCGTCTCAATCGCCGCTTCCCAGTTCTCTTCCAGCAGCGGCACGTGCTTCAGCGCCGCGGCATGAAAGAGTATCGAGGGTTTGAACTCGCTGACGAGGCGCAACATGTGAGGCCGGTCGGTGACGTCGACGATGCGGCTGGTCAGCCGGTCGCGGTCCTTGTCGTCGATCAGCTGATCGAGCTGGAAAATGCCGAACTCGGAATTGTCGGCCACCAGCACCGCCTCGGCGCCGAGCTCCAGCGCGCGCTTGACCAGGACACGGCCGATGGAGCCGGCGCCGCCGGTGACCAGCACGCGCTTGCCGCCGACGAAGGCGCCGATGCGCGCCGTGTCGGTGGCGACCGCCGAACGGCGCATGATGGTTTCCATCTCGACCGCGTCGAGGACCAGCTTGCCGCCCTGCCCCAATTCGGAAAGGCCGGAAAACTGGACGACGGCGATACCGCTGTGGCGGGCGACGCGCACCAGCTCGGCATAGTCCTCGATGTCGCGCTCGGCGCCGTTGCCGAAGATCAGCAGGTCGAGGCTTTCCGTGCCCTTGACATAGTCCTCCAGCACCTCGACCAGGCGCGGACGGAGCGCCACGACCGGAACGCCCTGGATCCGCGTGCCGAGCGGCGCATCGGTCTCGGTCGCCATGATGCCGGCAATGGCGTATTCGGCCGGCGCCGCCGTGCGGGTGAAGCGGACGATCACGTCGGCCTCGCTCAGCCGGCCGATGAACAGCGCCTGCTTGACCGGCGCGTCGCCCGCAGCGCGGCGCAGGATGCGCCAGGACGCGCCGTCGCGCAGAAAGCGATAGTAAAGCCTGGGCGCCGAAATGATGGTGAAGGAGACCAGGAAGAAGACAATGAACTGGCGCTCGTTGAGACCGGAGACTGGCTGGAAAAACAAACGGAAGGCAAGCGAGGCCAGATAGAGGACAACCGTCAGGCTGCCGCAGCCCTTGAGGATGTTGAAGAAATCGGGCGTGGAGGCAAAGCGCCAGACAGTATTGTAAAGGCCGCAATAGCGGAACAGCAGATGGGCGATGAGCACGATGAGCGTCCAACAGGCCAGCCCGCCGGCGGAGAACGCGGTGAAGGAAAGCCGTGACTGCGACAAGATCAGGCTCAGCGCCACCGCGACCAGGACCATGACAAGGTCCTGGACCATGATGATGGCGCGCCGCATCTTCGGTCGGAGTCCCGATACGGCTTCTACGTATGCGGTCATTGGGTAGCACTGAACTCCAGGCGTGGGAATCTGCATACCAGAACGGCGACGAACCGACCATCGTCCGCCACTACCCTGGATTGCAAAATCCCCAACCCCCGTCACCCAGTTACCGCATTAGCGCGGAGTCATGAGGAGAGCCAGAGGTTTTTTGGGGGGGCGTGATCGTGCCAATGATTAGTCTTGAAGCGGCAACAATTCCCACTGGACCATTAGTCGCTTCAGAAAAAGGGCCGGAGCGCCCAACACCTTCCGCTAATATATCGCAGAACGACAATCCGGCTTCACTAAGCCGCACCGCGTTGCCATAAGCATGTCGCAATGGCTATGAAAGAGGTGCTTGGCGGTCGTGTGGGCGTGGGACGAAGCACCAGAACAATAATTGTGACACCACAGCGATGATTTCGGCATTGAACGGCGCCCTTGACGATATCTCCAGGGCGATGAAGCTGCGAAGGGTATGGATTGCCCTTGCGCATGAGGATATCGGCGACCAGCACCGGCGCACCACGCTTGGGCCGCTTTGGCTTCTGGTTAACTATCTGGCTTTCGTGGGCACTTTCGTCTTCGTTTTCCAGCCCGCGGGCAAGAATGCGGCTGGCTATTCGGCCTATGTCGCCATTGGTCTCATGGTGTGGTTCTACTTGATGGAAGCCATAACCACGAGTGTGTCGCTCTTCAAACGTGAACAGAGCTTCATCGAAGGCACGACGCTGCCGCTGTTTGTCTACGTGATGCGGCTGACGGTGCAGTCGGCGATTCGCGCGGGCTATGCCATCGCCGGATGCATAGTCATTCTGCTGATCAGCGGACCGGCGCTGACGACGGCATGGCTGTGGTCACTCGCGGGGCTGCTTGTGATCCTACTAGCTACTCCAGCCATCATTACAATATTTGCATTCATCGGCGCATTTTTCCCCGACAGCGAATTCATCGTCGGCAACCTGATGAGGGTTGGGATGTTCTTCACGCCCGTTTTCTGGATGAATAATGGGCAAGATCCCATCCAAAGATACGCGTATTACTGGAATCCGTTCACGTCTTTCCTCGAGGTCGTGCGTCAACCTATCCTTATGGGTGAGTTTGCGGGACGTGAGTTTGCTCTGACCAGCCTCGTTACAGTGGCGGCATGGGTTGTTGCACTGATGCTGCTCGGCACATATCGTCGGCAAGTCGTCTTCGTGATCTGAGCGTCCAATGGTTTCCATCAAGCTGGATAACGTCAGCCTGGTTTACAAGCTGCACGAAAAACTCACCCTTTCAGCGCCAGACCGGCGCATGAGCAACACGGGCGGCAGGATTGCCCGCTCAGGAAGAAGACAATTCGTTCAGGCGCTCGATGGTGTCAGTTTCGAGTTGCAGGCCGGTGACCGGTTGGGCCTTGTGGGCCCGAATGGGGCTGGCAAGACAACCCTTTTAAAAGTGCTCTACGGAATCTACGAGCCATCCGGTGGAAGCATCTCCATAAATGGCAAAGTTGATGCTCTCTTCAATATCAACATAGGATTCCGCCCTGAAGCCACAGGCCGGCGGAACATCGTTTTGAGAGGATTGATCAGCGGTTGGAGCGAAGTCGAAATCGGGGAGAAGATGGAAGAGATCATCGCATTCAGCGAACTTGGCGACTTCATTGACCTCCCATTCAAAGCCTACAGCCAGGGCATGGCGGCGCGGCTCGCATTTTCGGTGGCGACGGCGCTCGACCCCGAAATTCTACTGATGGACGAGTGGATCGGAGCAGGTGATGCATCATTCCAGCAAAAAGCAAAGCGGCGAATGGATGAATTGGCAGAAAGGGCCGGCATCATCGTTCTAGCCAGCCACAGCGAAAGTCTTATTCAAAGTGTGTGCACGAAGAGGCTCACACTCAAAGGCGGCCGAGTGGAGTCGCTTGTGTAAGGCATCGTTGCGCGATGTTTGATGATCCAGAGATATTCATGCCCCATGCGTCCCTACTAAAGCTTACGCATTCTCAAAACGTTATCAGAGAAGCGACTGCTTCCGAGTGCGAAGATGTTATCTTATCAATGTTAGTGGTTAAGGGTCCGCGCAGTGGCCCTCGCGGAAATAGCCGGGGATTGGGCTGTTCGATATGATTGGAATCTACGGCTCAAATGGTTTTATCGGTCGCCACCTCCTAAAGCGACTAACCCAGAACGGTGTGCCAGTCCGCGCAGTGTCCAGGCGATTTGATTCCGAATTTCTTGGCTCTCTGGGAGCAGGTGCAGAGTTCGTTCAGAGCGACTTCCTGCAACCGATTGCCATGGCGTCCTCCTTGGAAGGAATCGAGACAGTTGTTCAACTCATTTCGACCTCAAGTCCCGGACTGAGGAACGA
The DNA here is from genome assembly GCA_003963455.1 of Hyphomicrobiales bacterium. GTDB lineage: Bacteria > Pseudomonadota > Alphaproteobacteria > Rhizobiales > Rhizobiaceae > Mesorhizobium. The sequence continues at coordinate 3,909 of RXJA01000101.1, forward strand.
GCACACTATTGCTGATATCGAGGAAAACGTAATCCCCCACGTGAAATTCCTGCAAGCATGCCTGCAGGCAGGGGTTAAGCGTTATATATTCCTGTCGTCTGGCGGAACGATCTATGGACCGGGCGCAGTTGTTCCGACGCCGGAAACCTCTGCTCCTAATCCGATCAACTCACATGGCCTGACGAAGCTCATCGTGGAAAGATATATCCAGATGTACGGCCACGTAGACGGTTTAGACTATGTGATCCTGAGATTAGCAAATCCCTATGGGCCCGGCCAAATCTTCCGCAAAGGCCAGGGTATCGTTCCTATGCTGTTGGATCATTGGCGCAAGAGGCTGCCTATCCGAATATTCGGCGACGGCAAAGCCATGCGCGACTATCTCTATATTGACGATGTGATCGACGCAATTGAGGCCGCTCTGTCGCTTCCTCGTGGGTCACGCGCAATCATAAATATCGGGAGCGGCGAGACTCGCTCCGTATTAGAAGTAGTGGAGGCGATAGAGGGATTAACCGGTTACGTTTTTGAGCGCGAATACGTTGAGTCTAGAAACACAGATGTTGACATTGCCAGTCTGGACATCTCCCTAGCGAAAAAGATGCTCAGTTGGAGGCCGATCACTCCATTCGATGTCGGAATTCGAAGAACGGTAACATCCGCAAAGTGAATTCATAGTGGGACTCGCGAAACGGTGGTTGCCGATACTACGCGTAAAGGGATTAGCGCCGGCAGCTCGGGTGACCAACAACGCGGTTCATCACATCGCATAAATGCGCATGAGTACGCGTTTGCACGCTGGATCGATCAGGTTTGCCGCATGTACCGGCGCCAATCCCATCGCCTTCTTTGAGGCGAAGGAGCCAGCGGAGGTAGTTCTGATGCGTTGGAGGCGCGATATATTTGATTTAGGTTGGCTTTCATCGCCTCCATTTCCGCCGACATTCTGCCCATGCTTTCCAACAAGCAAGCGATAATAAAGTCATGCTCCGCGGTTTCCGAAAAACCGCCGATCGGGATTTTTTCGGAAAAACTACTGTCCTCGATGATACGCGTAGCTGACGCTCCCAATAGCGCTACATTTTCATCGTGGAAGTGAGCCATGATTTTAGATGACATATCCTTAGGTAAGTGAAACTTCACCGACCCCGCCAGCTTCGAATATTTGACAATGAAATCGTCGATTTTTGTATCGTGCGCGTCGTCATAAGCGGCGCTGTGCCTAGAAAGTAGGTCGACTATCCGAAAGTCAAACGTCGGATTGGCCTTGCTCGGCAGCTTGAGGAATGTTCCGTCATCTACCAGTCCGAGCCACCGCATGATTTCCACCTCCAACGAGGCGATAACGTCCAGAGAAATCGTGTGGATAGTTTTTGCGATCGGCGACCAAGCATGAACCGTTTCGGCAAATCCCGGCTCACCAATCTGTAGCGCATAATCGATGTAATCCTCCAGACTGTGGCCGGCTTTCGAGTGCCACTGTTTCCAAGATGAATAAAGCCATTCGTCTTGTCGCCGGATGACGTGCAGCAAATGGATATCAAACCGCTTGGCAACTTCCGAAAACAACTTCGCAGCAATAGGATTGCTCAGATTCTCTGCCGATAGAACTCCGTCGCGATCGCCAAGAACGCCTATAGCGCGTGACACGGCTTCGCCGGTTTCGCCTTTGTCGATTAAGGTCTGGAAAAACCAAATGGGATTGTCTCCCCTCGACCCGAAAAGCAAGTTCTGGTCCGCCACCAAAAGCCCACGCTCGTTTAGTTTTTTGGCGTTTTCGAAAATGAATGTTTGAATCGAGGTGCTAGCACACTTGCTAGCTCCAATGTGTATAAACAATTTCGGCATGCCTTCCCCCGGGGTCCGCTAGCATTAATAATCAATTCGCCTCTGCCTGAAAGCGAAAACCAGTCGATGTCGCTCCGAGCCGCATATGCCGTCAACGCGTTGAGCCCTATTCCGCCGTCGCTCCTCGAAGGGGAACTAGACCCAGCTAGGACGACAGGCGATGGGACCAAACTCGTCGAAATGCTGCCAGGTTCGAAGTTCGATTTTTCGACGCACAAAAGAGAAAATTCGGGAGATGGTCCGACTGGATGTCCAGGACGTCAACGAAAGGTTTGGGCTCGACCTCTATCAGAGATATCCGCCCCAGCGCCGCTGAGTGAGAGGAAGCACCCGCGGACCTTTCTCTCTTGCGAGACCTCCAAGACCTCGCGATTCAAGTCGCGGACGATAACATCAAACTCCTAAGAGGCGGTCGATGGTATCGTTTGTACGTAGACATCGCAGCATTTTGCCGGTGACCTTGAAAGCAACTTGTACAACCGCGCCGTCGACAGCACGACGGTCATATCAACGAAAGTCTCCAAGCGGCTACCGTTTGCGCAGTACTGTTATACTCTGATCGACCCGAGGCACGTCTTCGGAGAAGCTGATGAGCGTGGCGCCGAAGTGCTTTTTCAAGTACGCCTCGGGGATAAAGGTTTCGCCAAAGAAACTCGGAATCAATTCCTCCGATCCGCCGATGGGGTAGAACTGAAACTGGCCGGCATCATAGAGACGAAGTATCTCGTCAGGGTGCGGCATCATCTGCTTCAGGCGCCTGATATGCTCGGCCAGCATCGGATCTGCTGCCTTTTCGCTTGCGTGCAGGTGCTGCAGATGACGAATAAAGTAGTGTCCGCGCGACGTGAACACGACATGGCCACCCGGCTTCAGCACCTTGAGGAAGTAGGCCATCCAGTCGAGGAAATATTGCTCCGACAGATGGGAGAAAACTGAATACGCGAACACGAGGTCTAGGTTGTTTGGCAGACCAGCGATCGGAGGAGGCGGTGCGTTGTGAATGACCGTATAGGGAACCTTCAAGTCCTTGAGCAGCTGGATCGTCGATGCTCTGGTCTCTGCCAGATAGATATTTCGAGGGGCAGTATCCCTTAGGAACAGGCGACTGACCCGCCCCCAACCTCCTCCGAAGTCGAGGACCTTTGGCCGCTTGAGCGTGTCTAGTTGGCATACCTTTCGCATTTGCAGATAGAACTCAAACGCTTGGCGCAAATTGTTTTCGCCACTCAGCGCGGTGTACCCCTTCTGCGTGTCATCGCTAGGGATGCCCGGCAAACGTATTCTGTACATGTCTCTCGCTTTTGCAGGGTCGAACTGGAGTGCAAACCAGTCAGCGTCAGAGATTTTTTTCTGCGGGATAATGCCACCCAAAATTCTTTGCAACATGACGACGCCCCATTTGCATAAGCTAATTCTAATATCAAAAAAATAGTCTGTGCAGGCGGATAAAGCACAACGCCACTAAGCCTCGCAACATAGAACAGCAAACTCCACAAGAATAACCTAAGAGGCTCCATGACCTCACCGCTTTCGGTTGAACTCAAACGGCTGCTGCCCACCGCATCGTAGCCATCATTCATGGAAGCGTAATGGAGTCTACAGTGGCCAACCTCCAACGGCTTTAGCTAGGAGGGCTTGAATTTGACGGAAAGCCGGATGCCATTTCAGCAGTCGCTTTGGCAAAATCAACTCTGCCAACCCCCGTCGCAAACACGCTTTATTTACGTATCTATCGCTTCAGTCTTGTATATTTTGCTATAGATTGATCTATTTGTTAGTTTTTATTCTTTCTCATCATTGCCAGATGTTAGATTCGACAATTTTTTATATATACTTGAGTATTCTTTAGCGGTCTGGTCTATGCTGTATTGGACGGCAAGTTCTTCCGCGCTTTTTGCATATTCCTTACGCAAATTGTCCGACAGCATGTCTTCCATTGCGGCTTCTAGTAATTGGATGAAATGGTCGGTATCGCGCACAGGATCGATGACCAGGCCACATGGAGGATGCCCATCAGGAGCCACCATGCGCTCTATTTCTCCCACCCTCGTGGATATAATCGGAGTGCCAGTCTGCATGGCCTGGATTATGCATAGAGGGAATGACTCGCCTTCAAAGCGCGTCGGCACGAGAGCCACATCACTAATCCTATAAAGCCCGGGAATTCTGGACTGATAGCCGAGAAAGGTGATACCCCGCTCCGAGCCATAAGTGCGTTCGTGTTTGATGGCTTGCTCTCCATCACCACATAATAGCAGATGCAATGGCCGCTCGGGATGGCGGTCACGAAGTCTAATGAAGGCTGAAATCGAAGCCTTCCAGCCCTTGCGCAGGATTCCCCTTGCCACGAGGGTGAATACAACGGCATCGTCCTTTATCCCCAGTTCTTGACGAGTTTGGGGAAACGGAGTGCCGTCATAAGGCATGCCGTTGCCAAGCTTGGTTAGCTTCGCTTCAGGGATGGACAGAGATCTTAGCGGTTCCAAGTTACGATCTGTCGTATACACCCAGTGAGTCACACCCTCGCCGATACGTTTAAGAAGGTCGGCACTCAGATCGGCGCTTTCATATGAGCCGTGCAGACTCACCACATAAGGAATTCTCACCGTAAGCTTCATATACTCAAAGAAGAACACTTCGAGAAGCGCCATGTGTGAATGAACCACCGAAACTCCGGCTTGCGCAATGAAGGAGTCCCCTCCCGAATCTACCACCTGATCGGCGTCATATACTGCTACGGCAGGATCGAGTAACTTCAGCATGTCCTTATTGATATGGCTCATGTCCAGCGCGAGCATGGAAACAATATGGCCTTGAGAATGCAGTTCATTGGCGAGGTTGATCGGGAATAACTCCCCCCCACCGGTGTGAAAGCCAAGAAATGCCAACAAAATGTGCAATCGCTCGCGCTTGACCTCCAGGAGCGCGCGCTTGTCGACATGCAAGCTCAATGGGCCAAGCTTCGGCTCAAGCTCAAAGTGCTTGTATTGAAACTCAACCTTCGACATGAAGCGCTCGACAGTGTCGTCAGGCACATCCCACGTCTTACGAAGCAACGTCATTAACCGATGATGCTCTATATAATAGCGTGCGCTCTTAAATGCGCTAACCGAGGTGTTCTGCCCATGCTGTCGAAAATACGCCACCGATGCAGGTTCATAGGCAATGTTTCCGCCACCGGCCAGATGACAGTATAGAAACCAGTCGCCGAGTACCGAGAATGACTCTGCTTCCGTCCAGATTGGGGCCGCTAGGACTTGGCGGCGCCAGAGGCATCCGCCAACGTTGGCTATCACATTGTTGACGCCGAAGCCGCGGGCGAACCACTCCGATGCAGGCCTCACCATCGACTCATTCCAGATGCCGGCTTCGGCACCCTCACGATACTGATCCAGGCCAGCCTGTAACCTTCCGTTTTGATCGCAAAACTGAATGCGACCGAAGGCCAAGTTGACGCTGCGGTCACGAAGATGCGGGATCAAATGCTCGACAAAGTCAGGCTCACAAAAGTCATCGCTTTCGCAGATCCAAATGATGTCGCCTTCGCTTTGCTCAACGCCTTTGCGCCACTGCCGAAAAATATTGCCAGAATTCTGAGTATTGAAGAGTGATCTTACACGACCAGGATATATATCGCAATAGCGCTGGATGATTTGACGACTGTTGTCAGTCGAACGGTCGTCAATAATGAGTATTTCAATATTCTTATAAGTCTGAGATAGTATTGACTCTATTCTTTTTTCAAGAAACCGAGCATGATTGTAGTTTGGAACTATCGCCGTAACCTTAGGATGAATTTCGCTTCGTTCTAAACGGCGCTTGTAGGAGAGAGCCGTTCGCTTTTCCCCTTGCCCATGCAGAACATAGTGAATGAACGGGTTTAGCCCTGCTCGAGCTATATCGGGATAGCGCTTAAGGTAATACGATACCGAGAAGTCGGCTGAAGGATCGCGGTGCTCCTTCCAGCCATGGGCGAGAAAATGCGACAACGCGTCTACGCCGGCAGATGCTATATCAGGGTTGCTCTGAAGATAGAATTCCCGATCGAACGCGGTTTGGATGCGGGAAATCGATTCCGGATCGAGGGTTTCCGCCAGTTCGGAGAAGCTGGTCGGGTTGGAAAGCTTGCCTTCCCTGATCAACCTCGGCAATCGCCGGACACCTCTTGCGATCGTCGCGGAAGTCAGTCGTCTCTCACGCATGAGACGAAGCGCTCCAGTTGCAACCGAGCGGAATTCGGTTGTTTTCTTCTTAAACGAGCGCACTGGACTGGTGATACGCCAAGACGTACTGCCGAAAATAGCTTGAAGCATATCATGCGCACTTCGTTCTTTAGACCGAGCCGCGTCACGCTCATGCGATAGCGTTCTGACCTGATCTTGAAGTCGCCTCTCCTCCGAGTGGACACTGTCGTAGTCGGCAGCCAGCGAGTTCTTTGCCGCTTCCACGGCCAAAAGCTGCGCCTGAAGAGCCTGGACTTCTTGCGCCTTCCCAGCGACTTCGGCTTTGGCGCGGGCCAGTTCGGCCTCGGCGCTCTCTATCCTTTCTCGCGCCTCGACAATTTCGTCCGCGAGCGCCCCAAGCCGCGCCGCAGCTTGGCGGATGGATTCTCGTCCTCGATTTTCAATGGTCTCCTGCTCGATTGTCACTGACCGCAGTGACCATGGATTTTCCACCTGGTTGGCGGCCGCAATCGTCGCATCACCCAAACTCAGGATGCTTTGCTCTACCTGTGCCTCGCGGCCAACGATGTGACGGGAACCCAGGACGTTGTCCTGATGTGGCCGCTTCGTCACGATGCAAAGAGAGTTCAGGAACTCGATAGAGTGAATAGACGCAAGCGAAGCTTCATCGAACGCAATTGCGTACCGATTTGCGAAGGCCGCGAGAGCATCGACACGACTGCGGCCCAGCCCCCAATGCTCGTGGTTGATCAGATCGAGCAGCCGCTTGAAAAACGAGAGAGATGAAAGTGGATCGTAGAGACCGCCCTCGAAATCTTGCCAATAGCTGGCGTGCAGGTCTTCGACAACGAATGTTCCACCATCCACAAGACGAGGGAAATAGCGAGCGAATGTGCGCACAATATCAGAAGACCTGTGCGAGCCGTCGTCGATGATGATGTCGAACGTCTCGGATTTTTCAATAATATTTCGTTGAGTTTCCTCAAGATTTGCATCGCCCACAACGACACCGATTCTCGCATCTTCGAAACGCAGAAGACCGCAATTCTGATTGATGTCGCAGCCGAGAATGAGTTCGGCTAGCGGAAAAAACCTGCTCCATATCTCCAGTGACCCCCCGTTCTGGACCCCAATCTCTAGAATCCGCACCGGCCTATTTCGATACTTGGAGAAAATGCGTTCGTATTCTTCGAGATAAATCGACCATTTGTCCGACACCTTGCCGCCATGCATGTCGTAGAGACGGCGAAGCGAAAAGCCACGTTTCCCAGATTTCTCAGCCGGCTCCTGATCGCTCATCGCTCGCGAGCTTATTGGCTTTTTCATCGCTGCTGGCTGTCCTTGGCTTGGGTCGTGTCGCTTGGAACTGCTTCGTCGCTTCTCAACGAAAGGCTGGGAACCTCCGCTGTCCTACCCAAACGTGCAACCACGATACCGGCGGATGTCCGCCACCCCGGCGCCGTCCACCCAAACTCTCCCGTGAACTTCGCGCTCGACAGTCGCGAGTTGGCTGGGCGCCTGGCCTTGGTCGGATAGTCGCTCGTCGCGATATCGCGCACCTGCGCGTGCGGGCCACCCAGGGCCTTGCTTGTGTCGAGGATGTGACGGGCAAAGCCGCTCCAGTTCGTCTCGCCGGTTCCCGCCAGGTGGTAGATGCCGAAGGTGGTGAAATCCTTGTCGTCTCGCAGCCTCGCCGCCGCGTGCAGGATCGCGTCGGCGATGTCGAGCGCGGAGGTCGGGTTTCCCCACTGGTCGGCCACGACCGATATCTCGTCGCGGTCGGCCGCCAGCCGCAGCATCGTCTTGACGAAGTTCCTGCCGAACGGGCTGTAGGCCCAGGCCGTGCGCAGGATCAGGTGGCTCGGGTTGGCGGCCGCCACGGCGGCCTCCCCGGCGAGCTTGGAGGCGCCGTAGACGCCGAGCGGCGCGGTCTGGTCGGTCTCGACATAGGCGCCGTCCTTGGTGCCGTCGAAGACATAGTCGGTCGACAGATGGATGACAGGCACGCCAAGTCGCGCCGCGGCTTCCGCCACCTTGCCGGCGCCGGTGGCGTTCACGGCGAAAGCCAGGTCCTTCTCGTCCTCGGCCTGGTCGACGGCGGTGTAGGCGGCGGCGGAAACGACGATGTCGGGCCTTGCCGCTTCGAGCGCCGCGAACACCGTGCCGGGCCGCGCCAGGTCGAGCGCTGGACGGCCGACGGCGACGACTTCCACGTCGTCGCGGCCCCGCGCCGCCTCGACCAGGCTCGCGGCAACCTGGCCCTCACGTCCGGTGACGGCAAGCCTCACGTCGGCACCTTCCCGCTCTCGGCCTTGCTCCCCGCCGGGCCGCTTTCAATCGGACTGTCTTGGACCGGTCTGTTTGCGGCCGCACCGTGGCCCAGCCGCTCGCCGGCGTAGCGCTGCTCGCGGATCGGCCCCCACCACCATTTGTTGTCGAGATACCAGTCG
>RXJA01000155.1 GCA_003963455.1 Hyphomicrobiales bacterium
CGCGGGAGGCGGGGCATGACGAGGAGAGTGACCGGAGCCTCGTCGAAAGAGAAATGCTGACTGGCTCTTAAATCGATACCTGAAAACTATCGCGGATCATTTATCGGCGCGCGATTCCGAGCCACGACATAACGCGTGGCCCCGGCTCTTTTCTTCGATTTGCTATGCAGCCGTTTTCCTTACCGACACATCGATGCCGCTTTCGGGCCAGCTGTGTGCCTTGACGCTGTTGACGAAGGTTGATGTGGCTGGCGAAAAACGGCGCCCGGCAACAACTACAAGCGATACCTCTCGTCAAACCTCCGGATCGATAACGGGCCTGATCTGCAAGCCCGGGATGACGGCGCTGAATTCCGGAATGAAGCAGATGCCCAGCCCGCCCGAGACCATGTTTTGGATCCAGTCTTCGCGTTCGCTGGCGTAGGAGATCCTGAGCTTGACACCGCGTTCATTGCAAAGGCCCGCAAGATAGTCGCGATATTCGCAGTTCAGGCGCCTGAGATAGTTCTCGCCGTCGAGCTCGGAGATGGCGACATTGTCGTTGCGGGCCAGGCGATGGCCATTAGGAAACGCAAGCACGAACCGCTCGCGATAGAGCGGCGTGACATCGAATCGCTCCGGAAAACTATTGCTGGACGCCATGATGGCGACATCGATCTCGCCCGCTTCCAGCAGCTGCGAGAGGGATGCCGGCACGCCCTCGACAAGCTGCAGCTGGATGCCTTGCTGGCGCCGGTTGAAATCCGTCAATAGACCGGTAAATCGGCGCGGACCAATGGTGCACATCACCCCAACCTTGAGATTTGCATTCTCGAGGCACAAGAACCTCGATGCTTCCTGGCGCACGCCGGTCACCTCGTCGAGGATCTGCTGAAATCTGGGGCGTAGCAAAGCGCCCAGATCCGTCAGGTGCGTCAAGTTCCTCTCGCGGCGAAACAACAGGCCGCCGACCTCATCCTCGAGCTGCTGGATGGCGCGCGACAGTGCCGGCTGGGTCACGTTGCACTTTTCGCCCGCGCGCGTGAAATTCCGAGTCTCGCAGACGGCCAGGAAGTAGCGGATGTGATGGATGTCCATGCCGATTTGTCCCGCATTGCGACGATGATTTTCGTGGCTTGGAACGTGCCGCAAAGCGTCTGTCCGCGCCAATGCGCTGCGGCTATTAAGTCGATAGCGATCGGTCATGAAGCCTGGCGGCGGACGTGCTAAACTTCCCAAACGATGATGGCGAGCAAGCCGCTCGCCATCATGTCGGGTTCGATGTCGGCAGCTCAGTTGGCGCCGCCAAGCGCCTGCAGGTTGGCGCAGAATTCGGCATGCGGCTTGCTCATCGCAGCATCCTGGCATTCCTTCATCATCGCGCCCTGCTTGTCCTTCGCCATCGCGTCCCAAGCGGCCTTGAATTCGGCCTTGGGCTTCATTGTCTTCATGCTGGCGTCGGTGAAGAAGGGCTGCATGTTGGAGGGTTCGTCGAGCGCGCCGGCGAACGCAACGCCACCGAGCATGGAAAGTGCAAAGGCGCCGAGGCAGATAGCTTTGATATTCATGGTGAGGTCCTTCTCTGGAGTTTGTGCGATCGCCCAATCGACGACCGCTCTGGTGACCGGCAGCTTTTTGGAACTTTGTTGTTCCTGCTCGCCGAGATCGACTTTGCTTCACTCGGCGTTCAACTTGCCAATGCCCTTCGCGAATGGAGTTTATGCCGGTTCTGCATCCCCACAGATGCTTGGCGGTCCAGCCGCTAGTTGGCACCGCCCAAGGCCAGGACATTGGCGCAGAATTGTGGGTGGGGCTTGCGCATCGCCGGGTCTTCGCATGCCTTCGTCATCTGTGCCCGGTCATGCTTCGACAGGGCGAACCAGGCTTTCTTGAATCCGGCCATCGGTTTCATCGTCTTCATTGTGGCGTCCGTGTAGAACGTCGGCAGTGCAGCGAGGTCGGTGAACGGGTTGGCGGACGCCGGGTTCGCACCAAAGGCGACGGCAAACACAGCCACGCAGGCAAGCTTTCTTCTCATCGTTGATCTCCTTTGCACTCCGGGCGCGGCTTGGGTGAACGGCGCCAGCCTGATCGGGAACAGAGTGCGGCGCGCGACGACGGGCAGCCAATGCAATCTGCCTATGGACTTCATGCCACCTTGGCATTTCGGCTGAACAAGAAGATGCGGCAGTCTCTCTCCAATCGCCCTTGCCGGCGACCTTGGGGATGGAGACCAGATCATGCTTGCCCAGTCCGAAGTGAGAACAGTCGCAGTCGCCACGCCAACAGCGCATCTTGGTGTCGAAGACCGGACGATCGACATCGTGCTGGCAAACGACGCGCATGCTGCTTTCGTCTGGGGTGTGCTCGATCGGCTGCTGGATGAGCCGAACTGCAACGTGAGCGGCGTTACCGCGTCGGGCTTCGCGGCGATGCAAGCGGCGGTCTTTGCCTATGGGCTGAGCGTCGGCGGCAGGCGCGGAGCGCGGACGGCGCTTGCCAATTTCTGGCGGCGCGTCAGCCACGCCTCGATGTTCGCCATCGACAGAACGAGCCTGCTGCGCTCGATGCTGGAACAGTCGATCGACCTCAAGCGGATCCGCGACGAAGACTGCCCGGTGAAACTGGACGTCGTAGCCGTCAACGCCCGCAGCGACGCTTTGAAGATATTTTCGGGCAGGCAGTTGTCGATCGACGCGATCGTGGCGGCAGCCACTGTTCCGTTCCTGTCCGCAGCCGTTGAAATCGACGGCGACTTCTATTGGGGCGATGGCGACGTCTCGCAATTGCCGACCGAGTTATCGACCGGAGCCCGCCATCGTCTGATGGTCACGGGCAAGCCGTCGATATCCATGGCGCGGTGTCCGGATCGCAGCCTCACCTCTACCCATTGTGCGACCGGATGCGCCGCGGTTCACACGGTCTTCGACAGCCAATATCGGGCTGCAGCTCCGCTGCTTCTGAGACCCTGGATCGACTGGGGCGAGCTGACTGACGTTCGCGACAGGGGGCGGCAAACTGCTGAAGACTGGCTTACGGCCGATCCTTCACGCGCCGACGAGCGCCCGGCCTTCGACTGCAGAACCCAATAGATCTAGGCGCTTCCCTCCCGCCTAGCCGCGCCTGCCTCGCATACTCCCGAACGCAGGCGCCGGGCCCTCCGGTTCCCCGGCCGGAGGGCCTTTTTCGCACTGCTCTCCAGAACATAGTGGCCGCGTATCAATTCTATGCCGAGACAGCATTTCAGCTCGGCATCACGATCGGAGAGACTGATCTGCAGACGGGCCTCGAGGCCGGTCTTCCACTCGAAACGCCAACCAGGAGACACGCCTGTGATCAACACCAAGACCCTCATCGGATCGGCCCTTGCGGCCGCCACCACGCTCGCCGCGACGGCGGCATACAGCGGCCCGGCCGCCAAGCCCGGCTTCGCCTTCGAAAAATGCTACGGCGTCGTCAAGGCCGGCCAGAACGACTGCCAGACCGCGACGCATTCCTGCGCAGGCACTTCCACCGCCGACAACCAGCCGGATTCCTGGCTCTACGTGCCCGCCGGCAGCTGCGCCAAGATCACCGGCGGCAGCGATAAGCCGAAGGCCTGACCAACCTTCCACCTCGAGCTAACCAGATTAGAATGGAGGAGACCGATGTCCGTCATGTTTTCACCTCTCGCAATCCCCGCATCGGCGGGTATCGGTCTTCGCTCGCCTCACATCGCCGAGATGCTCACGCGGCGCCCTTCGGCTGGCTGGCTCGAGGTCCACGCCGAGAACTACATGGGTGACGGCGCTGGCGTCGAGGCGCTGAAAAGGCTGCGCCAGATCTACCCGCTGTCCGTGCACGGCGTCGGCCTGTCGCTCGGCAGCGCGCAAGGCCTGGATCGCGATCATCTGGAGCGACTGCGCAAGGTCTGTGAGCGCTTCCAGCCCGATCTCGTTTCCGAGCATCTGGCCTGGAGCGTCGCCGACGGCGCCTATCTCAACGACCTGTTGCCGCTGCGCTATGACGAAGAGGCGCTGGCGGTCGTTGCCCGCAATGTCGAGACGCTCCAGGACACGCTGAAGCGGCAGGTGCTGATCGAAAACCTGTCAGCCTACCTGGCGTTCGCCGACTCCTCGATGAACGAGGCCGAATTTTTGGCGGCGCTGGTAGCGCAGACGGGTTGCGGCTTGCTGCTCGACGTCAACAACGTCCACGTTTCCGCGCACAACCTGCAATATGACGCCAAGGCTTTCATCGACGCTTTGCCTGCTGAGGCTATCGGCGAAATCCACCTTGCCGGTCATGCGACCAACCAGGTCGGGACCGACACCGTGCTGATCGACGATCACGGCTCGCGCGTGCCGCCAGTGGTCTGGGCCCTCTACCGGCATGCCATAGAGCGGCTCGGGCCGCGCCCAACCTTGATCGAGTGGGACACCGACGTTCCCGTTCTTGATGTGCTGCTTGGCGAAGCGATGTGGGCCGACATGCTGACCGCGTCGATCATGTTCAACCGCGGGCAAGCTGTCCGACGCGGGCAGCCGACCGAAGGCCGGGCGAAGCCAGTCTCCCTTTCTGTCGAATGCGAAACGAGGACCAGCATGCCTGTCCTTGCGGCGTTTGCGGCCGCCAGATCCGCCAGACCGTCCGCTTCCTCGGCGCTGCCCTCGCTCGAGGAGATGTACCATGCTGCCGCTTGAGCACCTGCAGACCAACATGGCGCGCGCCGTGCTGGCCATGGAACCGACGATCGCCGCGAAAGCGCTGACTGCCGGCAAGGCCGATCCGCTGGCACGCTTGCGCATCTACCAGAACAACACCCGCAGTTCGCTGACCGCCGCGCTGATGGCGGTGTTTCCGGTCACGGTCCGCCTGGTCGACGAACGTTTCTTCCGCTACGCAGCGAGCGAGTTCATTCGACGCCATCCGCCGGCGGAATCTCGGCTGGCGCGCTATGGCGCCGGCTTCCCGCGCTTCCTCAAGTCGATCGACACGCTATCCGACATGCCGATCGTCGCTGAAACGGCGCGGCTCGAATGGGCCATCGCCGAAGCGCTCGATGCGGCTTGCTTGCCACCTCGTCGTCTCGCAGACTTCGAGAATATGGATCTGGGCACTTCTCCCGACATCCTGGTGCAGCCATCGCTCAGGCTCATCGTTTCGCATTGGTCGATCCTGTCCGTATGGACGGCGCATCAGCAGGACGCCACCGACCGACATAGCGGCTGGACAAGACGCGCCGAACGCGTGGCGCTGTGGCGAGCGGGAGACAGCATCCGGCTCGTTCAGCTCGATCGCGCGAACTTCGCATTCCTGCACTCCTTGAAGCATGGCCTCGGCCTTGAGCATGCCGCCGGCCGCGCGCTGGCGCTCGATCCGGGTTTCGATCTTGTATCCGCGCTCGTGCGCCTTTTCGGCGACGGGCTCGTCACCAATGTGCGAGCCGTCGCGAACTCCCACTCAAACTCATGGAGACAATCATGACCGCAATGTCAGAACATTCTTCGTCCGCCCCCGCCGGCCTTGTCGGCCTCTACAGGCGCATCATCAAGCTGCCCGAACATATTCCGTTTTCGCTCGTCCAACTCGCCGCTCGCGGCGCGGTGGCGCATGTCTTCTGGCAGTCGGCCCAGAGCAAGCTTGCGTCCTGGCCAGTGACGCTGCAGCTATTCGCCAACGAATACAATTTGCCATTCATCGACCCGTCGATTGCGGCGCCTCTGGCGACGACGGCGGAAATCACAGGTTCGGTGTTGATCTTCCTTGGCCTGTTCTCGCGCCTCGCAGCCTTGATGCTGCTCGGCGTCGTCTCCGTCATCCAGATCTTCGTCTATCCGGAGAACTGGGCCGAGCATTTGCTCTGGGCCTCGTTGCTGCTTCTGGTGCTGACACGCGGCGCCGGCGTCTTTTCGCTCGACCACGTTGCCGAGCTGACCCTTTCAGCATCCAGAAAATAGACATTCCGGCCAGCTGGAAACGGACGATGCGCATCTTCATCGTTCACGCTCACCCTGAGCCCAGCAGCTTCAACGGCGCGCTGACGCGCGCGGCTGAGCAAGCGCTGGTTGCGGTCGGGCACGAGGTCGCTATCTCCGACCTTTATGCAATGGGCTTCAATCCGGTGTCGGATCGCCGCAACTTCACGACCGTGCGCGACGCGAACTACTATCGCCAGCAGGCTGAAGAGGCGAATGCCGCCGTTCACGACGGATTTGCCCCCGACATCCAGGCGGAGATGGACAAGCTTTTCTGGTGCGACGCCTTGATCCTCCAGTTTCCGCTCTGGTGGTTCGGGCTGCCGGCGATTCTCAAGGGCTGGGTTGACCGCGTGTTCGCATCGGGTGGCCGCATCTATGGCGGCGGCAAATGGTATGATCGCGGTGTCTTCGCCGGAAAACGCGCGATGTGTTCCGTCACAATCGGCGGTCCGCCGCCGATCTATTCCGACCGAGGGCTGAACGGGCCGATCGGTTCGACCCTGTTTCCGATCAACCACGGGATGCTCTATTTTGTCGGCTTTACCGTGATCGAGCCTTTCCTTGTGCACGCGCCAGCGCGCATCAGCGATGCCGAGCGCCAGATGTGGCTCGATCGTTATCGCAACCGCGTCCTCAGCCTCGCACATGCCCCCACGATCGTGTATCCGAAGCTGGCAGATTTCGACGACACCCATGTTCTGAAGTCTGGTTGACCTAATGGGCGCGGGCCTTCGCCTGCCAGAAGCATCAGCGAGTTCAAAGGAAAAAAGGCTGGTGCTGCGAGAGAGGATTGAACTCTCGACCTCTCCCTTACCAAGGGAGTGCTCTACCACTGAGCTACCGCAGCGACGGGCGCTGTTTCCTTGATTTCTGCGGTTTCGTCAACAGGGCAATTGCAGTTTGTTGCAGAACATAGCGGAACCTTGCGAGAACACCCCGTACCGAGTGGCCCACTGCTGCACCAGTTTGTTCGAGAGACGTTCCGCCTTCCGCGACGATAGATGCATAGGAGATGATGGATGCCTGAGCGAGTTCAGTTGAAGCGAGCCAAGGGCTGGCGGATGCCGGACGACACTATCAAAGTCGACCGCTCCACAATCTGGGGTAACAACTGCCCCGTGGCGGACTACGGCAGCGCGGAGATGGCGGTGCTTATGTTCGAGCATGATCTGGATAAGTTCATGTGCTTCCACCCGGAAAAGTATGACACGTACATCAAGCCGCTGATCGGAAAGAATCTCGCCTGCTGGTGCAAGCCCGGCGCGCCATGCCATGCCGATGTGCTGCTTCGCGAGGCAGCGATTTATGGCGAATGGCTGACTTCAAAAGAGACCGAGGAAGCCCCATGACCGAGACGCCTATACCAGAGGATATCCGCAAGGCTACTCTGGCTGCAACCAATAGGGCGACCACCGAGGCGCCAGAAGGATTTGAGCAGTTCAATGCTTGGTGCGCGCTGTCAGAGGCAACGGGAACCCCGGCATGATCCTCATCGCGAGCATATGCACTGGCATCGTTTCGGGAGCGCTGGGTGGTTTTCTGTACTGCGCAATGGGATCGTGGTGGACAGCATATGGACGACGCTGAGAAGGAATTACGGCACGCCATCACCGACGAAGTGATAGCGGCCTACAAGGAAGGCTATAATGGCGTGATGACCAACTTCCCAATCTACCGGGACCCAACCAAGGAAGCGACGCGTCAAGGGCTGGCGAAGGCCTTCGCCGCGTTCACCAAAATCCATTCTCTCCCTTCGATCACGAGAGCGCGTCGGGATGGCGCACTCCGAGATCGGAGACACCATGGAAGCGAAACGGGAAAGACGCAGGCGCGACCTGCGGAGAATGAAAGCTAAAGCCGCACGTCTTGCCAAACGCAACGGCGGTGATTGGAGCAAGCTCTACAACCATCTAGCGTTCTGCTCTCGGGCATGTTGCGGCAATCCGCGTCGGAGCTTTTGGTATTCAGCCGAGGAACAGCTTACGATGCAGGAGCGCCGATTTCTCGCTGAGCCGTTAGACTAGCCTGCAACCGCCTCTGCGCTTCTTTCCGCCAATGCAGCCGCTCGCCTTCATCGAGAGCACCCCAAACCCCGCCCGCGCTATCGAGTTGGTGCAGCCATCGGGCGAGTTCATCGACCTGACCGAAGGCGGTCATTTCCGAAGCTGTTCGGTTATCCATCGAAGCGAGCTTGTAGCCTGTAAGGAATGCTCCAGCAGTTCGGTGTAGGTGAGGTCGCACACCTTTAGGCCATCGTAGAGCATTTCCCATGTGGGGCTGCGCCCGTCTGGACCAAGAGATACGCGGATTTTCAGCTTTTCAGTCATGTGGCTGACATTCCTGCCGGGACGCGGATACGTGGGCGACGTGGTGCTTGCGGGTCTTCGAGGACAACCGGCACCCGCTCGCGAAGGCCCCATTTCTCATGAATGAGGGCAAGCCATTGCTGCGGGGGTTCGGGAAGGCCACGGATGCGAAGCGAATATTCGGAGTAGCCCACCATCGAACCGTTAGCCAACACGGTTCCAGGGTTCGAAGATGTGTGAAAATGAGCAGTCAGGATGATGTCGTAGCGCTCACCCGTGGCGAAGCCAGAGAGCTTGATCTTCTTGCCGCCGCGCACAATGGGCAATTCCGGGCCGGCAAATCCCTGCCCGCCTCCTGTGCCCATGGAATCCCCGTGCGTCTGGAGCACCGACCATCCGAATAGTGGGAACACGATGTCGGCACCGGAAGCAGTGTTGATCGTAACCCTTCCATCGCTGGCGAATTCCCGGGCAAGGATATTGCCGATCATCACGTCATAGGAGAGTGCGGCCATGCGCTTGGCATGCGTTTTCTCAGTAGATCTGCCATGGTTACCCGGTGTCACCGTGACCAGCACGGCATCGAACTGGTCCGCGAGCTTGCGAATGCCAGCCGCCAATTCGTCTGTAGCCAGTGCGACTTGCTCATGAGACGTGAGTGCGTTCGTCTCCCGCAATTCCGCGTGGATGTCTCCTGAGATCAGATCCCCGTTCAACGCCACCACGACGCCTTTCAGGTCGCAGTCGGATGACCAGCGGGGAAGAATGCGGATCGAAGCATCGATCATGCGCCTCAGACGACGCCGGAATATCTCGGGGTTGTACTCGTTGACGCCGGCAGCTTCCTCCAGGCGAACGACTTCACCGCAATGAAGGTCGGACAGATGGATCAGGCCAACTGCCCTGCCCGTCTCTCCGTTGCCGGGAAGCGTCCATTCCGGGAGCGATAGCGGGCGCTGGAAGACGCCAGCCATCTCGCGTAGGATATGCTCGCTTTCAGCAGCGCGATCCTCAGCAGACTTCGCCTTGTTGCGCCAGAAGTTGGCATCGCGGACCTCTACCGAGGTCGGCCCGACAATAGACATCGGGTCTTTCGCGACCGCTTCCTGTTGTGGTGGAAGCACGATCCCATCCGCAAGGCGGCCAGTGCTTCGGAGCATTTCGATGGTGTGCGCTAGAGTGCTTGGTCCCATGCCGAGCGACTCAGCCGCCGCTCGTATTGTTGGATGGGCATTCACGGCGGTAATGCGCCGCTGAATCTCTTCGTCCGTGAGTGGAGTGGCCAAGCTCTTCCTCCGTGATCTGTTGACAGGAAGGGTTCCCAGAGGTCAGGGCTTCGGAGGGATCACGATGTCGGGCGCAGCCACCTTCAGATAGGCGTAGATGTCCGAAATCTGGGTGTAGAGCCCGAAGTATGGGAAGCCTCGCATTCCGGCCGTGGTGACACCAAGAAGCTCGTAGTCGCCAGCTTCATTCTTGTGATAGAGCGCGCCGCCCGAGGAACCAGGCGCGATATCGGGCGTCGCCCTGTAGTAGACGCGTCCAGGCTTGTCGTAGTCGTTCGTCTCCTTTGAAACGAATAGGCCCTTCGTGAGCGTCAAGGCCGCGCCCAGAGGGTAGCCAACCGTCCACGTATCTTCGCCCATCATCAGGGCCGGCTTTTCTGGTGCGAGCTTCGCCACATTGGGGAAAAAAGTCTGCTTGTCCTTCAGCCTCCAGAGGGACAGATCGGCGTTGTAGTAGACGCCCTGAACACGCCCGACATAGGCATCCTTCTTCACGATCTCATTGTCCTGGTAGACCGGGATATCGATGCGTTGGTCCGCGTCCTTGTCGATGGCGCAATGGCCTGCCGAGAGGATGAGCGTGGTGACTTCGCCTGTCACCTTATCGCGGTTGGAATAGATGATGGTTCCGCTGCAATTGCTGTTGATCTGCACGGTGACGCCAAGAACCTCCTTCTGGAGCTTTTCCAGTTCGGCCTTGTCGGCGTGGGCTATTCCGATAGCGGAGAAGAAGGCGGCAAATACCAGTGCGGCCAGCCAAATTGCCGGCTTCAAGACGATGCGAGACATGGGGTTTAGCCTTTGATCGTGGGGAGGATTGACGCGACAAGACAGACGCAAAACACGCAGGCGAGAATGATGAGGACGCGGCGGGCTTCAGGGCTCATGGAGAGCCCTTGATGGCGAGCCAGAGCAGCCCGAGGGCGCCCGCAACGAGAATGCCTATGGCGGTGACCAGGCCTTGGTTCTTCACCGTGGCGACAGACTCCCGCCATGCCCTTAGATGGGCCATATCCTTCTGCATCTCGACAGGGTCACTGGCATCGATGCCGAGTTGCAGGAGCGTTTCGGCCACCGCTTCGGAGACAACCTTTTTCAATTCATGCTCGGTCATTTCGCCTCCAGTACGGAGGCTGCCTTCGCAAGCGCTCCATGGCGCCTAGCGCAGATGAGAAGGGATTGGCGGTCTGTCGCCCAAAGCCGGGCCACATCAGCTTCAGTCAGATCCCGCTCGGGTATCGTGACGACACTGGAACAGGCTTGCTTGAGCAATTGCGGGATATGGGCCGTGACAGGAGGCAGCACAGAATGGCGACCGAACGAGGCGCATCCGGAGAGCGCAAAAAGCACCGCTAGCGCAGCGGTGGCGCGCCTATTGAGTAGTTTTGACAGCGGTAGCGCGTTCATCTACCCACTCCATTAAGCGCCTTCGCGACGCCCTTGGACATCGCCGGCTTCTTGTCCGCGCCCTCCGCATGGATGGAGCCTTCCAAGGCGCTCTGCGTCTCGGCAAGCCGCCCCTGAATTGCCAGGAAATCGGCTTCTAGCTGATTGATGGCCCGCTGATCGGCGGCGGCTTTGGCAAGCTGCTTGGCTTGGTCTTCCTCGCGCTGTGCAACCCAGGCTGTGCGCTCCTTGGCCGATCCAGCCGAATAGCCCTCGTTGTATTTGTGGGCGCTCCACCACAGGAACCCACCACCTATAACCAAGGCGAGAACGGCATAGATGATGAGAGAGTCGATGCCGAGGGCGCGCGCTATCGCCCCGATCATTTCGACATCCCCCGAACAAAGCTCGTGAAAACCCAGACGATGATGACGAGGCCAAACGCGCCACCGACTGCCAGGAATAAGGACACCAGCGCGAAGCCGAGGGTAATGGGCTGGTCCATTACAGCCCCCGAAGGCATAGGGCGCGCTCGTCCTGCCGGCGCTTGGTCAGGCCCGGAAGGCGGATGCCACGTGACTTGTCCCACATGAGAAGCGCGTCACAGGCTCCCCGAATGTTCCCGGCATTGGCGCGACTAGCGACCGACGATTTGCAGAAGTTCCCCGGCCCGGCGTTGTAGGTGAAGGACAGGAACGCTGCATAGGCATTGTCGGGAATGGTGTCGGGTGAAGCGAGGCACTTGCGCATGCCCGTTTCAAACTCCCCCAGCCTTGAGATGAGCATGTCCTTGCATTCGGCTGGTGTCTTGTGATCGCCCATCTTCACGCCACGAGTTTCACCAAAGCAGATTGTTGGGATTCCGACCGGATCACGATAGGCGTAGGTTCTCAGCCCCTCGAATCCAGACACAAGTGCAACGACGGCGGCGGCCAGCGCCCCGCCCTTTTTCACGCGGCTCATGATAGGCTCCTACAAATCTTGATCGATGAAGCGGCCAGCAAGCCCTGCGAGGCCAAACACAAGGCCAAGGATCGCGAAGGCCAGCGGCGGTATCGGCAGCAGCCCAGCAAACAGGCTCCAGCTGTCGCCGACAACGCCAGCCAGGCAGAGGATGGACACCGCCCAGAACCGGACGCTGTGCGCTTTAAGGGCGACGGCGCTTTTGTTCTTGATCAGGCGCATGCAGGCGCCTGAGCGAAGTTGCGGTCCATGGGAACCTCTTTGTGATGTTGCTTGTCTGAAAATTGCGCTATCTAGCAACGGTCCCCGAGTAGGAGTTGTCACGTTGTTTTCCAGAAAGGCCACCGGCTATCGCAAGATCGTAATCCACTGCGGTCTGCATAAAACCGGCTCGTCGTATCTACAGCAGTTGTTCCTTGCGAACCGAAACGAGCTAAAGAGAAAGTCAGTCTACTATCCAGAGTTCCGCAACCCAGATGCCGCCGCGATGCACAAGGGCAACCACAGTATCGTCGCCGTATCCTACGACAAGAATCGCAGCGCGGAAGAAAACCTATCCAGCTTCTTCGATCTCAACTCCGACTGCGATACCCTGCTTATCTCCGGCGAGGAGTTTTCGCGAGTGAACGACGTTTCCGGGTTCCTGTCGGGGCTGAAGCAATTTGCTCCAGATGCTGATATCCGGTTGGTTTTCTACCTACGCCGCTATGACCACATGATCGAAAGTGTCTATTCCGAGACCGTGAAATATTCACTGACTGGCGACATCAGCCGCGCCGAATACCAGTTGGATTATGGCGCAATCCTTGCCCCATTCATCGACGCCGTGGGCCTGAAACAGATCACCGTTCGCCCCTACAATCGCGCCCTTTGGTATGATGAAGACCTAGCGACCGACTTCTTTGCGTCTTCCGGCCTACATGGTGTTCGCAAGACACTGCGCTTGATACCACGCACCAATGAAGCGCTGTCGAGGCAAGAGACCTTCATGTTGTCTCTCATCCGAACGACTCGGGCGAAGCAATTGATGACTGCGCTCCTAGCGCGAACCCCGCTCTCTTCATACGAGAGCCCCGGACGCTACTTTCGCTCAGCGAGCGACCGGCGAAGGTTCAACGCAGCCTTTGCTGGTAGCGGCCAAAAGCTCGCCGACAAATGCGGTCTTGGAGATATTGGCCTGTTCCTCGATCTATGGAACTTCGATGACGACCCCACTTGGGCGCCGTTCGATCCGGACTGGCTGGCAATTGCCGGCCACTTGACGAAACTCGGCGAGGAACTGGCCGACGCATTGTCCAAATAATCAGACCCAATAAGTTCCCGAGATAATCAGGTTCGCTCCTGCGGCGATGGCGGACGTATTGTCATAATAGAATGCGTTTGATGTGGTTGCGGACCCCAAAATTAAGGATTGCAGCATCTTTCCAGTCGATGCGTTCTCACGACCAGCCATCCCCCATCCACCTGTAGCGTTTGCTGTGAACGGTAAGGTGAAGACTACCCCGCCCGATGCAGTTCCAACGGTCGTGATCGTGATCGATACCCTGATACTGACCAGTCGGCCGATCTTTGTATAACTTCCCGTCGCCGAAGTGGACGTAAAGGTTCCTGACGTTGCGGTAATGGTTGGCGTCCAGGTTCCTTCTTCGTAGTCGTCCAGCGTATTAGCATCGGAAGATGGAACCTGGGTCGCGGGGAATTTGATCTGGTCGGCTGTCAGCCTGGGGACATTGACGTTTCCAGTTCCAGCCGTCGAGAACACATAATCGCCATTGACGGTTGTGTTGGCCTTCAGCGTCCACGACTTGGTGTTGTTGCCATAGTAGTAGGTGATTGCGTGGCCCGTCGCCATTGCGATGGCTTCGCCTGTGTTACCATCGGTGCCGTTCGTCCCATTGATGGCAGTGAAGCCGAAGCTGATACCCTTGTCAAAAACAGCGTTGTTATTCCAAAAGTTGATGCCGACCGAGGACGCGAACTGGCCAACGGCCGACAAGCCGCCGCCGGCTGCAACCTGAATACCGACTGTCTGACCTGTCGCCTGAGCAAACGGGTTCGTTGCCGCGAGAGAGGCGTAGTTTACAGTGTCGATCTCAAATCCATATGCGCCACCGGACACGCCCGACGCGCGGTATGCCTCGGAATAGAGGCCATAGGTGTTGGTCGAGAATGATGTGTTGTTGTTGACGCCTACGGTAACTACCCCGATGGAATTTCCGGTACCAGCAAAGCCGGAAGTCTGCGCTCCGGCGACGAAGGCATTTGCCGCGTTCGCATTGGAATTGTTAAGGACCGCCGACTGCGCGAATTCAATGAACCCGAACGAGCGGCCGGTGCCGATCTGGTATGTCGTCAGCCAGTCGGGCTGCGAGGAAACGGCGCTGGCCTTGTTGTTGACGGCTGATCCCATCATCACGCGATCAGCAAGATAATGAACATTGGCACCGGACGGCTGGAAGAACTGCCCCGTCTCGACGCTGCCCGCATATACCCATGCGCCGGCCGAGCCGGTTGGGCTGGCATCGCTGGCGATATAGCGAGGATCGGCGGCGGTGATTTGCGAGGACAAATCACCGCTCGTCCAGTCGAGGCGGAATTTACGCCCGGCCACAGTCAGAAAGGCGGTAGTATCTTTTGTCGTGTCAAGCGCCTTAAGCGCTGCTACAGAGGCAACATACGGAGCGGCGTCGATACGGTCGCGCATCGTGGCCTGAAGCGCGGATGTTGACGGACCATCATCGACATACGCCTTGACGCTCTGCTGCGTCGGCACCTTCGTGTCGCTGTTCGACGCCATATCGTCTTCATCGATCATCTGGCTTGTCGCCAGCACGGCACGAGCAAACACAATGCTGGTCGTGCCCACAGTGATATCGCCGGTAGTCGTAACTTCCCACCATCCGGCACCGGTGGAGCCGCTGACGACATTGACCATCGTCCCGGTCTTGATATCCTTGGTCTTGTTGAAGTCCTTGGAGCGGCGCCATGCCCCTGTATCGGCGATATAGATGCCGTTCTCGGAACCGGTCGTCTGATCTTTCACCAGTACACGATCATCGGTGACCACAGCCACGCCGTCGATGGTCTGCTCGCCCGACAGGGTGATGTTCGCAGTCGTGGCAACGCGGCACGGGCCTTTGATGGCCACCGAGGACGACAGGCCGTCTTTGATATCGATCTGGATGCTGGTCATTGATGTCCTCATAGAAAAAGGCGGCCCGAGGACCGCCCTTGCGAAATTCTGGTTTTTGGAGTTCACTGCGTGGCTATGCGCAAATCGTTATTCGGGCTGTTGCCCGTTGCCGCACTGGCGGCCTGTCAAACTGCAAGTATTCCGAGCGATTCCTACCGCCCCATCCTCAAGAACTATTATGCCTGCGTCCTCGTGCGCGCCGACCGCTACGCGGCTACCAGCAACGAAGACCCGTACTATCTTGCCCTAGCTTCGCGAGATGCCTGCGGCCGAGAGCGCCAGATCGCACAGGAGGCTGTCTTTGCTTCTGAGCGCCCCGCCGTAGCCGGCAGGATCTGGAAGATCTACGATGATGGGCTCATCACAGATATGACGGCTCGCATAACCAGGAAGCGCCAAGGTTGAGCCAGCCCACAGCCGTAGCGGTATTCGCTTTTTGGACACTTGCCTTCGTCTTCGGCGTCTATGTCTGGACCACCGGTAAAACAAAGGGCTTCGGCTATTTCCTTGCCGTGTGGCTCGGGCCTTTCATTGTGGCCGGTGTGCTGGCCGCGCTGATTGCCTGGGATCAATCCTACTGAAACGGCTGTAGCGGCTTCACCATCAGCTTCTGGCCGTACTGCGAGAACCGCTTGGATTCGGTCTTCTTGATGTAGCCTGGCGTTGCCACTTCATGCAGCGAGTTCAGGAACAGGAAATCCAGCGCCGGCCGCACGTAATAGAGGTTCACATAGGGTGTGTTCTGCGTGGCGTAGTTCAGCCAGTCTGCCAGCTTCACTTGCTCATCCGAACTCACGCTAGCATCACGCGCTTTCAGGATCAGGTCCACCAGCCCGGAGCCGGCGCCGATTGTCGGGCCAAGTGCCGCATCGAGGGGGCCACCACCGAAGCGATTGACGCGACTGAAGAGATAGTCGCCATAAATGCCGGCAGCGCCACCCTGGATAAAGGCCGCGCCCCATGTTTTCGGATCGGTAGGATCACGTGGCGGCCAATAGCCCCTGGTGAAATCCTTCATAGTCATAGCCGCGTAGCCAGCCATGGTAAGGCCCGCCAGCATCGTGCCAATGTGGGCGACCTGTTCGAGCTTAGCGCCCTGCCTGAAACCAAACGCCGCGCGGCCCATTGTCCTCTGTGCAAAGGCAATCGGGAAACCCTTGAACTGCATGATGAAGCGGATGCCCTCGCCCGCGATCGTGCCAGGCCTCGTGCCCATCGTCGTGGTGCGGCGAGAGCGCGCGTCGGTCTCGATGACGCCATAGCTTGTCTCATCAGCGAAGAACTTGCGCAGCGTCATTTCCAGATCGTGGCGGGCAGCATCTGGTGTCTTACCAAGACCGGCAACCGCCTCATCCGGCAGCTCACGGATTCTTTCAGGCGTGACATACGAGTTGCCGTTGATCTCGCGGAAGTTCGCCTTGCGGATGGCTTCCCATTTCGGCGCGTCGATGCCATGCAGGCCAAGCACATGCTTATAGTTCGCCGGCAGATCGGCAAAGGCGACCTTGGCCCGCATGCCCATCTCGGATGAGATCATGCGCCCGGCCGAAGCGCGCTGGATATCGGTCCACCAGGACAGGCCATTCCAGCGGAAGAACGTCTCCTGCATCTTTGAGAGCTTGCCGATTGGCCCATCCGCCGCAGCGGCAGGCGAAACGATGTGGCCGATCAGCCCATCAAAGCCCTCACCGAGCAGATAGGAAATCTCGGCCTGCTCGCCCTTCGGCCTGCCATGCATGATGCCATCGATCTGCGCGACGAAGCCCTTGATGAAACCGGAGCCGCGAAACTGCGAAGCAAGCCCGGCCGTCACGGTATCGGACATTGACGACCAGATGGCGCCGCCAAGCTTTGCCATCGACTGCACCGCCCGGATGTCGGAGCTGACCTTGGCGATTGTCGTATTGACTGGCCTGGAGATGAGGCCCGTCGAGACGTCAAGCGCATCGCGAAGCGCGCCGCCATCGATAGTGAGACCCTTCATCTGCTTGGTCTTCTCGGCAGGCGAGAGGTTCGGATTATCCTTGATGGAGCGCTTTAAACCCTCGACCACCGCGCCATACATGACTTCCGGGTTTGGCCCGAGCGCTTCCATATTAGCCGCCATGCGGGAGGCTGAGCGCAGATGTGCAATGATGCCCGAGACGGTATTGCCGTAGCCGAACTGCTCACGATAGGCCAAGGCCGATTCCGCGTCGCGGAAATGCAGGACGCGGGACCTGCCCAACGACTTCGCCAGATTGGCCGGGCTGACCCGCTGGCCGATTTCTCTAGGAGTGGGCTTGTTCGGCAGGCCGGTGACGATGGTATCGTAGATGCCGCTGAGAGCATCTTCCGCCTCCTTGACCGAAGTCAGGTCGGGGAATGTCTTGGCGATGTCCAGTTTCGGCAGAACCGAGGCAATCCATGCTTCCTTGCCGGCAGCCAGAAGCTTCATGTCGTCATGCGTCTGAGCACCAGACCAGCCGTCAAGCTTGCCGATCGACGCCCCGAGCTTGTTCAGGTCCGTGCGGGAGAGTTCCGCATAGGTCGAGAACACCTTGGCGACGTACTGCGCATCCTTGTTGCCGGTGATGCCTGGCTTGCCGCCATCCTTCAGCTCTGCCATCTCGCGCATGATATCGGCATCGAGCCGGGGATCACGCAGCGCATGGATGAGATGCGGTGCATTGGCCTGGATTTCCGCGAACATATCGCCGATATAGCGGGCCTCATAGGCGAGGTTAAGCGCGCCGACAGAGTTGCGTCCATTCTCGATGCCCTCGCTCGTTCCTTCCAGGACTGCCAGCAATGCCTTCTTTGGCGTCAGGCCGGCAGCAAGGAACCCTTGGAGCGTCTTGTCGAGACGATCCCGCACGAGAATGTTCAGGGCCGCATGACGGCGCTGCATGGCCGCTGCAATCTTGGTGCGCTCCGCTTCACGCTCAGCAAAGGATTTTAGTTTATCGCCGAGATTGGTGATGTCGCCGCTCGCCTGCAGGCTGGCCTTGTACTCGGCCATGCGCTGGAAGGCAGCCTCGATGTCTTCGCGGTTGAGCTGTTCGCCCGATGCCGCATTGGCAGCGTTGAAGCATTCCTCGCCCATCTTGTAGCGGATTTTCATGCGGCGATACTCGTGCTATATATTTCACGTCGCGAAAGGAGATTTGGATGTTCTCGGTAGGCGGTTCTGTACTTACGTCCTTGGCACACGCTGCGGAGGCGAGGCGCAATATGGAGCAGGCCCGCCGACTTCTCGAAAGCGGCCAACCAATCGGCCAAATTCAGCATGCAAATCTTGAGCGGGCCCTTGCCCGGCCTAGTCGGTCCATGGTTATCCAGCCATCGAACACAAGAAGTGGCTTTGGCTGGGGAACGATTATCCTCGCCTTCATTGCCGGCGGTCTGCTGTCCTAGATCAAGCATCCGGCCACGCTCTTCAACGCTTCGGCAAAAGCACTGCCCGTCTGATAGTCGGCCTCGGCCTGCGCCAGCGTCACCGCATCATCCGGCGTCAAACGGCCTTCGGATGCGAGTTGTGCCACTTCCGCTTCCTCTGGAAAGGCTCCGGTGTTCGGATCGACGCTGAACTGATCAGCGAGCGCCTTGGTGTCTTCTGGTTTGGCGACTGAGGCTTCGGCTTGCTTGACGCCATCCGAGCGCGGCTCTGGGCGGGCCTGCGTCGTGTCTACCGCGACCTGGTTCTTTAGCTTGCTCACCACATCCAATTGCGCGGCCTGAGCATCGACCTCGCGTCGCACCTTGGAAAACTCCTGACGGGCTGATGCTAAAGCAGAGCGGGCCTGTTTGGCCTTCTTCTGGGGCCCGATGCGAAAGTCATTCTCGGCCTTAGCGATCTGATCTGGGCCCAGGCTTTCAACAATGGTGTTGCGTTCTGCCTCTAGTGCGGCCGCGCGTTTAGCTGAGGGCTTTTGCGACAGTTCCGCTTCTATGGCGCGCAATCTATCGGCGGATGGTTGATCGATCAGCGCCACGGCATCAGCCTGCGTCCTCGCGGCCAATGGCTCTTCTATCGCAGCAACCTTCTCTTGCGCTGCATTGAACTTGGCTTCGGCGGCCCGATATCGTGTCGCCAGTTCGGAATCGGCAGAAAGGATGTTGTTCCTTAGGGCGGTTTCGAAATCCTGCACATGCGGCGCACGCGCATCGATGACACGGCCTACCGCCGTCGAAGCGTACAGGTCTTGCCTATCCAGCGGCGCAAATAGATCGGCAGACCGCGTTGGATTGATTTGGTCTGCTACCCTCTGCAGTGGATCGGTCGCATTCGGAGAAAGCCTGACATCTTCGCCACGGACTACGGCATCAATGCCCTCGTTCAGGGCAATGCGAGCCTCCTGCGTGGTTCTGAGCGTAGCAAGGCGCTGTTCCGCATCCGAGAGCCTTGCTGCGTCTACACGCCCTCCTACGGCTCCCGCTAAGGCGCCGAAGGCATGGCCGATCAATGCGGCGGTGGCAATCTGCGAAATCGTCGCCTGCCAGGATACGTCATCGCCGAATTGCGCACGGACGCCAGCAGTGCCGATGCCGAAGATTGCGGTATTCGCAGCCGCATCAATGCCACCTACCAGCGCATGGCCCGCGATGTTACCCATTCTCGCAACGGCTGCCGCCTTGACCGCCTCGCCCGCGATCGGGACATAGTTGATCGGATCGAGCGCCTGCCCGGCGAGATTGCCGAGGAAAGAGCTAAAGGGCCGCTTCTGAGCGTAGAACTCACGCACCTTCTTTGCATCATCCATCGACGCGAGCGCTTCGGCCCGCGCGCTGGTCATGCCGGGATCGTAGGGGATATCCTTCCGATAATACGGCGATGCCTTATACTGGTCCTCTGACAGCGCGCCCATCTCGGCACGCTTCTTGGCGATCATGTCGGGCGTGACCCAATTGCCCTGAAGGTAGTCCTGCGGGCTGATGCCTTGCGGGACATCCAGGCCTTGCGGGTCGAAGCCGTAGGGCGCATCCTGGCTGGGCGCCGGCAATGGCACCCGGCTTTCGCGCATGACGGTACCGAGGCCAAACGATTCTTGCGCACCGCCCTTGCCCTGCTCGACCAGCGTCGATGTCAGGCTGAGCGGCTGAGACATGGCGGCATCGAACAATGCCTGCCGCGACAGTCCGCTATAGGTCGGCGAGGACATCGAATAGATGCTCACTGGCCCATGCTCCGGCGCATCTGGTTCAACTGCTGCTGCTGCGCTCCTGTGGTTCCAAGGTCGGTGATAGGCCCAGGCTTCGGTGCGGGGATATCGCCGGAGAGCTTGAAGATGATCGGCTGCTCGTTGGCGTCCGAAACCGCCATGCCCGTATAGGGATCGATGAACACGTAGCCATCGCCGGAGTTGCGGAAGAAGCCATTGGCCAGCACGTTCGGAATATGATTCTGCGTTGCGGCATCGATGACCGCAGAAACACCGCTGGCGCGATTGCCGTAAAACTGTGCCTGCGCCTCATGGAGCGCCTGAGCATATTCGTCCGCAGCTTGCGGGCTATCGAACTTGCCGAGGTGCTGGCCAGTCTTGTGATAGAGGTCGATTGCCTGCTGATCGGAAAGGATCTTGCCATCCGGCGAAACGGTCGGGACAAGGATTTCCTTGCCATCCTCCTCGAATGACATCGAACGCACCGTGCTGATCGTGCCATCAGCGTTCTTGACGACTGGACGCTTGGCAAGATCGATATTGCCCGGTTCGCTCTGGCCCGGGATTGGGCCGAGCGGCGCCGGCCCCGGAGGAGCAATCGCCGTTCTAAGCGCCTGCTCGACCTCGGGAAGCTTAGCAGATAGGCCGGCAATGACAGCGCTTGGGTCTTGATTGGTCGGTACCAGGATCTGCGCATGCGGCTGGTTGACCACTTGCACATCGCCATAAAGGTCTTTCGTCACGCCCGCGATTGCCTGATCCATCGTTTCGCCATTGCGCAGGCGGATGTTGACGGCATTGTTGATGAGCTTCGAATCCCGCTGGGCGCGGGTGTAATTATCGGCGGTCCCGTTCGAAAGTCCGTAGTAGATATCGCCAATCTGGCCCTGATCCATGATCGAGGACTGCACGGCCTGGGCAATGTCGGCTGGCTTCTGCCCATCCTTCGCGGCGCCGGCAAGCTTCGTCGGGTCGGTCATCGCTGCCTGGAACAAGCGCTGCGCGGCGCCTTGGTCACCACGCGAAAGCGCCTCAAAGGCACCCTCCGTCAGGTCGGGAAGGCCGGCATCCACCATCTGGTTGAACAGCATCTTGCGCTGGTTCGGGTCCGGCGTCGCCATGATGATCGAGGCAACCGCGCCAATGCGGTTCTGCTGTGGCTGCGTCTCGTCCTTCCAGACGTTCACGGCGTTGTCGGCAACGGTCTTAGGCAGTGGCTTGATGTCCTGGATGCCCAACTGCTGCTGAGCCGTGATCGAGGCTGCAACCGCCGATTGATAATTGCCGACCGACTGTGCGTTGTTCCACTGCTGATCGACTGATGGGAACGCAGTTCGCACATAGGTTGCCGGATCAGACTCGCGGGCCTTTAATGTGGTCTGTTGCGCGCTGGCCAGCGTGTCGTAGCGCTTGGCCTCCAGTGCTGCATTGTCGCCCGAGGACGTTGGCTTGGCAGCGTTCACCATCTGCTGGATATCGCCAGCGGACATAGTCCGCATTTCAAAGGCTTGCTGGCTCGTCTGCATTGACGAAACGAAGGCATCGTAGCGTGATGCGCCTTCCTGCGGGCCGTAAGCCTGGAAGAACTGGTCCTGCGTCGGCAGGGTGCCGGTATACTGCCCGGTGTTCAGTATGGCTGTTGGCGCGTTCGTGGTCGCGACATCGATGTTGGCGCGCGTGTCGGCCGCGATCTGGTTGTTGCGAGTGTCTACCTCGTTGTTGATGACCTGGCGCTGCTCGGGGGTGAGCACTTTGTACCAGTCAGGGTTCTCTCCGGCCCCCGCCTGATGCATGGCCTTGGCCATCGTGCCATCCGCCCAGGCTTTTACATCGCCAGCCGTCTTGCCGGCGAGGATAGAGCGGTTAGCCGCGATGGCTTGCGGGCTGAACAGATCGCTTGTTGGCGTGTCAGGCGAAGCCTTGGCGAGCTTCTCGGCCACACCGTAGCCGCTGAAGTGCGCAAGATAGACTTCGCCAGGCGTCGGATCGCGGCCGAGGTCACGCTTGAGGCCGGCGATGTTATCCGCCGTCAGTCGAGCGCCGGCATCGGCATTAGCTTCCGCATCGAACTTGTTGCGCAGATGATACTGCGCTGCCGTGCCATCAACGAATTGGAACAACCCACCGGCAGAGGACGTGCCCGACTTGGCATTCGGGTTCATGCCGCTTTCGATCTGCGCTATGCCAAGAGCAATCGCTGGCGGAACGCCATGCCGTGTTGCCGCCGCCGCCACGATTCCAGCAACCGGGCCTTTCGGCTTCGAGATGATAGAGGGATCTTGCTCGACGGCCAGTTTGCCGCGCGAGAACTCGGCATCCCGGATATACTTCTGGCGCCGCGCCTCTGCCTGGCTCGGATCAAGGAGACCCGATTTCTGCCCCTGCTCGATTGCGCCGGCAATGTCAGCCTTGGCCTTGGCCCTTACGTCCGGGGGAGTAGCTGGATCGACATACAGATTACGATTGGTCTCAAGCGCGTTGTCGAAGGCAACAGTCTCCGCCTCGCGCTGCATCGTGATGCCGTGGTCGTTGATGCCATTGGTGACGCGGAAGGCATCCGTGCCGGCCCCGATCGACCAGCGCTCCCGCATCTTGGGGTCGCGGATTAGGTTAGCCGCTTTGGATACAACCTCATTTGCGGCGACAGGTGCGCGCTTGCTGTAGGTGTCGTAGTTCGGATCGTTCTTGAACTGATCCTGAACCTGAAGCAGACCCTTGGTCTTTTCCGCCTCAGCTCGGGCAATATCAACCGTGTTCTGCTGCTGTTGGCTTTCGGCGCCGATCTGCTGGAGATTGGCGCCAAGGCTTTCCAGCCCGCGACCAATACCGCTAGTGTCGATCGTCGCGATAGCACGGCCCGAGCGGAGGTTTTCCGGCCCGCTAAGATCGACACTGGATGGAAGTCGGGCCATTAGCCGAATATACCTGACTTGTAGAGGCCGCCGGCAGTATCACCGAAGCCACCGATGACAGACCCAAGCAGGGAGGCATTGCCTGACGCGCGCCTTGCCTTGGCGCTATCCCTCAGTCCCGCAGCACGGGAATAGCCGCCATACATGGCCGTCTGGGCATTGTAATCAGCCTCTCCCGCCGTCTGGCCCATGAGCTTGACGATCGTTGGAGCATCCGTGCCCGCACCGCCACCCGATGCAGCGGCAAGCGCCTGGGCGCGCGAATTGAGGATTGCGCCTTCGCGGCGCTTGGCGATAGCGTCACGCTGGGAGGCTGCGACCTCCTCCTTCGCTTTCTGCTCCATCTGAGCGGCTTCGAAATCAGCCGCCTGTTTCTGTGCTGCACCAGCCGCGATCGTGCCGACACCAGAAACAACACTGCCGATAGCGCCGAGCGCGGTGCCCGTCGAGACGGTTGACGCGCCCGCAGCTCCGGCGCCACCGAATAGTCCGGCAAGAAGTTCAAGCCCCGACATCAGAGACTCCAATTTCGCATCGTGATTTGACCCAAGCCATTGATTCTGCTAGAAATAGCGAAAACGTTCTGGAGATCAGGAAACTTAGAGGGAAGCTGTCGCAGCGGGAGATTGGATTGATATTTGGTGTAAACCAGTCAGCTATCGCCGCGATCCATACCCGTAGAAGGTGGGGTTGGATTTAACTGGCAGACATAGACCTCTTGTCCGTCTTCGGTCGCGAGGAATTCGAACCCGGCCAGCCTGATCAGCTTTGGTGCCGTTTCGAATTCCGGGTCGCGAATGGCGTAGATATAGCGCTCGCCCAACTGAGCGGCCTTCTTCTTGAACTTGCGCACCATCAATAGAACTGGCAGGGCGTATTCAGGTTTGGGCTTGGTTACAGTGAACCATATCCAGCATCTGTCGCCGCCCCATGCCAGGCCGCCAGTGCCCACCAGTTCATCGTCATCTATCCCGATATAGGCGATCGCCGGCCAGTCGATTTCAATGTCCAGAGCCACCGCCACGGCGTGCGGATCAGCGTAGTGGATGGTAAGCATCAGCCGTTGGTTGTCACACCGATAACAAGTGATATGAGCGTCATGGTGTTCGGGCTTGCGCACTCAATCGCCACCCGGCTGTCGCTATTCCACTCGCCAGGAAAGGCGAACGGCTCTTCATCGTTCACGTCGCTGAGGACGATCGGCGATGCCGTGGTCAAATCCTTCATAGCCGGCAGCGGATAGAGCGGTCTTTCGCTATTATCGAACTCGGAGCCGTAGCGAACCCCCGCCCTCA
Organism: Hyphomicrobiales bacterium; assembly: GCA_003963455.1. GTDB lineage: Bacteria > Pseudomonadota > Alphaproteobacteria > Rhizobiales > Rhizobiaceae > Mesorhizobium. The sequence goes on from RXJA01000155.1 coordinate 24,422, forward strand.
CGAAGTCAGTCATGATGATACCAACCTCATCGACCTTCTTCATTTGCAGCATGGCCGTACCGCCAGCGGCGCCATAGGCAAGCTTGGCTGACTTGTACCGGGCAGTGTAGGGAAGGCCGGCAACCCAGTTCGTTACCGCCGAGCCAACGGTGATGTTGCCGCTACCATTGACCGTGTAGGTGTTCGGTGCGGTCATCCCATCGGCGCCGAGCGTCACCAGCGGCGCGCCATCAGCCCAGACAACGACGCTTTCACCCTGAAGGTGCGTGCCGACATGGATTGTCGTGGACGCCGGGGAGTTGGTTCCCGACGCGAAGGCATCCATCACCTTGCATGTCGTGGACGGCTTCACGTCGCTATCGAGGGCCATTTTCTCGATGTAGCGGATCGTCGAGCCATTGATGGTGCGGTTCACCACGAAATACACACGATCCTGGGCGTCGTCGGGCAAAACTGCGACGCTCTCGAACTCGCCATCCGTTTCTATCGGAATGAAGGCCAGGACTTCCTCAAGCGGCTCATAGACGATGCAAACGCACGAGCCGTCATTGTTGATGACCCAGATGCGCGTGTCGGGCCGGCGCTGAACGGCAAGCGTCTTGATGCCCGACGTGAACAGGTCAGTCGCCAGTTTGCTCATCTGCGTGGCGTTGTAGTCTGAACTCTGCCCGTCAAAGGAGAGCTCGAACACGGCCCTGCTTGATCGATCGACAAATACCCCTCTGGTATCGACACGGGCAGGATCGACCGAAGACGCGCCGGTTGACGAAGAATCCTTGATCGAAAGATTGGTCGGCGTCAGCGGCTCATCGAAGGATGAAGACTTAACCGTAGATACCGCACCTTCCGTGCCCACAAGAAGCCGCTGGAGGGGAAGGAGCCATTGCGTATCGTTGACACCACCAGTGGCTATCGATCGCGAGATGGGTCCGCTATCGCCTTCCGTGGTGTCGTCGAAATCCTCGAACCCGTCAGAGACAGAGCCCCAGATCCGATCCGAACCGGACCACCACAGGCGCCCCTCGGCAAACGTTACGGCAGAGGGCCATATCTGCTCTTCAGACCACTCGCACTCGCGCCAGTTGTCCGTTGCATCCGTGCCGTGGAAAGGGGTCAGCACTTCTATGTCAACGGAGGTCGCGCTATTGAACGCTGTAACCCTGCATATTCCGGTACCGCCACCGCCATCATAAGTTACGGTGACGGTCGCCACGCCGGATGTGTACGACCCATCCTCGAAGCCAAGCTTATACCATATGATTGCGTTATTGTCGTTATCGTCGTTGTTCGTTGAACCGAGTGGTGCAGTTATATCAATTGTCGCCGACCCATGGGTGTAGTGGAATTGCTTAAACCCACTATCCTCTCCGTCGAACGACCGCTGCCACCGCAACGTGCCAACCCATGTGCCACTAACGCTGTACGTCCAATTACGGTCGTTGTAGTCAGTGGTGTTGACGCCGGTCACTTTAAACGCGTCGGTGAACTGCCCCCCGCCAGCAAGTTTCGTTGAACAGGAAAACCCCTCATGCGTCAGAGAAAACAACGTTCCGACGTGATTGGCAGTGAAAAATGCAGACGATGCCGTTAACGTCCCATTGCCTTCCGTCACGCTTGGGGTGAGCTTGACAGCTCGCGTGCGGGTCAACGTGAACGGACCGTTATCTGGCTGATACCTAACAACCGACCACGAGCGAGTAGAGCGGCGTTCAATGCGCTGCGGACGGTATCCGTCGCAGGCTACAAACACCACATCCGCCGACTGGGCGAACCGCATCTTGAATAGATCCGCCTCAAGCCAACCGGTCGGCAGCGTCATCACGCCGGCGGCCTCAAGCGTCACGCTATCGACGCGCTTCAATTGTTCAAGTTCGGATTGGAAGAGAAGGTAGAACGAGGCGCCCGTTGGTGTAAATGCCAGGGAGTGGGTGCCAGTCCTCAGCGAGGTTTCGTTGATGTACTCGTCGCCGCCGGACGAAGAGCCGACCCGGATCGTGACGGGCCCGCGCTCCACAACGATACGCAACGCATGCTCAGTTCCTATCTCATTGACCGTAACAGTCTGCGCCGCAGAGGCCTTGGAGCCACGAGCGAGAGCCGTAAGATTGAGATATCCGCCTGATACCGTGCTTGTGGCGCCCGAAGTGGCGGTAAGCGTCCAGCCCGTGCCAGAGGAGAAATCACCACTGGTGATCGCAGCAGTCACAGCGGGGCGCGTGACGAGCGTATCGTCCACCCTCACCCGCATAAGCTGGTTCGTAAACTCCAATAGCGCCGCATCGGTGGCACCAAAGACGAACTCCTTAACGCGGCAGATGGCATTGCTGACCGTGGTCGAGAGGTATTCAAGGCCTGGCCGCATGAAGGCTGGACCGCTGGTGAGAGGCAGCAGATTGGTCTGCGTCTCCGCAGCCAGGCGCATCCTCTCCAGATCAACACGCGCAAGGTGCTTCTTGTCTTGCACGCCTACGGCAAAGTGCTGGAGGTATACGTTGACTTTCGGCATTCTAGAGGCCGCGCCTCGTGCCGGTGAGCGAGCCCCGGCGAAGCCTGGACTTCACCAGACGGCCGGCTGGAGAATAGGCCACTCGCTCATCCACAGCGTCGAGTGTCTTGGCTTCCGTCAACAGGGCCTTGGAGAGGTTGAACAGATCGTTCCTGCTGCCCTTGTCGGCAGAGACTGGAAGCGAGCACTGGAACGCCAGATAGGCCGCGAATGCTTCGGCAAACGGCTGTCTCCAGGCCCCGATGTTCCAGCCATAGGCATCATCGTTCGAGACATAGCGGACGTAGAGCGTGTCGTTGTTGGCGTACCAGTATTGCGTCTCGTCCGCGAAATCCTCGAAGCCGATGGCGAAGGCCGGGTCGGTGTCGATCGCTACCGTGCGCACCCAATCATCGGGCTTGGAGAATGCATGCTGGTATCCGAATAGCGGCTCCACATCCTCATCCTCGCTGAGCTGCGAAGTGCGGATGGCGAAGTTCCACAGGCCCTTGGCGAGCATGTATTCGCCGGCTTCCTGCCAGGCATCATCCAGGGCGCGGCGGGTGACGCTTGCCTCTGTGAGGCTGGCGATGCCGGCCGCATTGCCGAGATAGCGCAGCGCCGATTTGTAGATGCTCAATCGGCTCGCCATTGATCAGACCTCACACTTCATGGTCTTAACCTCGCCACCCGTGCAATCATCGAGGAGGGCCGCTATCTCGACGGCCTTCGCGGCGTCGGCTCCCATGTACATTGCGGCGTTTGCGGCCGGTGAACCGCTCCCCCACGCACCAAATTCGGTGGTGACGTTGAACGATGCGCCCGCCTCATAGATTGTCAGCGTTCCATCCTTGCGAAGGCGAACCACTGTGGCTTCGGAGAGCGTCGGCTTGTCCCCTGCCTCTCCACCCTGTAGCCACGAGACAAACGCTACGGCTTCGGCGTAGGTGCCGGTTACTCCGACTATCTCGCCATTCGGAAGGCGGAAAAGCTTGTCGCCGCCATAACGGTGAATCCAGCCGCCATTCATCATGCGGCTGTCAGAGGCCAACACGCCCCAGCGATACGCGATCGTGGTCACGCGGCGAGGCCTTGCGCCTTGGCGGCGTGCGCATGCGCGGCCTGTACCGCCTCTGCCCGCGTGCGATGATCCTTGCTGATGACCATGTGTGGATCATTGGTCATCGCGCGCCACTTGTGGGCCGGCGCAAAATTCACAGTGTAGCCGGCCGGCGGCTGGGGAGCGTCATCGGCAACTTCACTCGGCTGCTGAACAGCGGGAGCCTTGGCAATCACCTTGGTCAGGTCGATCGCATGCAGGAGAGCCGTCTTGACGAAGCCGACGCCAACTTCTGTCACCAGCAGATGCAGGCGCCAAGTTCGGTCCTCGGGGATCACGATCACTTCATCGTCAGCCTTGACCAGAGAAAAGACGTTGGCCCAATTGCCGGGGACTGAAACATCCTCCATCGTCATGTCGCTCGGCACGATCATGCGGCGAAGGGTGCGCGAAAAGTCGGCGCCATTGAGCCTCGTAATAGCTGGGATTTTCATATGTGCCTCTTGAGTTGGAAGCGGTTCGGGGGCCAGCGCAATCTGGCCAGCCCCCTCGACCGCCGGGAGGCAACCAGCGACCGAAGTCGCTAGCTGCTCATCAGGTGATCGCGATCGGAGCCGCGACAGTCGCAGCCGCGCCGGAGACCGACGCAACCTGGTAGCGCTTGTACTTGGCGGTGCCGGTGTTGATGGCGTCCACCAGATCGCCAACCCGCATGCCCTTCGTGACGCCATCCGAGAACCAGGATGCACCGACGATGGTGCCGTCCGAGTCCGCAGCGGAGTTGAAGTACATGAACACGCGCGGCATAGCGCCGCCGACCGGGTTGATGACCATTGCGAGGTTGTCAGGAACGTATGCCATTGGTTCGTCTCCTTACGTGGCAACGAACGCCGAGCCGTCGTGAGTCCATTTCACGATGCCGGTATTCTGGAGGATCTTCGCATTGTGGAAGAGCGTGGCGCGGGTCCAGGACGTGTCCTGTTTCTCGTCGTAGCCGACGGCGATCTTCTCTTCGCCAACGTTCACTGCGTAGCCGAGGGCGTTGCGGTGGAACAGGTAGCAAAGCTCGGACGAAGTGCCGAGGCCGGTGATGCGACTGGAAACAGCCCAGTTGATGCCAGCCCACCGGAAGAAGCGACGGGATGCCTGGCCGAATGGCTTCACATCCACGTAGTCGCCATTGGAGAATTCGGTGGTCTGCTCAAGATACGCCTCGAATGCCGGCGAGATGATGCCGAACATGTTGTCGGCTTCCTCGATCGGGATGTCGGCGTTGCCCAGAATGGCCTTGGCGCCAAGAACCATCTGCAGCGAGGCGGTCTGTGCCGTCGAAGGATAGTCCTGGGTAGCGTTGGCCAGCTCAGCAAGGATGGTGAGATCGATATCGCGGTTGATGACCGCCATCGAATTCATCTGCATGATGCGCTTCTGGTCGCCCTGCGAGGCGAAGATGTTGAACCCGGTCAGTTCATACGGCGCGTGTTTTTCAACAAGCGTCGCAGTAACCTGCGAGTTCGTGGGATTGCCATACGGAATCTGACCGTTGGTCCCACGGGTGACGGCGGTGTCAGTACCGGAGCCGGAAACGAGGAAGGTGGCCTGATTGCCATTCATCACCGTTTCTTTGGTCGCCATTGCTTTGAGCGAGCTGACGCGCTGCTCGAAAGCCCCGACGAACTCCTTGCGGTACTGCACAATCTGGGCTTCAATAGCCATTGTTCAGTCCTTTCAAAGGGTTGAGGGAGGTTTGGAGCCGCTGTCGTGCAGGGTGGCCGAAGGCGTTCCGGGGCCTTTGCAGGGGTGGCCGGTCAGCAAATCGGGGCTTCACGTCATAGGCAGGGTAGATTTGCCGTGCTCGGGGCCGTTTCCGGGGTGGCCGATCAGGCAATAAAAACGCCCGCCGAAGCGAGCTGTTCACTGACAGATCGTCAGAGAATTCCTTATCTGCGGCGGCGCATCTCGCGCTCTAGGATCTGGGCATATTCCTTATCCAGACCCTTCTCGTAATACTCATCGGTGCCGATGATCTTTTCGATTTCCGCCTTGCGAGCCGTGTGCTTGGCTTCGCTATCGGAGGAAGTGAACGCGACATCGCCGAACTTCTCGCGGCCCATGTCGGCAGCCCATGCGATGAACTCGGGCATATCGCCAAGCCGCTTGCCGTCAATGCGAGCCTCGGCCCATTTCGCACCCACGCCAGGAATGCCCTCGATGAAGCGGCGGGCGATCGTGGTGTTGGCCTTGTACTCGCCGTGCGCCCAATCCTTGCGAAGAGTATCCTCGGCTTCTTCCGAAGCTACCTTGTCGGCCTCGATCTGCTTGGCCTGGGCGGCCTCAGCCATTTCGATGTACCATTCAGACGCGATATCAACGACATCCGGCCTGGCGCCCTTGGCATGAGCAAACTCGGTGAAGCTCGACAGGATCGGCTTGTCGTCATCCGTCAGGCGTTTCTGCACGGCCTCGGGCAGCTTGTAGCCTGTCGGATCATCCGGGATGCCCTCGGCCTTACGCCATTCGGCCATGGCCTTTTCGTCCTTGGGGTCCGGCTTCGGAAGCCGCTGCTGTCCAGAACGAATAGCAGCCTGTGCCTCACGCAGAGCCCGCGCAACACCCTTGGGAGAGCCATAGCGGGAGATAGCCTTGGCGACATCATCGTCACCACCAGCCATTTCCTCGCGCCAGTTGTCGCCCCACGGCGATCTCTGCTCAGGAGCAGGATCGGGCGTTGGTGCTGGGTCAGGAGTGGGAGTGGGAGCCGGCGCAGGTGCCGGGTCTGGGGTCGGCGCTGGGGATGGTGCCGGATCGGGTGTAGGAGTCGGGTTTTCCAACTCAGCCATTCTGTGCCTCTTGCCTCTTGCCTCGAACTGGTTTCGGCGGCTTGCCTTCCACCGCCTTGAGGGTCTCAGCCCTCAGCATTTTCACTATCTGCGCGCCGACGAACCGCCTGCCCTCGGCAAAGGCCGTGGCGTGGCTGTCCTGCTTGCGATAGCTCAGGTCGTAATAGTTGCTGGCCTGGTTGATGATCCAGTCCATGGCCGTCTGCTGCTGGCCTTCATTGGCCTTGCCGGCAATCACGGCACGAACGGCCATGAGGATGTCTTTGTCGTAGGGAGCCGGCGAATGCGCTTCGCTCACTGCTTTTCCTTTGCCAGCTTGACGATTGCCAGCGCTGTTTCACGTGACATATCGCGGTGAGATGCGCAGCCCGCGAGGAGCAGGAGCGCCAGAAGCACCCTCACGCGGCCACCGCTGGCGGCTGGATCATGCCGGCCTGCTGTAGAGCCAGCGATGCATCGGCAACGCTCTTGCCCACGTCCGCGCCGCCCTTGAGCGCCGCTGCCGCCTGTGCGAGACCATCAACCGTGTTGGTCTGGTCCGCCGCGTCCTGCTGCGTCTGTTCATCATTGAACCAGTCAGCCGGCGCCTGCGTGCCGCGTACCGCATCCTTGGTGGCCTTCTGCCAGTCAATGAGCGTGGCAACCGTCTTGTCGATATTGGCCGCACCAGCAACGATCTGGAGTGATTCCTGGAAGGCCTGCACGTTCTGCCTACCCTCAGCCGTGTTGAGCGGGCCCTCGAACGTGAAGGTCACGTCCTTGTCGCTCAGCGCCTTGGGCATCTCATCGATGTTGAAGGCGTTGTTGCGCACCGCCATCTGGAACGCCACGTCGAGCAGCGGCAGATGGTATTCGCTCTCAATCGGGCCGGTGAATGGCAGGATGGCGCGGCGGTATTCCTCTAGCCTGGCCTGTGTTTCGAATGCCGTCTTCTGCTGCGGCGGCAGCATGATCTTGTTGAGCAGGAAGGCTTCCGCAATGAGGTTGCGCACGTCCTGCTTCATTTCCATCCCGAAGCTCAGGCCGCTTGATGGCTGCTCCGTAAAGATGGCATCCTGGATCTTCTGGTCCGCCTCCAGATCCACATAGGTCATGCCGCCTGCATAGCGGTTCACGGCGTCGCGGAAGATTTCTCCACGTGCGAACATCGGCGCATCAACAGCCTTTTCGCCCTGCTCCAGAAGGATGCGTGCAAGCGATTGAAGCATGCGGACATCGGGCAACGAGTTGATCGCGGCCGGGCTGAACCCCTGCGGGAAGCTCGATACCGTGCGCCACCGGGGAATGATGTAGTTGAAGACCGGTAGCGGGCCTTCGCCCAGCACTTCCTCATGCTCGCAATCGATGTAGAGCGAGCAGAAGGGATTGTCCTTGTACTGGCGACGCTTGGCCTTGTCGTCGCCGTAAATCTCCTCGAACGGCAGGACGATGTGCCTGATCTTGAATTCCTTCGACGGCTCTTTCTCCGCCGCCTGGATGATGTCCTGATGCAGTTGCGCCTTCGGCCAGCGCTGCTTGATGCTGCGGGCCGTCATGGGCATGTGGCGCTGAACATGATCGATCTTGCCGACCTGGTTCAGCATCCATGCGCATTCCTTGGGATGCCATGTGCGGAACAGGAAGTGCGTGCGGTCGGGGCTTTCCTCTACCGACAGAACCGGATTGCCGAATGCCACCCAGTCGTGATCGGCTTCATTGGTCGAGCGCACGAAGTTAGCGCGGCGATCGTAGACCAGCCTACGGAAATGGTTCGTGGCATACTCAAGCCAGCGCGCATTGCTCGGATCTTCATCAATCTCCTTGAGCCCGGTCTGGACCTTGAACCAATCACCCTGACGAAGCAGCGCGCCAATGGTGTTGCCGAGCGTTTCCCGCGCCTGTACCTGGAACGAATCCATGAGGTCGGCCGAGAAATCATCGCCAAGCGTGAACGACTGCGTGAAGTCGCCGCGCATGGGATAGATGTACTCGGCAACCTCCTGCTGGAGGCTGTCCCATTGCTGCTTCTTGGCGAAGAGCTTATCCCCGATAGAGACAAGCTCCTTGGCGCGGATTTCCATCGATTAGCCGGCCTGGCCCAAGAGCGAGTTGGAGTAGCTCGACGTGCCAGCATCGCCACCACCAGAGCGGCGGGACAACATCGTGGACGCCCTACCCGAGCGCGCGGCGATCTGCTGGCGCTGGCGAAGATCGGCCGCCTTGGCGGCTGCATCGTCAGGCGTCGGCATGGGCGTGGGCGCTTCGGGTTTTTGGGCCTTGCCAAAGAGTCCGGACATTAGGCTCTCCGTTTTGTTTTGATGGAGGAATATCCAAGGTTAACGACTGGCGCGCGGCGCCCGAACTGGCCTTCCTCGCGCTTCGTCATGGCCGGGAACAGGGACGCAAGGCCCCAGATCATTGCATCGGCGCGGTCAGGCGAGCGTGAGCCCACATAACCAGCCGTGGTCATTGCGCAGAGCTGGTCTTCCAACTCGCCGAAATAGCCGACGAGCGAGACCTTCTGCTGCTCGAACAGAGCCGCGATAGGCTCAGCCCGTACAATCTTGCCCCTCGACGCGGTGACTTCCCGGTACGGAACCATCGAACCGATGCGCTTCGAGGCTGCGGAGCGGATGATTTCCGCCACCATGGCCCCGCCGAAGTTGCCTTCAGCCACCACGCAGTCAGCTTCCCAGCGATCGAATGCCGAGACCGCAGCCGCACCCCATTGAGCGGGAGCCATGCGCCCCGAGATATCCTCAAGGACATAGCCGCGCCCGTCCTTGCCGAGGCCGCAGACGACTATGCCGACCTCGTCTGAGCGCTTGTCTTCCTCGCCGGCAACACCGGAGGGATCGACCGCCACGACAATGCGCACCATCTCCGGTGTATTGCCGTCAACGATGCGCTGCTGATCGAGCAGTTCCATCGTCCATAGCGCTGAATCCGCCATGTCGGCGAACTGCCCGAGCCAGAAGCGGCGCCGCATCGCCTCCGACATGCCTTGAAGCTCCTCCAGATACGAGGCCGGGAGATTGGCTTCGTTGTCCTTTGGGTTCATGGTGATGGCGGCGTAGTTCGCTGGATTGGCCAGCGGCGTACGGCGATCGGGGTCTCTCTTCTCCACGAAGAGCTTGTAGGTCCAGTGCGCCATTCCTGGCGGGTTGCAGTCGTAGTAGGCTTTCAGCCGAAGCGGTGTCTTCTGCGCCAGGCGGGTGATCGCCATGTTGCGGGAGGCATAGGGAATCTGCGAACACTCGTTGAGGTAGAGCGTGGCGTATTCCTGGCCGAGGATCTTTTCCGTGCGCTCCTTGTCGTCCAGGCCGCCGAACCAGATTTCCGAGCCGTTGGGCAGCGTCAGATACCAGTCCGACTTGTCGAGCTTGCAATTTGGCCCGAGGCCAGGAAAGCACCGCTCCATTACTGTGGGCAGCGTATCCAGAATGATCGAGGCCTTGATATGGTTGAACCGGTAGCGAAGCATTGCGTGCCGGCTCTTATGGGCCAGCGCGCGGATCATCACGGCACGGACGAAGCCGAAAGTCTTTCCAGATCGTGAGCCACCATACGCCATGATGTGCGTGGCATCAGAAGCCAGAAGATCAATCTGCGCCTGCTGCTTCTTGTGAAGCTTGAACGGCTCGTCGGGGCGCTTGACCTGGCCGAGGATTCCCGTCCACTCACCAATAACGGTCAAAGGATGGCCGCGTCCTTGGTGCCGATGAGCACCTGGATTGGCCCGCCATCTGGACCGGTATGCTCCTGCTTGTCGCGCCAGTCAGCTGGGCGGCGGTTTTTCAGCCAGAAGATCGCCGCTGTCGTATCAGGCGCGACATGCTCACGTACCGGAGCGCGGATGATCTCGCCCTGATGCTGGAATATCTTCTCGCTTTCGAACGTGTATCCGACCGCCTTATGGTAGAGGCTGCTCACCACGCGCTCGTCGGCTTTTTCCTTTCCGGCGTTTAAGGCCTGACAAAATTGCTCGTGTGCGTGCTTCCAGCGATAGATGGTTCGCACGTCAACATCGAAGAAATCTGCCACCTCGATATCTGTTGCTCCGAGTGAGGCAAGCTTTTCTGCCTGCCCCACATAGGAGGGATCGAAGTCGGTGGGCCTTCCAGCGGTCATAAGCTTGTTGCCTCCAAGCTGTTCCCGTTTAGGCCTTGACGACCACGAACGAGATAACCAGCGTACCGTTGACTGCGGCAGCGCCGGAAATATTCTGGATGGTGATGGCGACGGAGCCCGCAGCCGGGATGACATCGGCCACAGTGACAGTGCCCGTGGTTGCGGTGCCCTTGCCGACAGTGACGAGTACGATATCGGCCGCCGCGATCTTCGAGTTGGTCAGCGTGAGCACATGGGTAGCAGCCGCTGCCGTGGTCAGGGCTGCCGTCGTGATCTTGCCAGACGCCTTGTTGAGCGTTGCAGTGCTCGTGCCACCAGTGCCGGTAGCGGTTGCCGTCTTGGTGCCGCTGTCGATCGAGATGGCGCCCGCATCGTGACGGAGCGTGTCGTTGTCGTCGAAGCCGAGCTTCTTGCCGTAGAGAGAGTGGAACATTGGTGTAAACCCTTATGATTGCTGGTTGCTGGTGGGATGCCCGGAATGGGCTACACTGCTCTGAGGCAGGATCTTCAGGATTTCAGATCGCCGGGGATGACGGCCCACTCGATCGCGGACGAATGCGCCGTCACGTTGAGCCGGATCGTGGTCATGGCCGGCGATTCCCATACGTTGGAATAGTCAGCCGTGATGCCGGTAACGACCTTGATCCAGTTTCCGGAGGGCATCTTCTCTTCGATGTCAACGGAACCGGTACCGAAGTCCATCTTGATCGCGAACTTGTAGTTCGGCCCGACCGCAGCAAGCGCGCCGGTACCGCTGGTTGTACCTGTAGCCATGTTCGGCTCCTATAAACCTGCCCGTGTGATCCGATTCACGTCAACGGCACCGCTGTTCTTGATGCGAAGATAGCCGGCCTGCGTGCTGTGCAGACCATCGGATGTGGTGGCATTGGCAACGCCAGTGACCCACCATTTGCCAGAGTTGCGCGCGCTCTCGACCTGATCGGCAATTTCGAAGAAACCCAGCGAGTTTGCCACGCCTGCCCGGATCGCATCGTTGTAGGCGGTGATCTGCGCCGAGTTGGCGTTGACGGCTTGGTTTGCCGTGGTCGCGAAGTTGTCGCTGGAGGTCGGGTTCGGCCCGCCGCAAGTCGTGGTGAAGCAGCGCCTGTCCGAGAACATGGCAAGGATCGACTGCAGCTCCAACAACACGGTCGCCGCAGTCTTGTTCTGCCCTGAACCGCCAGAGCGCAGCGCGTTGATGGCATCTCCGACGATGACATGGGACACATACTGCTTGAGCGACTGGCGCTTGGTGCCGCCTGCAATGAGCGCTGAGAATGTATCGCCAGCACAGGACGCATTGATATAACCAAATGATGGCCCAATCGATCTGGCTATATCGCCCAGGTCACCACTGGTGTCCAGCGTGTCGGTAAAACCCCAGTCGCGGCTGTCCCCGATGATCAGCACAGAGGGGTTACTTGTTTGGGCGATGATAGCAGTCGGAACAAATATCGGCGCTGTCGCCGCCCCGTTGTCGTTTACCGTTCCACCCATGGTTTTGTCGGTTGTGGTCGATGCCGAATATTCGTACGCCTCGCCGTTGCCCAAATCTCGGCGGGCAAAACCGGTATTGCCTTCGCAGAACACGATCGCTGTAGCGGCATTGACGAAGATGCGCACCCAGAAGGATGCACCCTTGGGGATGTTGACGGCGATCGCATCCGAGAGCGCGGACGCGCCGCTGGCGATCACCTTACTGGTAGCCCCTGAGAAGGTGCCCTGCCAGAAGGTGCCGGCCGGATATTCAACAGAGAGCGTTGCCGTGATGTTGCCGCCGCCATTAGTCTCCGGTCCTGTCGTGCCGCGCGCCCAGTACCAGTTCGGGATCTCGATCTTGAGCGCCGAGATGTCATCTCTGGCGATGTGGTGGCTGCGGGACTGCGCCGTCTTGTTGGTGGTCGAGACGCCGGAGGGGATATACGATTTTGTCGCAACCTGCCCCCAATACAGGCTTGGAACGAACTTATTGCTCAGCGCTGAGTAGACCGGACCACTGATTGGGCTATGGACCGGCGAGCGGACAATCGTCACTTCGACTTGTTCCGCAGCATGTTTAAGATCGCGCCCGCCACTCTTTCCCCGGCTTCTGGCGAGCCGTACTTCTTCCCGGCCTTCTCAGCAATCTTCGAAAAGTTGCGGCCTTTGCGCCCGATGTCCTCAACCTGGGCCATTGGGTTCTTCCTTCGAAAGAGGTGGAGGAATGCGGATAAGATGGACATCAGCCGAACTCTTCAAGAAGTTCGATATGGTCCCTGAGCAGCCTGATAACCGCCGGGATGGGCATGTGCGTTGCAGCCAGGTTGATCGAGCAGTCGATGAACTGCCGCGATTGCTCAGCCAGGAATAGAGCTGCCTCGCGCTGGGCTATCTCTGTGATCTGGCGGGGTTCAGGCATTGGGGCTACTTGCCTTTCGGGCGCTCACCGAGTTCGGCACTTGCAAGCAAACCGGCGACATCATCGACATGAAGGCAGTCCACCATGCACGCATAGTCGTTCGCCTGTTGAATTACCGCGATATAGCCATTGCAGTAGTCATTCCCGGGCGTCGCGCTATGAAGCACACCAAAGGCGACGATCTGGCCACCGTTCAGTTTAACGATTTTGTCACCATTCTTCGCCTCGCGGCCATTGCGATAGTGCATTGGACTTTTCCTCTTCACGTGATTGGGGCTTGCCGGCGGCTGACCGCGAAGGTCTGCGCTTATCCCTGCCATGTGCGTTTCAACGCGGATGGGGAGGCCGGCAATGAGTGAATTGGTTGCGGAGCCTCGGATTTGAACCGAGAACCTCAAGGTTATGAGCCTTGCGCTCTACCGGATTGAGCTAGCCCGCTAAACTGAATTTTGGCAAAGCTTCGCAATGCGGCTGCGGTGAGGTCAGCCTGATTTGCAATCGGGACGTGTCCCAGCCATCGCGTGCAAATCACCCTGCAGAAAATATATGCGATTTTAATTTCTGATGCAATAGGGATATTCATCCCACTCTGACCACTCTCACGCCGGCATTCCCAGCCCGAGAAACCATGTCTTCAGTCCCTTTGCCCCCAGGAAAAGCTACGACCAACCCAGGCTTCCCATCGTCAAGCATTTTCTGGTTCCTGATTGGTCCAGCGGCTCGGCCGTGCGCCTTCCAATTGGCTCTAAACGTCAGTGTGGAAATGCCATTGCTGTGCGCCCAGCGAAACCCCAGCCTGTCAGCGCCGCTTGCCCCTCCCTCGATCACGTGGGTGAATGGGCCATATTGCTCCTGAAGTGCCTGGAGCGCGGAAAACACACGCCTTTCATCCGTGTAGTCTCTGCCACCACAAACGAGAACTCTCATCACGCCACCAGCTTCACCGAGTCCATCGGCACCGACATTTCCAGGCTTTGGATGAGCAAGCGCAACCGCCCTTCTCTGTCCGTTCCGGTGACAATGCCGTGCCGTTCCTCTGCCGGGCCTCTCGTGACTTCGACCAGCGACCCCATGGGAAACATGCTGCTCGTCTTGCGGCGCGGAAGCCGCCTTGCTGCCGCCTCTCGCTGCTCGATCAGCTTCTGAAGCTTGGCCTCGGCTTCGGCTTCCATCACGCGCAGCATATCGATTTCAGCAACCGGTATCGTCATCGGTCTGCCTTGGTTGCGCACGACGCTTGCGACGCCAGCCGTCTCTTCCAGCCGCACCCAATCTTCCACGTCCTTGACGAAGACGTAGCCAAGAAGGAGCGCGAAGCGGCGCGGCTTCCATAGATCGGTTTTCTTGCGATCTCGGACTAGGCGCCGCTCGACGGGCATATAGTAGGTGAAGCCTTCGTTAGAGAGAGCGCGCTCAATCGCGGAGATATTGGGGTCAAGGCTTGGCGTGATACGATAGCCCTTCCCTCTCGGCCTGCCGTCTGCGCCCAGCGAGGTCGATTCCACAACATACTCACGTTGCGGCATTTGGGCACCCGGAGCCGTGCGCACAGCGTACCACATTTCACGTCCCTCGCCTTGTTGCCATTGTGTCCCTCGTTGTCCCTTAGTGATGCGATGGATTGGTGGGTTATGGGGTCTGCGCCGTTTTGATCCACAGCCCCTTGCCGGACGCGGCGATACGCACATCTGTGATGACGTGGCGTGTTCTGTAGCCGCGCTCCAGTTCCCAGAGGCAGCCACCGCCCTCGCCTATAAATTCCCAGCCGTCTCGCTCCATGTCGCGACGATCGCGGCGCACCTTGAGAACTTGGCGAGTGATCTGCGTTAGCTTCATCTAACCCTCCGCAGGTAATGATCCGATGCCCGCTGGCGATTGCGCTCACGAGCATTCGCAAGATCATAGCCGACGAGCGGGGGCGCCCCGGTGGCATCGCTGTAGCTGGCTATGGAGTGCAAAATTGACGTGTGGTCGCGATCGAACCAGTTCGCGAGCTGCGTGCTGGACAGCATCGGCTTGCGAGCCTTGATGAGATAGATCGCTTCGTTGCGGGCCCTGACGACGGGATATTTCCGGTTGTCGCCGGCCATATGGCTCGGACATACGTCGTGCTTCTGGGCGGTTTCGTCGACGATCTGGCGAGCCCATTCCGGCATATAGCGGCGCTTGAAGGTCAATAGCCCTTGACGGCGCGCTTCAGCCCTCGCCTCGATATGCCTCTCTTCGTCGGCGCGCGCCCGTGCTTCATTGGCTCGTTGGATAAACTCCTTGGTATAGACGCTTTTCGCCGAGCGGACTCTGTCCCTGTGATCCTTGGCAAAGGCCTTGTGAACCGGGACAATTCGCTTTGCATCATAGACGGGCGGATAGGCGATGAGGCCCATAGTTTACTCCTTACGCTGCGATTTTTGCTTGCGAAAATATTTGCCAGATGCGCTGTTTTGTGAGGCCGAATTTGTCGGCCGTTACTTCCATGCTCTCACCGGCTGCCAGATAGGCTAGGATCAGGCGATCGCGCTCGATGTTCTTGCTGGGGCGGCGCAACCGCGTCTTGTACATGCGTTGCTTCCGCATCGGAGCTGGCGTCGTATTAAGCGTTGGCTGTTGATATGGCCTGTATGGGTATGGCTTCCCGAGGAGGGCAGAGCGGCACGAGGATATCTCGCGTAGGATCTCTTGCTCTTTGCGGCCAGTCATTGCCGCAATATCGAAAGTGTCGTGCCCCGCCTTCCAAAGCCCATAGGCGTCGCGAATAGTCAGGCTCATGCTCAACCCTCCCGCTTCTGGGTTTCCCATTCCTGGAGAAACTTTGGCTTGTAGTTGCTGATGGGCTTCATCTGGACGACGTTTTCGGCCCGGGCTGCTAGACGCGCCTGGTACTCGCGCTCCTTGTCGGCCCAATCGAGATAGGCGCACTTGTTGAGCCATGAGGCAGCAAGCGGGATGTAGGCTTTGTCGCGCTCCGGCATGTCGCGGAGGAAGGCCCTCGCCCCGTCGATGATGTCCTGCGGCAGTGCGCCGGCAAGGATATGCTTGCGATAGGCGTCTCTTGCGTCACCGCGTCCATCAGTACGGCGCATCGTTGGGCGCCAGACGCCCCAGAACTCGGCAAATCCTTCCGGCTCCTGTAGTTGGATCTTCATCTTCCCAAACCCTCATGCGGCGCTTTTGCGCCTGGTTGTTATGCTGCTTCGAGTTCGATGCGGACTGCGCCGCCCTTGGTCGGTGCTTCCCTGCGGATGGCGATCTGCCATTTGGAATCGTCAACGCCGATCACGTCGGCTATGCCGTCGAGATATGCTTTGGAGGAGGCTAGGCATCCATCGAGGTCGTGCTTATGCCGGTTTGGCGGATAGAAAATTGCGGTGACCTTCAGGTTCTCCGGGATATCTGGATCGCCTTGGCGTAATCCGGCCTCTTTGGCACACCAGCCGGCCAGCATGCGGGCTTGCTTGGTGTCCTTTGCCTTGCGCGCCCAATGATCGCGGCAATTGGGGTGTAGGGATCTAGGCGGCCACGGGAGCGTTATCGCGATCATGCTGCCCTCGCTTCGGAAAGCCGCTCAACCATTTCGATGCGGCGACCGATCCAGCGCATCGCGTTCACTGCCATGGAATTGCCAAGCGCTTTGTAGCGAGGACCGTCAGACGCTTCGGCCTGCCCGCGCCATGGAATGTTGGTGTAGCCGTCAGGGAAGCCCTGTAGGCGCTCGCATTCTGTCGGCGTAAGGCGGCGGACAGCCCAAGCCTCTTGGATGTAATCGCCGCCTTGGTTGCCTCCTACGGGGCCACCGGCCATGATAGGCTGCGCGACATCGACTTGACGGGCCTTGTAGTCCTTTCCGCTGTTCTGCGGCATGATTGACCATGCAACAGATTGGACATGGTGCCTTGCCTCTAGCGTGTAACTGACGCCCTCCTGCCATCCCTTTCCTTGCGGCCCGGCGTTTGGATTTTCTGATGTAGCGCGCTCTTGGATGGCTATTGCCGGCGGATGAGCTCCAGCGGCCAATGGATGGCATGGGTCTCCAGCTTTCGGCTGCGAATAGTTTGAACGGCTAGTGATCTGAGTCGTGTCAAAGGCGACGATGTTAACGTCATCTTCCTGCCGCCGGCCTGCATAGCCACCCTTCCCCGAACTCTCCGCGCCGCGAGTCAGCGTCGAAGCGACTGGCCCCGCTATGAACTCCATTTCGTTAGGGTCTAGGCGACCTGTGGCTGTGTTGCAGGCAGTGAGAGCGCGTGAGAGGTTATCGTCTGCGCCGCATGTTCCAACGCCGTTCGCAGTAAGGGCGGCAACTGACGCCCCCTTTTCTCGGCGCGGCGCAGAATCCCCCTGCATGCCTTCGGACTCAAGAAGTACCGCTGCGGCACGTCGCCAGTCTCCAAGATATCCGACAACGAACACACGCCGTCGTCTTTGAGGGACAGCCCTTGAATACCCGTCCACTCGGACAAATTGAGCGTCAAGCACTCGCCAGGCCGCATGATACCCGAGTTCTTCCAACCCTCGGATAAAGGTTGCAAAGTCCCATCCTTTGCTTGACGACAGGACGCCGGGGACGTTCTCCCAAACCAGCCAACGGGGCTGATATCGTCTAGCGATGGCAAGATAGGTGAGCATGAGGTTGCCGCGCGGGTCAGCAAGTCCTTGGCGAAGTCCTGCGATCGAGAAGGACTGGCAGGGGGTGCCTCCGACAAGAAGGTCAATTGCGTCATCCGGCCAATCCTTGTATTTTGTCATGTCGCCTCGATTGGGCACTTCCGGGTGATGGTGAGCCAATACGGCGCTCGGGAACTTCTCGATCTCCGAGAGAAACGTTGCCTTCCAGCCGAGCGGCTTCCACGCCATCGATGCGGCCTCGATGCCTGAACAAACTGAGCCGAAGCGGATCATGCGAACAGCCGCCAAGCGCCCCAAGCAAGCAGGGCGATCGGGACCACACCGACAAGCCAGGCTCCTACCCAGATCATCCAGGTTACGGGGAGCGAGTAATGCTCGTCGGCTGGCTCGGGGATGTAGTGGCCGTACTCGTCGAGGACATAGCTTCCATCGAGGGCATTGATGCGCTGGCGGTGGTCTATGAGGGCGTTCATGCCGCGCTCCGATCCATAACGGGTGTGTCGATCAATTCGCGGAAACGCTGGCGTGCCGTCTCGCCGGCTTTGTTCCAAGCGGCAACTAGGGCATCATATTGTTTATCGGCGGCCTCATCGTCCGTGAGGGGGACGACGCGCCGAGCAATCGCGCCCTTGGCGTGTTCGCGCTGCTGATGCTTGATGAATGCCAGTTCGCGCTTGGCGACGACGACCTGTTCGCTAGGGGAAAGCTTTTTCAGTTTGTCAAGGAATGTACCGGTGTCGAGCTGGGTGCCGCGAATAATGTCGATGGCAGCCTGGATGACCTTTTCGCCACGTTCAGCATCTCGTTGCACGGCACGTTCTGATTGACCTGTAACCTTCGCAGTGGCCTCGGTGAACCGTTCGGCATCGCCGCGCTCGCGTGTGTCGCCAACTTGGCGACTTACGCCCGGAGTACCATGCGCGGTCTCTGGGTGGAGTTCGAGATAAATGGCCTTGCGCCTTGCTGTGTGCTTGGCGCGATCTGCCGGGGAAAGTTCTGCCCGGCAGAGGTTTTCATCGATCATTGCCAGTTCGGCGTGGAGGTCATCAGCCTCGATCGCGTCCGCCGCAATATCTGCGAGGCCAAGCCGCTTACAGGCGGCAAGGCGATGATGGCCGGCCACGACTTCCCATTGATCGCCAACGGCACGGACGCGGATAGGATTGATGAGGCCGATGGTGCCGATACTATCGACAAGTCCGCCAACCGTGGCTTCGTCTATCAGACGCGCATCTGCACGCGCATGGATTTGATCAATGGGAAGTTCGCGGAGCATGACTCAGTTCTCCAACGCTGGAAGCAGACCGCCACCAATCCAAATGCGCTTGACGGTTTCCCGCTTGCGCCAGTGGTTCCATGCCTTGAAGATGAGTTCGAGGCGATCGCCAGTCTTGAGTTGGCGGCGTTCGTTGATCAGCCGATTGCGGGCATAGAGGATTGGGTCACCCGCCCGGAGGCCGGCACCGCGAATGAGGCTGAGAATGAAGTGGTCGGCGTCTTCCTTTTTGCCGGTTCCACAAAGGATGAAATGAGCCGCTGCGAGAGCCGATTTGCCGCCAGCAGCATCGGCGCCCTTTTCATGCACGAGACCGACAGATTTGATGATGCCGGGATTCTCTGCGACAAATTCAAGTATCTCGCCCTTAGTAGCTGTATATCGACTGCTGTGGTTGACAGCCCCTCGCATCCGATATTGGCACACAAAGTTTCCGGCCGCGCCGAGAACGTTGGTGTTAATGTTTCCTTCCATAGAAAGGAAATCACCGACAGTGCGCATCCGGCCCTGGTCGAGCGTGGTGCGGGTGTCCCGTTTGATGCCAACGACCATCAGGACTTCGATGGCCCTGCCAGCGGCAATGACCGCCCGACAACGATGCTGTCCGTCATTCAATTCGCCTGTATCGGAAATGATGATCGGCTCACCGTTGAACGCCCAGCGTCCGCCGACGATCTCGTGCATGTAGTTTTCAACGATCCGCTCGCTGACTTTGCGGTTCGCTTGATTGCGGTCCAAAAACATTTCGGCCATTTCCGGCGTAAGCGAAATGATCTGCGAAATGGGCTTGGCCTTGGATTTCTCGACCAGGCTGTCGAGCCAGATGCCGAGCTTCTTGCGAGCGCTTTCGATGTGGAGACCAGCCGTCACGGATTGCGTCGGCATGGCCTTTTCGACTACACTGAGCATGATTTGATTTCCTCGGCGGACACCTTCGGGCGTGCCGCCATTTTTCTTTTCAGTGCCCGAAGTCACTATCTTCAAGGTTGTGATCCTCTTCCAACTCGGGGGCGATCCATGCCGCTAGACTGGCCGCGAAGTCCCTCAATCTCAGGGCCAAAGAAATCCTCGTCCGTACGCTCAAGAAGCGCACGATAAGCGGCGGTTTTCTCGATGAATGCGGCATGCTCTTTCCTCGCTTTCTGGAGCAGTTCACGCTCTTCTTTTGCCTTCGCCGCTGCCGCGTGTAGTTCGCGCATCTCACGGAATTCGACGTAGGCGGCCTCTTGGTTCCAGAACGAACGAACCCTCCGCTCGGTCCACTGCAATTTCGGGTTTTCCTCGTGAGGGAACATCTTCACGAGCTTGGAATAGGCTGCGTACAGGATGGCCTGGACCTTCCCGGAGCCTCCGATATCGGCCACGTAGGACCGTGCCAAAGCTACATCTGACATCTGCTTCTTATCCGTGTTGCGGGTATGATTTCCCATGATCTCGGGCGTCCTTCTGCTGCATGGTTTGACCATGGACAGCAGGAGACAAAAGCGCCCCGATTGGCGGGAAACGGAAAGTTTGAGTGATGCTGCGTCCCGACTTTTGCGGGTGCTGGACGAGCGGAAGAAAAGACGGCTTGCCGGAGCCGAAACGCCGGCAGAAATTCAGCAATCCCGGACGTATGTCCCTGCGTATCCGGGAGAAAATGGCCGGGAGGCGAGCGCCAAAAACGGGTCCGCTGCGCTCAAACCTCCCGGCCAGTTGACACCGCAACGGGAGGAATGCGGCGATCACACGCTCGAAGGAGGTAACGGGCGTGGATTGGAAACGGATGGACGCGCGGAATTTTCGACACTGGATTTTGTGCAAAGTTTCAGTCCCCAAGGCACCGCGCGCCCTGGCTCCGGAAGATACCTTGGGAGGGAAAGAACGCGCGAAAGACACGCTCCGGAGGATGAGGTTGAATGAGGTCATGCAGCCTCCGATGTTACAAATACTGGGAGTGAATGAAGTTTTGACCCAGAATTTGTAACGCCCCATTGGGAGGCCATTGCCATGGCGATGCCCTCATAGGTACGAGAGCGATCGCGCTTCCGGTCTGGTCCAGGCGCCATCTTGAAAACGCGCTGTTCCCGGCCTTCCACAATGCTCGTCGGGATAAGGCTTGGAATACCGCGAAGCCAAAGACAGGTTGCCTTGGTTTCGCCGTGCCCGAATTGCCACGGCTGGATGATCTGCGTCGGATCGGGAATGCCGAACAGGCGCTTCGGATGGCCGAGCATGATAGGGTTCTCGACCGCAACCATTGGCGCGGGGGCATTGAGCAGGGAGAGAAAGAATTGAGCTGCAGCACCCATTTTTGCCCACCGATCGGCTTCCGGCCCGTTGACGGCGTTCATTCCTGCATAGAGGTGCTTCGCGCCGCTGTTCGCCAGATAGGTGCATTCTGGGTGGGCGATGATCAGATCCCAATTGCCGGTATAGGCCGCCTTGATGGCATCACCCTGGATGTGGAACTCGCTGCCGTCATCCGCCGGAACAAGATCGTTCGACCAGGCGTCATGACCAAGAGTCCTAAATGCGGAGCGGACAACGCCAGACCGTTCGCATGCGACAAGGACGCGCATATTCATGACTGCGCCTCGGAATTGGGGCCGACAGATTCCGGTAAGAAACAGATGAATATCGCAATGTTCACAATGGCCGCGAACAGGTTGAGCCCAGCCGCCCAATACGCCCCTTGAATTGTTGGGATGACCGCCATGCCAAGCGAGAAGCCGGCATAGAATATGTTCACGACATGCAACCCGTTGAATGTGGTGTTGCTCATGCGTCACCTGTGGAATTGGGGCCGACAGATTCCACCGGGGGAGGGTTTGCGGAATCTGTCGGCGTCGCTGCAGGGGTGGGCAGCGAGTTGGAAAGTCGTTCGTATTTCGAAGCGAGATTTCGGCAGACCAAGGAAGCGCCATGATCGCCAAGTGCCGCGAGATCATTTGCTGCCCGGCTATATCGCGCCGCCTTAGTCGCATACAGAAGATGTTCACCGATAGAGATCATCTAGCGATCCTCCGAGGGCAGCGAGCTGGGAGATTGGGAGAGCGTCTTGTCCGCGTAATCGCGAGCCGCTTTGAAGCGATACTCTCTGTCGAGATCGAGGGGATTTTCTTCTTTCCACTCAACGCCACGGAGGTATGCCTCAATTATCATCTTTTCGAGTGGCATCGCCTCGATGGCGGCGCGGGCGGCGGAAAGGCAGATGGATTTTACCTGCTCAAGCTGCTCCTGCATCGTCTGGCCTTCGACAAATTCGGAGTGATGAAAGGTGACGCCAATTGGATCTCCGCTTGTCGGGTCAATGGCGTCGCCTATCGCCTTCGCAATGCGATCGATCATGGTCTCGCTCATGACATCAACCCCGCTTGAATAGTGGAATGTGAGGCGGGGCTAATGATCGCTGGGCGCGAAGAACTTACGCCCTGGTTGAAGGCGTTAATCGGCTCTTCACCGTAAGCTGAACTTAAGCTGAACAGTCTGGAAACAGCCCTTGTAGGTGCGGCGCGATATGCCCCAGCCTGAACATGAGCCGGCGAACAACAACGGCTCTTGGGATCAACAGAATGGGCAAGAACTTCATGGAACCGGCGAACGTGCCGGAATTCTTCGTTTGCGGAGTTTCGAGGATAGAAAACCTGGGCTCCATCTCCAGACATGTATTGGTGGCAGAGCGCCGTGTTGGAGATCGCGTCCTCTATATCCCGAAGGTACACATCATCATTTCGAACGCCAACGCCCATATTGCGATCATGAAGACCGCGCGCGAACTTGCGTTCAATCTGGTTTCTGGCGGGGAGCGGATGGTGCAACATTGAGGTCACGCCGCGTCTGCAAAGAAGTCTGCCGGCGCCAGATCGATCTTGTTTTCCTTGGCGTAGGCCAGAAGCTTTTCAGCGTCCTCCTGTGGAACGCGGCCGCCAGTCCCGCCGCGCTCCTTGGGGTACATCCACCGGTACACGCGCGAGACGTGCTTACCGGTGATGCTCGCCACCTTTTCGATGCCGATCTTGCCGATGACTGATTTGGCTGGATTGAGGTGCGTTTCGCTCATGGTGTCTATATTTGCGATTATCGCGATTTTTTGTCAAGCGGATTTTGCGAACTTCGCGATAGGAAATTTTGCGGCCATCGCGATTATGCCGGGATGAGCGATCCGCAGCGCGATATCAGGGTTTGGGTGCAGGCTGAGCTGGCCAAGCGCGGGCATGGGGCCAAGGGTATGCTCGCCAAGCACCTCGACGTGCGCCCCGACGCTATCACGCGGATGATGAACACCGACCCAGGGAAGGAGACGCGCGAGATCCGGGCTCACGAGCTGGTGAAGATGCGCCAGTTCTTTTCCGATGAAACCGAGACGGACGACTATCTGACGACGGTCCCTCTCGTCGGCTACGTCGGAGCCGGGGCCCGGGCTTACTATAATGCCGACAATGAAGAGCTTGAGCGGGTGAAGGCTCCCAAGGACGCCACTTCCGATACAGTCGCGGTCCAGATTCGCGGCGAAAGCCTTGGTGCCCTGTTCGATACCTGGCTTGTTTTTTATGACGATGTGCGCTCGCCGGTGACACCCGACATGATCGGCGTGCTTTGCGTCGTTGGCCTGCCTGATGATCGCGTGCTTGTGAAACGCATCCGACGCGCTAAAACGCCCGGGTTTTTCCATCTCGATTCGAACACCGAGCCGACGATCAACGATGTCGAGATCGTCTGGGCTGCGAAGGTCAAGAGCATGGAGCCTAGGTAGTTCCATAGCTCCGCCCTTTCCGCCTTGAGGTATGGGCGCGGGGCCGTCCTCAAGTCCCTGACCACGGGAGAAGCCTAGGCTTCGCGTACTCGCTTCCCTTTCGCCTCCGCAGAGACGCCGCACATTGTCCCTGTGCGTCCACTGGCAGCTTTTTTCGGCGCCGCCACATTGATTGACAGACGGAAGGTCAGTCCGCTGATGTCAACCGATGCTCAAGACCGTTCCCGGGGTTGCCGGGCCACTCAAGGCCGCGCGTTCTATGGGCCACGATTCCGCGCGATTTTTAATTCCCTCTGAGACTGGCACAGGGCGACCGCTTGGGATTGTGTTTCCGGAGTGATCGTAGCTGGCGATCCAAGTCCCGTGGAAAACCGCCGCTGACTGCGATCCAGACGCAAGCTCTTGCCGGGAACCACCGGGCAGACGCAAGATATTGCGAATTTCACGCCGTGCAGCGGAATTTTCTGTTGCGAGATGATCATGCATTTGATACATAACCACTGACTTATCGGTTTTGCTTTGTTGCTGCACGCCTCGGCCAGGATCATCCCTGCCGAGGCTTTCTTTTTGCGCCATCGCAAAAGAGATGTCAAACAAATTTGCGATTTGCGCGATTTTCCCCTTGACTATCTTTGCGATAATCGCGAATATGTCTCCAACAAACGGAGACGAGACATGGCGACTAACCATCCTGGATTTGGCGTGATGATCGGAATGCTCGGCGGCAACGCTGATACGGTCAAAGCGCACCAGTCCGCAATGAACAAGATCATCGCTACGGCGACTGTCGCCAACGACACGCTGACGCTGACGTTTCTCGACGGTTCCATTCTCAAGGCTGTCGATAGCGGCCAGTCATGCTGCGAGCACCGCTATATGGTCTGTGACGACGATCTGGCGGCTTACGCGGGATCGGTCTTCACCGGAATGGAAATCCGTGACGCGCCAAATGAACCGGACGATTACGGCGAGCACGAGGTTCAATTTCTCTACGTGAACACCTCGAACGGCCCATTCCACGTCGCCAGCCACAATGAACACAACGGATACTACGGCGGGTTTTGGATCACGCTCAATTACGAGCCGGCCTAACCCCATCCCCCACAACAAGCGCAGCAGATGCGCTCACACCAAAGCAACCAAGGGACAACCAACATGGCCGCTAAGGCAAAAACCAAGAACGCCGGACTTATCAAGTTCGAGATCAAAAACCGCTGGACCGGCGACATCCAGTTCGTCGCCGAGATCGAAGCCGATGAGAACGCGACGCTTGGTTTTAAGGTGGGCCTGGCGGTGAAGTGGGCGCTTGGGAATAGCGCGAACCTCAGCGGCGCGAACCTCCGCAACGCGGACCTCCGCGGCGCGAACCTCCGCAACGCGAACCTCAGCGGCGCGGACCTCCGCAGCGCGAACCTCAGCGGCGCGTACCTCAGCGGCGCGGACCTCCGCAGCGCGGACCTCAGCGGCGCGAACCTCAGCGGCGCGTACCTCAGCGGCGCGGACCTCCGCGGCGCGAACCTCCGCAACGCGAACCTCAGCGGCGCGGACCTCCGCAACGCGAACCTCCGCAGCGCGGACCTCAGCGGCGCGAACCTCAGCGGCGCGTACCTCAGCGGCGCGGACCTCCGCAGCGCGGACCTCCGCAACGCGGACCTCCGCGGCGCGAACCTCCGCAGCGCGAACCTCAGCGGCGCGGACCTCCGCAGCGCGGACCTCCGCAACGCGAACCTCAGCGGCGCGGACCTCCGCAGCGCGAAGAATGCCGATCTTGTCATTGCCAGGACTCGTATCCTGCCGGATGGCGACATCATCGGTTGGAAGAAATGCGCGGCTGGCGTGATTGTCAAATTGCGCATCCCGGAAGCTGCGAAGCGCTCCCATGCCTTCGGCCGCAAGTGCCGTGCCGAATACGCCGACGTGGTCGAAGTCATCGGCGCCGACAAGGGCATTTCACAGCATGACGGCAAGACCGAATACGTAGCCGGCCAGCGCATCACGCCAGACAAGTTTGACGAGAATTGGCAGGAGGAATGCTCCAGCGGCATTCACTTCTACATCAGCCGGATTGAGGCCGAAAACCACTAAACGCCCTATCCCCGTCCTGACTGGTCAACAAGGAGAGAGACGATGAGCAGCCTGACTGGAGAATGCCGTTGCTGCCGTAAGCCGATAGAGCGCTCGCGGCTCGCGTGTCCGCCCCATTGGGCTATGCTTCCTAAGCCGCTCAAGGACGCGATCCTCGATACCTACAAGCGCCGCGACATGCGCGCCTACGCAGCGAACATCGGCGAGGCTGACAAGATTTGGCAGGCGGCAGGCATCTGGAAGCCCGGCGTACCAATGTCAACGCGGGCGAACAAGGGCATGGAAGCGCTGCGCGATGCTCTCAAGCCAGTCTAGCCCCCTCCCCAACCGCAAGCCCGATACCGCGATAGATGGAGCAACAGCATGCCGTATTTCAGCAACGAAGAGATCAAAAGCCGCACGAGCAGCTACGAGCCCGCGCAAATTCTGGAAAACGGATCCGTTCGCGGGCCTCGCTGCTGCGGCGCTCCCATGGCCGACGACGGCGGCTGCTCCGAAGGCTGCTGCGACGACTATCGCTGCGAAACATGCGGACACACCGTTCGCATCGAATGGCCTGACTGACCCACCCATCAACACCACTCGCAGTCCCGCACAGTCGGGGGGAGAGACAGATGAACACTAGAGCCAGTAAAATTGTTGGCCAGCTTTGCAAGGCAATAGAGGCAGGAAGCGCGCCGCTTGAGGTGCTTGAGGACGCCCGAGACTTGATCGTTGATATGGCCTCTCACAGGGCAGATGGCGCAGTCGAGACCGACATTCAGTTTGAACTGAATGCGGCTGTGGAGTTTGGCGACTTAGAACGCGCCGAGCGCATGCAGCGGATCATGGACGCGCACCGAAACGCGCGTCTAGCTCTGCTTTCCATAGCCGAGGGCAACCTTGGCGATGCCCCATGGCAGGCTGGCTACGAGAAGATCAAAGCCACAGCCCGAGCAGCCATTTCAGCCTAGTCCCGCACAGTCGGCGGCTTCACCAGAGAGAACATAGATGAGCCTTCCAGCATCAGAACACAACGCGAGCAGGATGCCCACGAAACCCGGATACTACTGGGCCAAGTGGCGCATCGCGACTGACGAGACCCACGAAGGCGATGAACTAACGCCGTGCGACGACTGGGAAATTGTCCAGGTCAACGACAACGGCGGCGAGCCAGGAACGCTCACGGAACTTTCTGTCTCAGTTCATGGCGTCCGCGAAACCCAGTGGCGAGACCAATTCGTCTGGGGTTCCTACGTCGCCCCGCTCTGTAATGCCGCCTAGTTCAAACCCAGCATCGATAAGGAGCAGGACTGTGAGCACCTGGACACTTGAAGAACAGAAGGCGCATCGCAAACTGTGGGCCGCGGCTCTGCGCAGTGGGAAGTACCAGCAAGGACAATTCCAACTCCAAGACACGCGGGGTCGCATGTGCTGTCTCGGTGTATTGGCTGACATATCGGGGTGCGAGTGGTCGCCAGCAACGGAAATATTTGGAATGGCTGCGGACGGTGAAGACCGTTCTGCTCCACTTCGAGCTCGCAATTTCGTCGGCCTTGCTACATCTCTTGGGTCGGCAATTTCATTCAGCCTTATGGATCTGAACGACGGCGGCGAAAGCTTCGCTACTATCGCTAACATCATTGAGTCTGAGCCTCTTGGCCTTTTCATCGAGGCCACCCCATGACTCCGATGAACGCGCAAACACTTGAAGCACTGAAAGCTTCCATCGCGAAGTGGGAGCGGAATGCTGAGGCGGAAAGACCCGACGAATATCTTACGAGCATTCTTGCGGCAGGCGAGCCTGCGTGAACCCGCGACATCTTCGCTGGGCAACGCGGGCAGAAAACGAAGCCGACAAGATCATCCACGGCACCAACAAACGAGGCTCTAGGAGGGCGACGCAATGACCTGCGTTTCTGACGACTTCAGTATCTCTTACGAGTTCGAAGATATCGAGATCGAGGAAGACGGCGTTTACTTCGGATCTTTCTGGGGCACTGCCGAGCTTTGTCTGAACGATCCGCGCGACGGTGACTTCTACGTCAAGCACATCGCCATCAACGGACAGAAGCGCGAGCGGCAGACGCTCAAAGGCTACAGCTTGTCCGTCATGAAGCGCACCGATGCGGTGCTGATGCTGCCATGGCCGGCGAAGGACAACACCGGTTTCAAGGCGCGTCTGTTCCGCAAGATCGAGGACGCGCTCTACGCCAGCCAGGATGCGCGCGAGCGGTTCGCTGGCGAACTGGAGGCCGCGTGACCATGGAGCGCAAGGTTATCACGTCGCACGTGTTCCCGCCCATCCCAGTCAGGTGTTTCGACTGGTGCGCTTGGTTTGATGATCTCGGTGCCGACGACAGCCCATACGGCTACGGGCGCACCGAGGAAGAAGCTATCGAGGATTTGCTCGAAAACTATGGCGAAGGTGAATGACCATGGCCCCCGAACTCATAAACATCGAACTCGCCCGACTTGTCGAGGACAGTTCAGCCTGGCGGAAGCGTTTCGATCGCTACGACAGATTAATCGACGCCGGCCTTTCCTGCGAGGAAGCGGCGGTCATCGTCACAGCAGCCTATCAGATCGATCTCCTCGCGGAAATGGAGGTTCGCCATGCCGCGTGACCACATCGCATCCGATCTTCGCGCCGCCGAAGCTTTGGCCGACGCAGCCAATGACGAAATCTATGGCGCCGGCTTCGTCGAGTACAGCATTCGCACCAGCTACCGCGACTTGTGCCGTCTCATTGGAACCCAGAACGCTCGGGCGACCGTGAACGAGATCATGGACGCCGAACCCAAGAAGAGGATCACCATCGATGCCTGACCAATATCTTTTCCTCGATGCAGCGTTCGTCAAGGCCGAAATCGGCAAGCTCCTGGCTGAGTATCCAGAGCTTGAGGAAGACGAGGCGCTGCGCATCGATACCATCGAAGGCGAGACCGACGCTCTGCGCATCATTCAGCGGGCTCTGGACGAGCAGCGGGAAGCGGAAACAATGGTCGGCGCCATCAGGGCGCGCGAGATCGACATCGCAGCCAGGCGCGGCCGTTACGAACGCAAGAGCGACGCAATGCGGCAGTTGATCAAGGCCGTTATGCGAGCCGCCAAGCTCGACAAGATCAGTCTTGCCGAGGCCAGCTTGAGCCTGACGAAGCCGCGCCAGACAGTCGGAATCGAGGACTTGGACGCCCTTCCGCAGGGATACTTCAAGACCATTCGGCAGGCCGACAAAACCGCCATCAAATCAGCCTTTGACCAAGGCGAACAAATCCCCGGAGCCATTCTGGTGACGGGCGATACGGGTCTCATGATCCGAACCAAGTGAAGCACAAGCGCAAGGAAGCAACTATGGGTTACGACATCAGCGAAGTTTACCAGAGCAACAGCGACTTTCTCAAGGCAGACGACATCGGCACGAATTTCTGGACTGTTACCATCAATGCCGTTGACATGAAGAACTTTGACGACGGCAGCCGCAAGCTTTTCATCATGTTTCAGGAACTCGACAAGGGTCTGGTCCTGAACAAGACCAACGCGGACACCATCGGTGATCTGTACGGCCGGAATACTGACAATTGGATCGGCAAGCCCGTGATGCTGTTCACGGCCCCGGTCGATTACCAGGGCAAGAAGGTGCAGGCAATACGGCTTCGCGCTCCGGCACAGCAGCAGGCCATGCCGCAGCGCCAGCCGGGGCAGATACAGCCCCAGGCGAATATGCGTCAGGGCGACGCATGGAATACCGCGCAGTCGCCTAATCGGCCGCTGAACAACCAGCCGCAGAAGTACGCTCAAGCCAGCGGGGTTGATTTCAACCCGCCGGCACCGCCGCCTGAAGACAACGAAATCCCGTTCTAAACGCAGATAGCAACGAGGAA
Source organism: Hyphomicrobiales bacterium (assembly GCA_003963455.1). Classification (GTDB taxonomy): domain Bacteria; phylum Pseudomonadota; class Alphaproteobacteria; order Rhizobiales; family Rhizobiaceae; genus Mesorhizobium. Next base: position 53,897 of record RXJA01000155.1, read on the forward strand.
GGCCGCCAGTCCCGCGCGAATGCGAGCTGGCGGCCGGAAAGGCTAAGGGACATGGCCCAAACTGTACTGCTACGCGGACCATCGCAGCGAGACTTTGCGAAGACCATGATCGATCGCGCGCCGGTCGATGCGGTCGTGACCATCAAGGCGGCAACGCGAACCAACGAGCAAAACTCGCTCATGTGGTGCCTGCTGTCCGACCTGTCGCGCGCCAAGCCGGAAGGACGGATGCATACCCCAGAAGTATGGAAGCAGCTCGTCATGCACGCTTGCGGACATGCTGTGCAATTCGAGATCGGACTGAACGGTCAGCCCTTCCCGACCGGGTTTCGCTCGTCGCGAATGACCAAGGCTGAAATGTCGGATCTCATCGAATGGATTTACCAGTATGGCGCCGAGCATAGTGTTCAATGGTCAGATAGCTACGACGAGAGGGCAGCATGATCCGCGAATCTCGCCAAGTCTGGGTTGCCGCACACCCTCGCCGCCTGCCCAGCCGCAACACCGAGGTACACAATGAGCTGAGAGCCGCCAGGGTCCGAGATCTCATCAATGAGCGGCGCCTTCAAGACGAGCTTGCCGACGCAATTGCATCAGAACTTGAGCAGGCCGAGGAGCATAGCGCTCTGGCGGGGAGGCGGTGAATGGGATTCGTTACCGAAGAACAAGCGGCTGCCATCTTTGCCGCCATCGACCGCAGGGACGCAGAGCGTGAGGCGGAAATGCCGGACACGCGGGCAGCTCTTTACCACGCATCAGTCGGTCAGGACAGGCTTATGAAGCTTGGCTGGGCAGACGGGATATATTGTCCGAAGGACGGCACTAGGTTCGCCCTCGTCCAGTGGGGATCGACTGGAGTTCACGCTGGTTTCTACATGGGCAACTGGCCGGATGGTCACATTTACTGCGGCGACTTCCTGGTCCAGCCACAGGCGGTGATGTGGAAGGCTATTGACAAGCTCTCTCCCGACGAAACCGCAATGCTCGCAGCGTCAGAAGCCGACGACCGCGCCTTCATGAACAGGCAGCTTGCAGCATTTGCTGAGGAGATCGGCTGATGACACGATCAGTCCCAGAGTGGCGCGGGAAAACCGACAACCACATGCCGCCGGCAACAGTTCGCCAGCGCATTCTAGAGCGCGCCAACTTCAAGTGCTGGATCTGTGAAGGCGAGATCGACAAGCCTGGCTGGCACGCTGACCACGTTCCACCGCTCAAGGATGGCGGCGAGAACCGCGAGAGCATGATCAAGCCAGCGCATGCCGTTTGCCACCGTCGTCTGACCGCGCGGCAAGCCATCGAACGCGCGCCGATCGAGCGCAAGAAGATGAAGCAGAGCGGGGCCATCCGTCCCGCCGGCAAGATCCGTTCTGCGCCCTTCCCGAAGGCGGACAAGCCGAAGCGTGAAGGCAAGACGGCGCTGCCGCCAAAGCAATTATTCAGCAACACCCGTAGGAGCGCCTAGCTATGAGCAACTACAGCGATTGGATCACTTGGCGCGGAACGCCAAGGAGCAAATGTCCTGTTCCATCCGGAACCAAAGGGCACCTACAATTCCGCTGCGAGCTAGGCCGGGATATTGAGCGCGGCTTCCCATACGACATCAGCAAATATCGCTGGGACGACACCGGCCGCAAGGAAGACATCGTAGCCTATCGCGTGGTTCAGCCATGACCAAACCCCTTTTCCGTAACGCAAGCAGGAGCGCGACATGAGCGACGAACAGGCGATTGACCGAGCCGCAAAATATTTGCGCGAGACGTTGCAGGCAGGGAAGCGTTTGACGCCATGGGAGCAGACGCCAAAATTCACCAAGAGGAAATGGATCATCTTGGCAGAGGGAACACTCAAAGCCGCCGAGGAGCCGACGCCATGACCGACGCCCCCGAACTGGAGCCGGCGCTTGACATCTACGAGGTGGCGAACCAGCTTGAGGGCTATGTTGGCCCTGATACGCCAGAGCCATTAGCGCAATTCCTTTTGCGCGAAGGCAGGGAAGCCGCAAAGCTAGCTGACGAGATTGTCCGGCTTCGCGCCGCTCGTTCCGCACCGGAAGCTGGGAAGGCGGTGGATGAGACTGCCTTGATAGCTGAGATGCTGACGGCCTTGAAGCAATCGGCGGCTCAGTTTTCTCAATACACCAAACACAGGCGGCTGACAGCAGACGAGCAATTCGCATTCGATTCCGCGCGGCTGGCTATCGCTAAATTCGATGCGAAGCCGCTGGAGTGGACAGCGGAGACGCCATATCACGTCGCGCGGGCATTGGGCGGTCACTACTCTATTGAGTGCGTCGATAGCGATGTGACATATTTCGAACTCAAGGGCAGTTTTGTTTGGCCCGCGAAGAAATTGGCGACGATCAAAGAAGCTAAAGACTACGCGCAAGCCGATTACGAACAGCGCATTCTCGCCGCCCTCGCATCCTCTCCGGCCCCCACAGGAGCGAAGCCGGTGGCTTGGCAGATTGGCGACCATGGAGCGCTGTATCCGACAAAGGAAGCAGCCGATAAGCATGTCGCAGGGTGGGCGCGGCAAAACACTCCGTGTGCTTCTCCTCGTCCCCTCTACGCCCGCCCACATCCGGTAGCGCCGACAGGGGAGATCGCCAGATTTGAGCCGTGCTTGGTTGGAACGCGCGAAGACCTAGCCGATTGCGCAGAGCATTCCGAAGGCTCTTACGTCCTCTATTCAGATCACCTTGCCGCGCTCACCGCCTCCGAAGCAGAAGCGGCAGACCTACGCCGCAAGCTGGAGGAGCACCAAGATGCCGAAGATAAAGCTGCACGAGAGATGGCAACCGTCATCCAAGGCCTGCGCAACAGGGCAACAGCCGCCGAGCGCAAGCTGGAGGAGGCAAGGAACGAGCCAAAGATATCGGGTGCAGAAGACGAGCTGCTTATCCAGTGGCCGGGGCGCGTCTCCCTTTCTATTTCCAAGGGTGACGTCGGCTATGCCATCATGCGAGACGGCAATTGGGCGCCGGGCAAGCACATCGTTTTCGATGCACCGCAAGAAGCCGCCGAAGAGATCGCCCGCACCCTCTCAGGAGCACCCGAATGAGCACCCGCATCACAGAGGCTGGTCCACAGAGCCCATGTTGGGAATGGGAAGGCGCGCGGTTTACCGCAGGGTATGGCGCAATTCAGGTGGAGGGCAAGACGCGACGCGCCCACCGGATTGTTTATGAACCAGTTAGAGGCCCGATACCTGACGGCTTGGTTCTCGACCATCTCTGCAGAAATCGGATCTGCGTCAACCCATGGCATCTAGAGCCGGTGACGCTCGTTGAGAATATTCTCCGTGGTGAATCGCCAATGGCGGGAAATGCCAAGAAAACTCATTGCATCCACGGACATGAGTTCACGGCGGAGAACACGCATATCTATAACAATGCACGTATCTGTCTAGCCTGCCGCCGCAACTTCAACCTTGTAAACGCTCGCATTTATCGGGCTAAGCGGAGGGCAGCGAAATGACCCTTGTGACTGACAGGATGGTCGAGGCGGCCTTGAGCGCCTATCACCGCAAACTGCCGCGCGGATCGTCTGCGGAAGCAAACACTGCGCGCGATCGAATGCACTCTGCTCTCGCCGCCGCCCTCTCCACAGAGCCAGGAGTGGCGGAGGGGTGGCGCAGCATGGACGGCGCTCCTAGGGACGGGAGCCGCTTCCTCGCCTTTGAAAAGGGTCGCTACTTCGATTGCTGGTGGGAAGATAAAGGCTACGGCGAAGCTTATTGGATGGATGAGGCCGATAGCGAGCCGAAACCGACGCACTGGTTGCCCCTTCCCGCCGCACCCCTCCCCGAGGATACCCATCATGGCCGGTAAGCTGACAGAGATCGAGCAGCAGTTGCGCGAGAAAATGGACGGAGTGACACCCGGCCCATGGCGCATGCATGTGCCAGATCGCGGCTATTGTAGCAACCTTGTTCTGACGGACGCGCCAGACTTCGCGCCAGACGAGAAATACCGCTGGCGTCACCTCATTGCCGACTTTGACGACTGCCAGCGCGGCGAAGTCAATGCCGCATTCATCGCGCTATGCTCACCCGAGAACATCCGCGCTCTTCTGGACGAACTCTCCCGGCTGAGGGAAGCGCTGAAGCCATTCGCAGCCGCAGCCAATTGCCACAGCAACGATAAGGAGTTCATGCCGGACGCCATGCTGATCTGGCAGGGTGGCGAATGTACGATACGCCTTGGCGATCTCCGCCGCGCCCGCGCCCTCTCCACACAGGTTGAGGAACGCGAATGAGCCCTGTGGAAACGGCGCACAACATACTCGACCGCGCAATGTCGCCGGAAATGGCAGTTGCGCGCCTGGCCGATCTCGGCTTGCATATCTCAGAACGCGCCCTGCGCAAGAAAGCGCGAGACCTTGGCGCCTGCCGTGTGTTTGGAAAGGCGATGATCCTCCTTCCCGAGCATCTGGAAATCCTGCTGGAGGAACCATGCCGCTCGTCGTCTACAACCGCAACGGCATCTATTGGTACAGGGGTACGGTTGCCGGAAGACGGATACACGAAAGCACTCGAACGACTGACAAAAAGACAGCGGAGCGCATCGCCAACCGGGCCGAAGCAAGGGAATTCAAACGTGACCTTGATGGCCCGGCGTCGATCCTGACGTTCGGCGCCGCCGCTGCGCTCTATCTGGACGCCGGTCGCTCAGACCGATTCCTGAAGGAAGTGCTGGACCATTGGAAGAACACGCTGGTGAAGGACATCACGCCTGGGGCCATCAAACTGGCAGCGATCAAGGTCTATCCGAAGGCCGGACCAGCCACGCGAAACCGCCAGTTCATCACCCCCACGGTGGCTGTCATCAATCATGCGGCGACGCTGGAGCTTTGCACGGCTTTGATGAAGGTCGATCGGTTTCAAGTGCCAAAGAAGCGGCGCGACGAAGCCGACTGGAAGTGGGTGGAGGCTTTTGCCAAGCACGCACCGAAGAACCTTGGCGCTCTCGCGATGTTCGGCTTTGTCACCGGGTCGCGGATCAGCAACATCACAAGTCTGGAGTGGAGTGCGGTGGACTTCGAGAGGAGAGAGGCTGTGCTATGGCGGACCAAGAACGGTCACGACCATGTGGCGCACTTGCCGCCGGCCCTGATCGTCGCGATGGCCAACCTGGAAACAGATCGCAAGGGGAAGGTGTTCGGGTACTCCAGCCGGCATAGCATCAAGTCGGCGTGGAACGCCTCGATCAAGCGCGCCAAGATCAGGCCTCTTACACCGCATTCGCTTCGCCACGGCTTTGCTACCGGGCTACTGCGTGCCGGCGTCGATCCGGTCACCGTGGCATGGCTTGGAGGCTGGGAAAGCGCACAGCTCGTGGTCGAGACCTATGGGCACGCTATGAAGGACCGGACAGTCACAAATCGCCTTGCTGGCCCACTGCTGCACCAGCAGCCGGAGTCGGCATCGGAATTGCTAATGAAAACAGGATGATATATAAAAAGTGCTCTCCCTTACCAAGGGAGTGCTCTACCACTGAGCTACCGCAGCCTGCGATGGCGGCGCTTCTGCCATATCGAACCGGCAAGCGCAAGGCCAAGAGAAACCTAAAGCGTCGCGGGCGATTCCTGCCGCCAATTGTGCGATTTCAGGCGACATGCCTGGCTGATCCACAGCATGAAAGCCGCCTTGCGGCCTGCTTTCATGACATGACCGCGCAAAAATGCTAGCCATTTCGGAATCGCGACCGGCCGACCACCGGCCAGGGACGGGACAATGGACGATAAGGCAAATCCACCGAAAAAAGGCGCCGGCGAGCGCAAGGACCGGTTGGCGGAGGCGCTGCGCGCCAATCTTCAGAAGCGCAAGGCACAGGCGCGTTCGCGGCGGGTTGGCGACGCCGGCCATCACGCCCCCGATCCTGACGACCGGCCGGAAGGATTGTCGGCTGCTGGAAAAATGCACAAGGACTGACCAAATCAGCCATACTGCCCGGCCATGGTCGGTCCGGTTTTGAGAAAATCCTATTTCTTGAACCAAGCCGGCCAATGGTCTAAGCCGGGCGCATCAACCGATTGAAGCGGCCGGTTCTGGCCGAGGGGACGTTTTCTTATGGATCGCATCAGAATTGTCGGCGGCAATGAGCTTGCCGGTACCATTCCGATCTCGGGCGCCAAGAACGCGGCGCTGCCGCTGATGATCGCCTCGCTGCTCACCGACGACACGCTGACGCTCGAGAACGTCCCGCATCTCGCCGATGTCGAGCAACTGATCCGGATCCTCGGCAATCACGGCGTCGACTACTCGGTCAACGGGCGCCGCGAGAGCCAGCAGAAAGGCTATTCGCGCACCATCAATTTCTCCGCCCGCAACATCGTCGACACCACCGCGCCTTACGAACTGGTGTCGAAGATGCGGGCCTCCTTCTGGGTGATCGGGCCTCTGCTTGCCCGCATGGGCGAGGCCAAGGTGTCGCTGCCAGGCGGCTGCGCCATCGGCACGCGCCCGGTCGACCTGTTTCTCGAGGGCCTGCAGGTTCTGGGCGCCGAGCTCGACGTCGACAACGGCTATGTCGTCGCCAAGACCAAGAACGGCCGCCTTGTCGGCAACCGCTACGTGTTCCCGAAAGTGTCGGTCGGCGCCACCCATGTGCTGATGATGGCGGCCTCGCTCGCCAAGGGCGAGACGGTGCTGGAAAACGCCGCGCGCGAGCCGGAAATCGTCAATCTCGCCGAATGCCTGATCGCCATGGGCGCCAAGATCCATGGCGCCGGCACCTCCACCATCACCATCCAGGGCATCGAGGCGCTGTCCGGGGCGCGCGTGCGCGTCATCCCCGACCGCATCGAAACCGGCACCTATGCCATGGCGGTGGCCATGACCGGCGGCGACGTGATGCTCGAAGGCGCGCGGCCGGACCTTTTGCAGACCGCGCTCGACGTTCTCGTCGAGACAGGCGCCGAGATCACGCCGACCAATGAAGGCATCCGCGTCAGGCGCAATGGCTCAGGCATCGCGCCGGTCGACGTGACGACCGCCCCCTTCCCCGCCTTCCCGACCGACCTGCAGGCGCAATTCATGGGCCTGATGACGATGGCCAAGGGCAGGTCGCGCATCACGGAGACGATCTTCGAGAACCGTTTCATGCATGTGCAGGAACTCGCCCGCCTCGGCGCCCACATCACGCTCGCCGGCCAGACGGCGATCGTCGACGGCGTTACCAGGCTCAAGGGCGCGCCGGTCATGGCGACCGACCTGCGCGCCTCGGTGTCACTGGTGATCGCGGGCCTTGCCGCCGAAGGCGAGACCACGGTCAACCGCGTCTACCACCTCGACCGTGGCTTCGAGCGGCTGGAGGAAAAGCTTTCCGGCTGCGGCGCGGTGATCGAGCGGATTTCGGGCTGAGGGGTAACCGCATCCGCCTCGGGCGAGTTGCACCGGCGGGAAAGACCGCATAACAGAGGGCTGAATTATCAACCTTCAGGTGCGCATTCCGCATGGCAGCTCTCAAGCTCATCGCGCTCGACGATCAGGATCTGAGCATCGTCTCGGCGCATGTCCAGGACGCCGTGATGAAGGTCTCCGACCTCCAATACCTGCCGGCGGCCAAGCGCTTCGTGCTGACCATGAACCGCTTCGTGTGGGAAGCGAAATCCGGCCTGCTGCGCCAGCACAATGAGCGGCGGCAGAGCGTTCTGCATTTCGACCGTGTGCTCGGCGCCAAGACCAGCGGCATTCCGCGCGACAAGCCTGCGGAGGTGCTGTCGTTGCTGGCGATCAGCTTCATCCCCATCAGCAAGCCGGCCGGCATCGTCGAGCTGGTGTTTTCAGGCGGCGGCACCATCATGCTCGACGTCGAATGCGTCGAGGCGCGGCTTGCCGATGTCGGCGGCTCCTGGGAAGCCACCTCCCGACCCGTGCACAGAGGCTAGAGCGCAATGGCCATAACGCTTCGCCAGCAGGACGCCGATTTCGAGCAGCGCTTTTCGGCATTCCTCACCACCAAGCGCGAGGTGTCTGCCGATGTCGAGGCCGTGGTGCGGGACATCATCGCCCGCGTACGCGCCGAAGGCGACAAGGCACTGATCGACTATACGCTGAGGTTCGACAAGGCCGATCTCGGCGCACTCGGCATCGCCGTCTCGAAAAGCGACGTCGCCAAGGCCTATGAAGCGGCTGATCCGGCGACGGTCGAGGCGCTCAAGTTCGCGCGCGACCGCATCCGTTCGCATCACGAGCGGCAGAAGCCGAAGGACGACCGCTATACGGATGCCGCCGGCGTCGAGCTCGGCTCGCGCTGGACGGCGATCGAAGCCGTCGGCCTCTACGTTCCCGGCGGCACGGCAAGCTATCCGAGCTCGGTGCTGATGAATGCCGTGCCGGCCAGGGTCGCCGGCGTCGAACGCATCGTCATCGTCGTGCCGGCCACCGGCGGCGTCATCAATCCCCTGGTGCTGGTGGCCGCCGACCTTGCCGGCGTTTCGGAAATATACCGCGTCGGCGGTGCGCAGGCCGTTGCGGCGCTCGCCTACGGCACCGAGACGATCAAACCCGTCGCCAAGATCGTCGGACCGGGCAATGCCTATGTCGCGGCGGCCAAGCGGCAGGTGTTCGGCACGGTCGGCATCGACATGATCGCCGGACCGTCGGAAGTGCTGGTCGTGGCAGATGCCGACAATGATCCGGACTGGATCGCGGCAGACCTTTTGGCACAGGCCGAGCACGACAGTTCGGCGCAATCGATCCTGATCACCGACAACGCCGATCTCGGCCGGGCGGTCGAGCGGGCGGTCGAACGCCAGCTCAAGGTCCTGCCGCGCGCCGGGACCGCGGCCGCGAGCTGGCGCGATTTCGGCGCGGTCATCCTGGTGCCGACGCTCGACGCCTCGCTGCCGCTGGTCGACAGGATTGCGGCCGAGCATGTCGAGCTCGCTTTCGACGACGCCGAGTCGTTCCTTTCCAGGATGCGCAACGCCGGTGCCGTCTTTATCGGCCGGCATACGCCGGAAGTCATCGGCGACTATGTCGGCGGCTCCAACCATGTCTTGCCGACAGCGCGGTCGGCGCGTTTCTCGTCGGGCCTGTCCGTGCTCGACTTCGTCAAGCGCACCTCGATCCTCAAGCTCGGGCCGGAGCAGCTCAAGGCGCTGGCGCCCGCCGCGATCGCGCTCGCCAAGGCGGAAGGTCTCGATGCGCATGCCCGCTCCGTCTCGATCAGGCTGAACATGTAGCGATGTCCGGCCGCGACCAAACCCGCGACAGGCTGATCGACGTCGAGCTCGACGAAACGATCGGACGCTCGACGCCCGACGTCGAGCACGAGCGGGCCGTGGCGATCTTCGACCTCATCGAGGAGAACCGTTTCCGGCCGGTCGGCGACGAGGGCAGCGGCCCGTACAGATTGAAGCTCTCGCTGGCCGAGCAGCGCCTGGTCTTCGCCGTCAGCCGCGAGAATGGCGCCGCGGTGGTCACCCACATCCTGTCGCTGACGCCGCTGAGGCGCATCGTCAAGGATTACTATCTGATCTGCGAAAGCTACTACGAGGCCATCCGCTCCTCGACGCCCAGCCATATCGAGGCGATCGACATGGGCCGGCGCGGCCTGCACAATGAGGGCTCGCAGACGCTGATGGACCGGCTCGCCGGCAAGATCGAGATCGACTTCGACACGGCGCGACGGCTGTTCACGCTGGTCTGCGTGCTGCACTGGCGAGGCTAGACCAGGATGACGTTTCGTTGAATCGCCACCCTGATCCAGTTCTTTGTCGGAGCATGATCTTCTCCGAAAACCGGTTCCCACTTTTTGCATGCGCTGACCTCCGGTTCGGGATCATGCTCTTTTGTTGGATCATGATCTCTTCCGAAAACCGGTTCCCACTTTTCGGGATCATGCTCTAGTGTCGGCCGCCCTGCCTCATTCGATCCTGTTCCTGTGCGGCATGAACGCGGTGCGCTCGCCGATCGCGGAGCAACTGGCGCGCCGCATGCTGCCCGCCACCACCTTCGTCGCCTCGGCCGGCGTGCGCGCCGGCGAGCGCGATCCGTTCGTCGACGCGGTGCTTGCCGAGGAGGGCCTGTCGCTCGGCGAGCGTCAGCCCAGGACGCTGGAGGAGCTGGAAGACGATTATTTCGACCTGATCGTCACGCTGGCGCCGGAGGCGCATCATGCGGCGCTGGAGCTGACCCGATCGCTCGCCGTCGAGGTCGAATACTGGCCGATGCCCGACCCGACCGACACGGGCGGCACGCGCGAGCACATCATGGCCGCCTATCGCGACGTGCGCGAACGGCTGAAAGGGCGCATTAACAGGCGTTTTACGGCACCGGAGGCTGAAAGCGCCTCGGATTAGGGATGTTCACAAGCGGGCGATTATCATATAGGTTCCGCGCAAATTCCGGTTGGAGTCGGATGACTTCAGGTCTATTCGACCTGAAGTTTGAATTCGTCTCCGGATCAAGTAGAGCACGATGCCGTCCGAAAACCGCTTCACACGTTTCGGCATCATGCTCTAGGCGACGGAACGCCCATCCAAGCAAAGGTATCGAATGCCGAAGGAAGAAGTCCTCGAGTTTCCAGGTGTGGTCACCGAACTGCTCCCCAATGCGATGTTTCGCGTGAAGCTCGAAAACGAACACGAAATCATCGCCCACACGGCCGGCCGCATGCGAAAGAACCGCATTCGCGTGCTGACCGGCGACAAGGTCCTGGTCGAGATGACGCCTTACGACCTGACCAAGGGCCGCATCACCTACCGTTTCAAGTAACAGTCCGGCGCGAAGCGCGATGAGCATTCTGCAGAAGCTGGTGCTTGCCTCTGGTTCGCCGCGCCGCATCGAACTCTTGCAGCAGGCCGGCATCGAGCCGGACCGGGTTCTGCCCGCCGATGTCGACGAGACGCCGCTGCGCGCAGAGCATCCGCGCTCGCTGGCCAAGCGCCTCTGCAAGGACAAGGCCGAGAAGGCGCTCGCCTCGCTTAAGAGCGAGGACGACTACGCACCTGCCTTCATCCTCGCCGCCGACACGGTGGTGGCGGTCGGGCGGCGCATCCTGCCCAAGGCCGAGACGATCGACGACGCCATCAATTGCCTCGGCCTGCTTTCCGGCCGCTCGCACCGGGTCTATTCCGGCATTTGCCTGATCACGCCGGGCGGCAAGTTGCGCCAGCGGCTGGTGGAGACCAGGGTGCGCTTCAAGCGGCTGCCGCGCGAGGAGATCGACGCCTATGTCGCCTCCGGCGAATGGCGCGGCAAGGCCGGCGGCTACGCGGTGCAGGGCCTGGCCGGCTCCTTCGTCGTCAAGCTGGTCGGCTCCTACACCAACGTGGTCGGCCTGCCGCTTTATGAAAGTGTCGCGCTGCTTTCAGGCGAGGGTTTCAAGACGCACCAGAACTGGCACGCCGCGCGCTCATGAGCCTGGACGACAAGGTGACGCCGTTGAGGCCGAAGCGGCCCTGCCCCGAATGCGGGAAACCTTCCTCGCGCGAGCACTATCCGTTCTGCTCCGCGCGCTGCAAGGACATCGACCTCAATCGCTGGCTGAAGGGCGCCTATG
>RXJA01000430.1 GCA_003963455.1 Hyphomicrobiales bacterium
TCTACGAAGCGTTTCGTCAACCGCTCATGCAGCGCATCCGACAATCTGTCTTCGATTTCGCGCGTCTTTTCCTGCCAGTGTAGCTGATCGGCCAGCCAGCCGGGGCGGTTGGAAACGAAAGTCCAGGTGCGGATCTGGGCGATCCGATGCGACAGTGTGTCGATATCGCCTTCCGTCGTGTCGGCGCGCCGCACCTGCTCGGCCATGTAATTCTCATCGACATGGCCGTGCCGCGCAAGGTCCATATAGATCGAGGCGATGAGGTCGGCATGCTGGGCCGGCGCGATCTTGCGGTAGTCCGGCAGCGCGCAGGCTTCCCACAGCAGCGCCACGCGCTCCTTGCCTGTGGCCAAAGCGCGGATCTCGCCGTCCTTCGACAGATGCTCCAGCGCCTGCGCGTCCACGGCCGGCAACGCGCGGGTCAGCCCTTCGACCGGCGCATTGGTCTCTATCGAGCGCTTCAGCGCGTCGAGGCTGGAAAAATCAAAATCGGCGGTGCGCCACTGCAGCACCTTCACCGGGTCGAAGTCGTGCGCCTCGATCTTGGCGACCAGATCCTCGTCGAACGGATCGACCTGGCCGGTGACGCCGAACGTGCCGTCGCGCAGATGCCGGCCGGCGCGGCCGGCGATCTGGCCGAGCTCGGCCGCGGCAAGGTTGCGGTACTGATAGCCGTCGAATTTGCGGTTCTGGGCGAAGGCGACATGGTCGAGGTCGAGGTTCAGCCCCATGCCGATGGCGTCGGTGGCGATGAGATAGTCGACGTCGCCGGACTGGAAGATCTCGACCTGGGCATTGCGGGTGCGCGGCGAAAGCGCGCCGAGCACGACGGCGGCACCGCCCTGCTGACGGCGGATCAGTTCGGCGATGGCATAGACCTCGTCCGCCGAGAAAGCGACGATGGCGGTGCGCCGCGGCAGCCGGGTCAGCTTCTTCGAGCCGGCATAGGCAAGGTGCGACAGCCTGGGCCGGGTCACCACCGACACGCCCTTCAAGAGGCGCTGCAGGATGCCATGCATGGTAGCCGCGCCCAGAAGCAGCGTCTCCTGGCGGCCGCGCAGATGCAGGATGCGGTCGGTGAAGATGTGGCCGCGTTCGAGATCGCCGGCGAGCTGCACTTCGTCGATGGCGACGAAGGCGGCGTCGGTCTCGCGCGGCATCGCCTCGACGGTGCAGACAGAATATCTCGCGCCGGCCGGAACGATCTTCTCCTCGCCGGTGATCAGCGCCACCTTGTGGGCGCCCACCTTCTCGCAGACCCGGGCATAGACTTCGCGGGCAAGCAGCCTCAGCGGCAGGCCGATGACGCCGGTCTCATGCGCGACCATGCGTTCGATGGCGAGATGCGTCTTGCCGGTGTTCGTGGGCCCCAGCACGGCCGTCACGTCGCGGCCCGAAAGGATCAACGGCTGGGAATGTTTCGGCTGGATGTTCATCGGCTCGGAAATAAAGGTTTCTGCCGCTTGCAGTCTGAAGCACGGCGGCGGCGCCGCGTGTGACAGGCGACACATAGGGATTTAAGACGCGGAGAGAAAGCGGAATGTTCCTTTGCGGGCGGGCAAGGCGGGCTGGGGCATCCAAAATCGGTTCCCTGTTAACGGCTGGAACGAGTCTGGAACGAATCAGCGACGAATCGCTGACTCGCCCAGATTCAGGTTTTGTTCACGGCTATATGTGGTTTTTTTGACCATGCGTCTCACCACATGCTGAATCGGTGAATTGGCCCAATTCATGCCTAGTCCCCACCGGGCCGACATCGTCGTTAACCTTTGCCGGGGAACGGTCGCGGTCGACTTGAGGGCCATCGTCAAGATTATGAAATTGTTGACTTTTCTTAATCGTTTTTAACGAATTCGGTGACGTTTGCGCTGCCCGCCGTTAACTTTCCGGTCAAAGCCAGAACGAATCGGCGACGAATCAGCGATCTGACGACTTTCCCGGTTTGTTCACCCCAAGATATGGTGTTATCCACAGCTTGCCCACCGAAAACCCACAGCTTGTGAAGCGAGTTGCGCACAGGGCGCGGCGCGGCCGTTAACCTTTGCGTGCCGGATTGAGGCAGGGTGTCGCGCCGACCTCGCCGGCGGTGGACAAGACGGCTCCGACGTCGGTGCCGTCTTGGCGCAATTCCGGGTGAACCGCCTTGGTGATAACAGGCGTCAGGCGAAGTACTGGCCGCCATTGGCGGTGATGGTCGAGCCGGTGATGAAGCCGGCCTCGTCGGAGGCGAGGAAAACGACGCAGCGCGCGATCTCTTCCGGTTCGCCGAGGCGGCCGACCGGGATCTGCGGGATGATGCGCTCGTTGAGCACTTTCTCATCGATCGCCTTGACCATCTCGGTCGCGATATAGCCGGGGCAGATGACGTTGACGGTGATGCCCGCGCGAGCCCCCTCTTGAGCGAGTGCTTTACTGAAGCCGATGTCGCCGGCCTTCGAGGCCGAATAATTGGCCTGGCCGGCCTGGCCCTTCTGGCCGTTGATCGAGGAGATGGTGACGACGCGGCCGAACTTGCGGTCGCGCATGCCGCTCCACAGCGGATGCGTCATGTTGAAGACGCCGGAAAGGTTGGTGTCGATGACTTCCTTCCACTGCTCGCGCGTCATCTTGTGGAACATGGCGTCGCGGGTGATGCCGGCATTGTTGACCAGAACCGAGACCGGACCGAGATCGGCTTCGATCTGCTTGATGCCGGCGGCGCAGGCGTCGTAGTCGGCGACCGACCATTTGTAGACGGGGATACCCGTCTCGGCCTTGAACTTCGCGGCCGCCTCGTCATTGCCGGCATAGTTCGCCGCGACCGAATAGCCGGCGTTCTTCAACGCGACCGATATCGCCGCGCCGATGCCGCGCGATCCGCCCGTGACGATTGCTACCTTGCTCATATGTGCTCCTCCCTTTGATCCTCGGAGCGAGTAGGGAATAGCGAGTAGGGATCTTACGGTCCCGCTGCGCCCACGCTATTCTCCCCTATTCGCTACTCCCTATTCGCTATCCGCTCAGAGCGCTTCCACGCACATGGCAACGCCCATGCCGCCGCCGATGCACAGCGTGGCAAGGCCCTTCTTCGCGCCGCGGCGGCGCATCTCGTGGACCAGCGTGTTGAAGATGCGGGCGCCGGAGGCGCCGATCGGATGGCCGATGGCGATGGCGCCGCCGTTGACGTTGACGATCGAGGGATCCCAGCCCATGCCCTTGTTGACGGCGCAGGCCTGCGCCGCGAAAGCCTCGTTGGCCTCGACGAGATCGAGATCCTTGACCGACCAGCCGGCCTTTTCCAGCGCCCGCTTCGAGGCCGGGATAGGTCCGGTGCCCATGATCGCCGGATCGACGCCGGCGGTCGCCCATGAGGCGATGCGGACCAAGGGCGTGATGCCACGCCGGGCGGCCTCGGCCTCGGTCATCAGCAACGCGCCGGCGGCGCCGTCATTGATGCCCGATGCATTGGCTGCGGTGACCGTGCCGTCCTTGTCGAAAGCGGGCTTCAGCTTGGTCATGGCGTCGAGCGTCGCGCCATGGCGGATATATTCGTCCTGATCGACGACGGTGTCGCCCTTCTTGCCCTTGATGATGAAAGCGACGATCTCGTCCTTGAACCTGCCGGCCTTCTGCGCGGCTTCCGCCTTGTTCTGCGAGGCCAAGGCGAACGCGTCCTGGTCGTCGCGGGTGATCTGGAACTGGCGGGCGACGTTCTCGGCGGTGTTGCCCATGTGGTAGCCGTTGAAGGCGTCCCACAGGCCGTCCTTGATCATGGTGTCGATCATCTTGTAGTCGCCCATCTTGACGCCGGCCCGCAGGTGCTCCGCATGCGGCGACAGCGACATCGATTCCTGGCCGCCGGCGATGATCACCTTGGCGTCCCCGGTGGCGATCTGCTGCATGCCGAGCGCGATGGCGCGCAGCCCCGAGCCGCAAACCTGGTTGAGGCCCCAGGCGGTGGTCTCCTTCGGCAGTCCGGCATTGATCGAGGCCTGGCGGGCCGGGTTCTGCCCTTGAGCGGCGGTCAGCACCTGGCCGAGGATGACCTCGTCGACTTCCGCCGCCTCGACGCCCGCACGCGCGAGCAATTCCCTGATGACGACGGCGCCGAGCTCATGCGCCGGCGTGGCGGCGAAACTGCCGTTGAAGGAGCCGACCGCGGTACGGGCGGCGCTGGCAACGACGATTGAATTGGAAGCGGCCATTTTCTTCTCCAGACTTCGAGGTGTCGTATTTTAGGCTATCGTTTGAAGACTTTTCTTGCCCGTTCAATGATCTGAGTCAAACCGGAAATGGGCATGACCGCCATGCGCGGCAAGCGGGGCGCGCGCCGGTCGCGGTAACGTGACGTTGACCGCGCGGCGGATTTTGCAATGGCTATGCAGCATTAATTGATGCCGCAGTGCACAAACCACTTGGAATTGTGACGCTTTTGCGCGTATCCTCGATTAAGGGCGCAATCGTTACCGGCCGCTTACTCCTAGAAGTGCCGGTGTCCTGGGGAGGATACGGATGGCCGCAAAAGACGACCCGATCGTCATCAAGAAGTATGCAAATCGCCGGCTCTACAATACCGGCACGAGCACCTATGTGACGCTCGAGGACTTGGCCGAGATGGTCAAGAAGGGCGAAGAGTTCACGGTCCAGGACGCAAAGACCGGCGACGACATCACCCATCCGGTGCTGACGCAGATCATCTTCGAGCTGGAGAACAAGGACGGGCAGAACATGCTGCCGATCCCGTTCCTGCGACAGCTCATCTCCTTCTATGGCGATCAGATGCAGATGATCGTGCCGAGCTTCCTCGAACAGTCGATGATCGCCTTCTCCAAGGAGCAGGAGCGGTTTCGCGAGCAGATGAAGGGCGCCTTCGGCAAGACGCCGATCGACATCATGAAGACGCCGATGAAGGCGCTCGAGGAACAGACCCGCCGCAATGTCGAAATGTTCCAGAACGCCATGCGCATGTTCACGCCGTTCCCGCCCGCCGGCGGCACTGCCGCCGCCCCGGCCGAACCGCCGAAGAAGGAAGAAAAGTCCGACGACCTGCAGGAATTGAAGGCGCAGATCGCGGCCATGCAGCGTAAGCTCGACACGATGTCGTAGGGTGTGCCGATATTCGGGTGAGGCCGGCCTGCGAACGACGACTGCCTGCGCTTCCGGTGCTCACGTACTTTAAGTACGCTCCGCTCCGGTTCTCGGCAGCCATCGTTCTCGACTCGGCCTGACCCGAATCTCGACACACCTTGGCGCGCTTCACCGAAAGACAAAGTGCTAAGCGCTTCACCCGTATGACCCACCGGCGTCCACTAGGGCCCGACAGGCCCATCATAACGGGCGCGGGGCCTGATCAGCCTGTTGCTGGTCACCTGTTCGACGGCATGCGCCGTCCAGCCGACGCTGCGGCCAAGTGCGAACAGGCGGAACGGCGCATCGGTGGGCAGGCGCAGGCCGCGCGTCAGCGCGGCAAGCGCGAAGTCGATGTTCGGATGCAGGCCGGTCGCGGCAAGCACCGCGTCGCGCAGGCGCGACAGTCCGCCATCGATCTCGAGGCCGGAGAACAGGCCCTCGGCGCGAGGGTCGCCTTCCGGGTAGAGCGGGTGGCCGAAGCCGGGCAGCGGCCGGTCATGCGCCAGCCAGCGGGCGATCGCCTCGTCCGCGCCCAGCCGTTCCGCATCCTCGACCAGCGCGATCGCCGCGGCGCCCGCGCCTCCATGACGCGGGCCGGTGAGCGTAGCCAGGCCGGCGAGCAGGCAGGCGGCGACCGGGGCGCCGGTGGACGCCGCGACGCGGGCGGCGAAGGTCGAAGCGTTGAGCTCGTGGTCGGCCAGCAGCACCAGCGCCGTGCGGATGAGATCGGCGCCCTCGTCCCCGACGGACCAGCCGCGCGCCAGCCTTGCATGTACGGGTTCGGAGCCTGGCGCGGCGCCGAGTGCCGTGGCCAGCGTGCTGGTAGCGGCGGCGCCGTCCTGCTGCAGCATGGCCGGCCTGCGGCCGAGCGAGGGCCAGCCTTCGGCCGCGAGCGCCGAGAGCCTGGCAAATGCTGTTGGCGTGCCGCTCTGCCGGGCGGCCAAAGGCGTCAGCGAAGCGAACGACACCGGGGAATCCGATGCCCACAACAGGGCGGCCGTTTCCTCGAGCGTCGCCGCGTCTGAAAATGCCACCGCATCCTTGCCGCGATAGACCAGGCGGCCATGCAGCACCGTCGAGATCGACGTGGCGATCGCCGGTTCGCCCCAGGCGATGGCGCTTTCGGCGATCGCCTGCGGGCTCCGGCCGCGAGCTCGGCGGGTGGCGAGCGCGGCGATATCGTCGGCGCGGTACTGGCTGCGGCGCGGGTCGGCGTCGTCCGGCTTCATGCCGATGCGGCCGCGGCTGACATAGGCATAGAGCGTCTGCGGCCTGACGTTCAGCCGCTCCAGCGCTTGCTCCCGCGTCAGCCACTCCGTCATTTGCCGCCTTATATTGATTATCTTGATCAAGATTGATGCATTGATTGTGCAGCATTAATTGCAATGCGCAAAAGGTCAAGGAGACGATCATGACGAATGGGCTCGATGATGTTGTGGCGGCCGACACGGTGCTTTCCGATGTCGATGGCGCGGGCGGGCATCTCACCATCCGCGGCCATTCGCTGATGGAGCTTGCCGGCCGCTGGCGCTATGCGCAGGTGGTCCGGCTGTTGTTCGACGGCTTCTTCGACAACCTTCCAGGCGATGCCGAGCTGGAGAAGGCGGTCGGCAAGGCGCGCGTAGAGGTGTTCGATCGCCTGCAACCGGTGCTTGAGCAACTTGCGCCGCTCGATATCTACAGCGGCATGCGGGCGGGCATGGCCATGCTGCCGGACGGCGACGGGCTTGCCGATGCGCTGAGGCTGCTTGCCGCGCCGGCGGTGCTGACCCCTGCGCTGCTGCGCCTTGGCCGAGGCGAGACGCCGATCGCTCCCGACGAAAACGCCGATTATGCCGGCGATATGCTGCGGATGCTGGCAGGCGCCGCCACGCCGGCGCTTGCCGGGGCACTGGACAGCTATCTGGTGACGGTTTGCGACCATGGGCTCAATGCCTCGACCTTCGCGACCCGCGTGGTGGCGTCGACACAAGCCGGGCTGACCTCCGCGATCCTGGCCGGGCTCGGCGCGCTGAAAGGCCCGCTGCACGGAGGTGCGCCGGGACCGGTGATCGAGATGCTGGACGCCATCGAGGCCAGCGGCGACGCTACCGCATGGCTCACAGACGCGATCGCACATGGCGAGCGCATCATGGGTTTCGGCCATCGCATCTATCGTGTGCGCGATCCGCGCGCCGACGCGCTGAAGGCGGTCGTGCGGCAACTCGGTTCGCGCAACGAGGCGAGCGGCAAGGAAATGGGCAGCCGGCTGGCCTTCGCGGAGACTGTGGAGCAGGCAGCTCTCGACGTGCTCAGGATCGCCAAGCCGCAACGCTCGATCCAGACCAATGTCGAGTTCTACACCGCGCTTCTCCTGGAATCGGTCGGCTTCCCGAAGGAGGCATTCTCCAGTGTCTTTGCCGCCGGCCGCGTCGCCGGCTGGATCGCGCATGCGCGCGAGCAGCAGGCGACGGGGCGGCTGATCAGGCCGCAGTCGCGCTATGTCGGGCCCGTGCCGGACCTCGTGGCCTGAGGCGCATGCATTGTCTAATGTAGCGCTGGTCGACCCCCACTCCGTCTTGGCTTCGCCAAGCCACCTCTCCCCCGATCGACGGGGTAGAGGAAAGGCGCCAAGCTTTTAGCCGTCAGCGCTCGTCCAGTAACGCTCCCTTCCTTTCCCTCCGGAGGGGGGAAAGGTGGCGCTGCGAAGCAGCGACGGATTGGGGGAACCACCTGGCAATCAAGCCTTCGGCCGATCAGTCACGCCAGTCACACAAGATGTGTGAATCCCGTAGCCCACTTTGTGGGGCGAGGAAAAATCCCATGATCACGCTTGTGTGTTCGTGTTCTTGCCTTGGTCATCACCTATATGCTGCACTGCAGCATCGACTGATTGCTGCGGCTTCGCCCCCATTACGCAAGGGCAGGTTACGCATCAAGACAAGGAACGCCATGGTGAAGAACGGCAAGGCGGAGGAAAAGAAGAAGATCAACATCGCGCTTCAAGGCGGCGGCTCGCACGGCGCCTTTTCCTGGGGCGTGCTCGACCGGCTGCTGGAAGACGGCCGGCTGGAGATCGCGGCGGTGTCCGGCACCAGCGCCGGGGCCATGAACGCGGTGGCGCTGGCGGACGGCCTTGTGCGCGGCGGCGTCGAGGGCGCGCGCCGGAAGCTCGACGATTTCTGGCGGGCGGTGGCCTCGAAGGGTCGCTTCAGCCCGGTGCAGCGCATGCCTTGGGATGTCGCGTGGGGCAACTGGTCGATCGAGAACACACCCGGCTATGTCTTCTTCGATACGATGTCGCGGGTGTTCTCACCCTATGTCGCCAATCCGCTCGGCCTCAATCCGCTGCGCGATGTGGTGGAGAAGGAGATCGACTTCAACAATGTGCGCGCTTGCAGGTCGATGGAGCTTTTCATTTCGGCCACCAATGTCGAAACCGGGCAGCTGCGCGTCTTCTCCGACGGCGAGATCGACCTCGATACGGTGATGGCCTCGGCCTGCCTGCCGCAGTTGTTCCGCGCCGTCGAGATCAAGGGCGTGCCCTATTGGGACGGCGGCTATGGCGGCAATCCGGCGCTCTTCCCGTTCTTCAAGACGGCAGCGACCGAGGACGTGCTCCTGGTGCAGATCAATCCGGTGGTGCGCGAAGGCACGCCGAAAAGCGCCAACGAGATCCAGAACCGCATCGACGAGATCACCTTCAACGCGGGGCTCCTGCGCGAATTCCGCTCGATCGCCTTCGTCAAGGAACTGATCGCGGCCGGACGCCTGCCACATGGCGAATACCGCGACATCCGCATGCACCGCATCGATGCAGACGAGGCCTTCAAGGATTTATCGGCCTCATCCAAGGTCAATGCCGAATGGGCGTTCATCGCCTATCTGCGCGACCTCGGCCGAAGTGCTGCAAGCGACTGGCTGGAAGCGAATTACGACGCCGTCGGCGAGCGGGCCACACTCGATCTTTCGGGCGAGCTCGCCGACGGCTTCAAGCCGTTGCATGGTCCGGCGCCGGGGCGCCGCGTCAAGGAATTCCTTGCCGCGCGGATGAAGCCGGAGGCGGCGCGGCGCCAGGCCTGATTGCAAGGACCTGAGCCTGCAGGACCGAGCCCGGGTAGACAGCGGCCAGTCCGGTTTTGCGACCGGAGCGGACAGGCCGCCGTCACGGGCGGCGCTATTTCAGCGGCAGGAACAGCTCGACGATGATTTCAGGCACCGGCGCGGCCGGGGAAAAGGACAGCCGCCGCTGGCAATAGATCGGGAAGTCGCGCGTTTCCTCGCCGCTGGCCGGAAGCCAGTCGCGATAAAGGTAGAGCGCAGCCGGCTCCAGATTGTTGGTATTGCCGGGATAGCGCAGCACGGCGCAGCGCCCGCCGGGGATCTCGCCGGCCTTTACCTCTTCGTCGCCCGCGTCGATCGGCCGGTCGGTGCCGACGCAAATGTCCATGCTGTAGTCGGCCGCGACAGCGGGACATCTTTCGGAGCGGAAGACGTTGAAGGTCGGGCTCGTTTCGGGCGACAGTCCGGCCGCCTTACGCCAGGCGATGAACCGCTGGATGGTGTCGCCGAGCATCGCCCGATCTCCGCGATGTTCCATAACCGCCACCGGGGTGGGCGGCACTTCGCGGATCATCACGTCATCTGGTGTAAAGATTATCTGCATGAGCTTTGTCCTCGCGTTGTCGAGAGGCCCGAAGGCCATCAGCCACGATCCCCAGTCGGGAGATCTCCGGAATGACGAGGGCGATTGCCCGCACCGTTGCCGAAAGGCGCGGGCGAAGGCATCCGGTGCGTCGTAACCAGCATCCATCGCTATATCGGTGACGCTTTCTGCGTCCGCGTGGCCCAACCGAAATGAAGCGCGCTTCATGCGGGCGAGCTGGACATAGCGGTGCACGGACAGCCCGAAGGTCGCCGTGAACTGCCGGTGGAAATGATATTTCGAATAGGCTGCGACGTCGCTCAGCGCCTCCAGGTTCAGATCGTCGTCGAGATGCCGATCTATGTGATCCAGCACCCTTCGCATCCGGGCATGGTGGTCATGAGCCGCTGCCTTCATCGTTCCATTCTCCGTGGCAGCACCCAGCTAAGCCGCGCGGACATGAGGCGCTCGACCGATGTTGCGGATTTTTTCGCCGCGAGCCGCCCACCGCCGCCAAGCACCGTTTGCACGCCAGTTCATACATGAACGGCGAAAAGGGTCGTTTGCGGACCGATGGGCTTTCCTATGTCGACGACGGGTGCCAACCGGATATCCGGATCGCTTGAATCGGGGCATTCCGCAACGGAACCCGGGCAACGCTGGATTCGGTTGCATGGCCGATGTAACTTACCTGAACGTAAACGGGAGGTTGCGATGCTGCAGACAAGACAGAACGCGCTCGGCGCCCGGTTCGAGCTGCAGTGCCGGGCCTTCGAGAAGGAGCCCTTCCCAAGCCTAGCGGTCCGCAAGGATCGCCTCAAGCGCCTCCTCACGCTCACCGAAGAGCACGAGGGCGAAATCTGCGCGGCGATCGACAGCGATTTCTCCGCCCGCGCGGCGCAGGAAACGCGGCTTGCCGAATTGTTCGTCGTGCGCGCCGGCATCAGGCACGCGCTGTCGCATCTCGGCGCCTGGATGCGCGAGCGCCGCGTCGCCACCAGTCTGCCGTTCCTGCCCGGCCGCAACCGCCTGTTGCCGCAGCCGCTCGGGGTGGTCGGCATCGTCTCGCCGTGGAACTATCCGTTCCAGCTCGCCATCGCGCCGGCGACAGCGGCACTCGCGGCCGGCAACCGCGTCATGATCAAGCCGTCGGAGCTGACGCCGAAATTTTCGGACCTGCTCGCCAGCCTGGTCGAAAAATATTTCGCCGCCGATGAGGTCGCTGTGATGGTCGGCGACGCGGATGTCGGCAAGGCGTTCGTGTCGCTGCCGTTCGACCATCTCCTGTTCACCGGCTCGACCGCCGTCGGCCGACAGGTGGCACTGGCCGCCGCGGCCAATCTGACGCCGGTGACGCTTGAGCTCGGCGGCAAGTCGCCGGCGATCTTCGATCCGTCCTGCGATCTCGACGCGGCGGTCGCCAGCGTTGCCTATGGCAAGCTGCTCAATGCCGGCCAGACCTGCATCGCGCCGGACTACCTGATGGTGCCGCAAGGCCAGGGCGCGGCGATCGCCGCGAAGTTCGCCGCGGCAATCGCGAAGCTCTATCCGCGCCTCGGCGACAACCCTGACTATACGGCGATCGTCAGCGAGCGGCATCACCGGCGGTTGAGCGACATGGTCGCCGAGGCCCGCGACGGCGGCGCCGACATCACCGAGGTCAATCCCGCGAACGAGAAACTCGGCGTCACCGACCGCAAGATGGCGCCCGCGCTGGTGCGCAATGCGGGCGAAAATCTGCGGCTGATGCGCGAGGAGATCTTCGGGCCTGTGCTGCCGATCGTCGAGTATGGCACGGTGGACGAGGCCATCGAGCATGTGAATCGGGGCGAGCGTCCGCTGGCGCTCTACTGGTTCGGCAGCGACAGCGCCAACCGGCAAAGGGTCATGCACGAAACCGTGGCCGGCGGCGTCACGATCAATGACTGCATGATGCATCTGGTGCAGGAGCGGCAGCCCTTCGGCGGCGTCGGCGAGAGCGGCACCGGCGCCTATCACGGCGAATGGGGGTTCCGCACCTTCAGCAAGGAAAAGCCGATCTTCATCCAGTCGAAGCTCAGCGCCGGCGGCCTGCTGCGGCCGCCTTACGGCAGGACGTTCGAGCGAATCTTCCGGTTGCTCAACCTCATCACTTGACGGCTTCAACCGGATCATAGTGGGGCGGGAGCGCGCTCCAACCGGGCGATTGTCACTGCTTGCGCAAGATCTTTCGCATCATGCTGACGGCTGTTGCCAATAACCTTGGGGAACCTGTCCGCACGCCGTAAAAGCGCCAGCCTGGGGGCAGAAAAGCCCGCATTTGTCGAGGTATAGCGTTGCGCGCCGCAATGTTCCCGCAACTTTTCCGACTATATTGCGCCGCAACTTTCAGGTAGAAGCGCGCGTCCGCCGATCACGGCAAATTGAACTAGGCCCCGCGCACCCCCATATCGGCCGCGCGCCCGAGTCGGAAGCGCCGACCTCGCCAGGTCCTGCAACGGAAAAATGACGATGCCGAAAATCAGGTTTCACAAGCTTGCAGCCATTGCCGTGCTCATCGGTTTCGCGGCCTGGATGGGAACGGGCGCGTTTTCCTCCGTCGGCAGCGCCGCCGACAAGTCGGCTACTACCGATAAGTCGGTTACCGCCGACAAGCACGCCGGCGCCGACCAGCCGGAGGCCGCCAAGACGAAAGCAGCCGAAGCCGAGCCGAAGGTCGCGCCGCGCACCGTCGCGGTGGTGACGCCGCCGCGCAGGACCTATGCGCGGGCGATACGGATTTCGGGTCTCACCGAGGCCGACAAGCGCGCCGTGCTGGCGACGCGCGTCGCGGGCGTCATCGAAAAGCTGCCGGTCAAGCAGGGCGACCACGTCAAGACCGGAGACCTGGTGCTGATGCTGGCGGCCGAGGAGAAAATCTCCAGTGTCGACAATGCCAAGCAACTGCTGGTGCAGCGCAAGGCCGAACTCGACGCCGCGGAGAAGCTGGCCAAGACCGGCAACCTGCCCAAGCTGCAGCTCGACACCGCCCGCTCCAACCTGACGCTCGCGCAATCGCAGCTGGATACAGCGCAGGCCGAGCTCGACCGCAACGAGGTCAAGGCGCCCTTCGACGGCGTCATCGATCGCGTTCCGGTGGAGCTTGGCAGCTCAGTGATGCAGGGCGGCGAGGTGGCGACGATCCTGAAGCTCGATCCGATCATTGCGCGCGGCGAGATCAGCGAGCGCGACCTGCGCTACGTCAAGATCGGCGACGAGGCCGATGTGCGTCTGGTCAACGACCAGAAGGTCAAGGGCACGGTTCGCTACATCAGCCGCGATGCCTCGGCGCAGACCCGCACCTTCCGCGTCGAAGTGGCGATCCCCAACGCCGACGGCTCGATCCCCGCCGGCATGACCGCAGAGATCGCGCTCAGCGCCGAGCCGACCAGCGCGGTCCTGCTGCCACGCTCGGTGGTGACGCTGGGCGACAAGGGCGACCTCGGCATCCGCGCCGTCGGCAAGGACGCCAAGGTGGCGTTCTTCCCGATCGACCTGGTCGACGACACGCCGAACGGCCTGGTGCTGGGCGGCATTCCCGAAGATGCGCGCATCATCGTCGCCGGCCAGGAACTGGTGAAGGAAGGCGATCTGGTGAAGCCCGTCGAGGCCGACCAGGCGATCATCAGCAAGCTGATCGGCGAAGCCACCGCCGGCACGCAGTAAGCACGACACGCGCTTGCCGGCACCGGCCGGTTCGCAGCCCGAAGAACAACAGGCCGAAGTCATGGATATCGTCAGACTCGCCATCAACAACGCCCGCCTCACGATATCGGCGCTGCTGTTCCTGCTCGTCGCGGGCTGGGTCGCCTATCAGTCGACGCCGAAGGAAGCGGAACCCGATGTTCCGATCCCGATGATGTATGTCAGCCTGATCTATCAGGGCATCTCGCCGGAGGATTCCGAACGGCTGCTGCTCAGGCCGATGGAAAGCAAGCTCAAGAGCCTCAAGGGGCTGAAGGAAATGCGCTCGGCCGCCTTCCAGGGCGGCGGCTATGTGCTGGTCGAGTTCCAACCGCAGACCGACCTGGCGACGGCGCTGCAGGATACGCGCAGCAAGGTGCAGGACGCCAAGGCCGACCTGCCGCAGGCGGCCGAGGAGCCGACGGTCAACGAAGTCAACGTCTCGGAATTCCCGGTCCTGGTCGTCACGCTTTCCGGCGATGTGCCGGAGCGCGTGCTGACGGCCGCCGCGCGCGAGCTGCGCGACCGCATCGAGGAAGTGCCCGGCGTCCTCGAAGGCTCGCTGCAGGGCGCGCGCGACGATCTCGTCGAGGTCGTCATCGATCCGGTGAAGCTTTCCTCCTACGGGCTGCAGCTCGACCAGGTGATCCAGGGCGTCGCTTCCTCGAACAGCCTGGTCGCCGCCGGCAACCTCGAAGGCTCGGAAGGCAAATACGCGGTCAAGGTGCCGTCGCTGATCGAGACGCCTGAGGACGTCGCCAACCTGCCAGTCGTCGCCACGCCGAATGCCGTGGTCCAGGCCAAGGACGTCGCCACCATCCGCTCGACCTTCAAGGATGCCGAGACGGTCACCCGGCTCGACGGCAAGCCGGCTATCGCCATCGAGGTGAAGAAGCGCATCGGCGCCAACCTCATCGACACACTGGCCCATGTCCGGGAGGTGTCCGATAATTTCATCAAGACGATGCCGGAAGGCATGCACGTCACCTACACGCAGGACAAGTCGGTCTTCGTCAACCAACTGCTCGGCGACCTGCAGAACCATGTGATGATCGCC
>RXJA01000015.1 GCA_003963455.1 Hyphomicrobiales bacterium
GACGACATCCGGGCCGCTGCTCAGGATCGCCGGGCTCAGCTCGGGATACGGGCGCGTCGGCGTTCTTGAAGGCATCGACATTGAGGTCGATCCTAATGAGATCGTCGTCGTGCTGGGCCCGAACGGCGCGGGCAAGACGACGCTGCTCAATTCCATCTCCGGCGTCGCGCGGGCGAGCGCGGGCACGATCACTTTCGAAGGGCGCGACATCACCGGCATGCGGCCGGAGCAGGTCGTGCGCCTCGGCATCACCCATTGTCCGGAAGGCCGCCAGATCTTCCAGCGCCTGACGGTGGAGGAGAACCTGGTCGCCGCCCATATCGGCCGCGCCGGCAAGAGCTTCGAAGCACTTCGCGCCGAGGCGTTCGATCTTTTCCCGGTGCTCAAGGAGCGCCGCAACAGCGTGGCGAGCCGGATGTCGGGTGGACAGCAGCAGATGCTGGCGATCGGTCGCGCGCTGATGGCCGAGCCGAAGCTGCTGATGCTCGACGAACCGTCCCTCGGCCTTGCCCCGAAGATCGTGCATCAGATCTTCCGCATCATCCTCGACCTGTCGCGCAACGGCATCTCGATCCTGCTTGTCGAGCAGAACGTCCAGCTCGCGCTCGAATGCGGCGACTACGCCTATCTCCTGAACACGGGCAAGGTGAAGCTGCACGGCCCGGCCCAGGAGATGGCCGAGCATTCCGCGTTGAGCGAGCATTATCTCGGCGGCGCCAACGAGGCGGTCCTTCATGTTTGAGGTCGATTGGAAGACGCCGCATCTGTGGCGCAAGACGGCGCGCATGCGCGAGACGGCGCCGGCACTCCAGGGCGATGTGAAAACGGACGTGCTGGTCGTCGGCGGCGGCTTCACCGGCATGGCCGCGGCGCTCGGCGCGCGCGACAGCGGCGTCGACGTGATCCTGCTGGAAGGCAACGAGATCGGATCGGCGGCATCCGGCCGCAACAACGGCCTCGTCATCTCACATCACTCCAAGGCATCGCCTTCGGAATTCGAGGCCGCCTACGGCAAGACTTTCGGCGCCCGCTACAACCGCATGGTGGCGGACTCGGCCGGCGTCGCCTTCGGCCTGATGCAACGCTTCAACATCGATGCCCATCAGGTGCAGGAAGGCTGGATCCAGCCCGCCCACACGGAAGCGACGCTTGCCCGCGCCCGCCAGTTCCACGACGAATGGAAAGCCCTCGGCGCGAATGTCTCCTGGCTCGACCGCGCGGAAGCCAGCGCGCGCATCGGCAGCCCCTATCTCGGCGGCTGGATGGTCCACAATTCGGGCCACATCAATCCGTTCGCCATGACCATAGGCCTAGCGGCCGCGCTGGAACGCGAAGGCGTGACCATCCACGAGAACTCGCGCGCGACGCGCATCGAGCGCCTGGAAGGCGGCTGGCGCGTCTTCACGGCGACGGGAAGCGTCACGGCGCCGGAGGTGGTTCTGGCGACCAACGCGCTGACCGGCGACATCTGGCCGGGGCTGAAGAAGACGCTTGTGCCCTTCAAGGTGTTCCAGGCGGCGACAAATCCCCTGTCCGAGGAATTGCGCGCCAGGATCCTCGTCGGCAATCCGGCGGTGTCCGACATGCGCAACGACCTGCGCTATTTCCACTATGACCGCGACAACCGTCTGGTCAGCGGCGGCACGCATACCTTCTGGCGCAATGAGGCCGACCGCGGCCGCGCAAAAGTCTCGCATATGCTGGGCAAGGCATTCCGGGCCTTCGGCGGCGAACCGGAAATGGTGGAATACTGGCACGGGACCTTCGCCGTGGTGCCCGACCGCAAGCCGCGGCTCTACCGGCTGGCACCGGGGCTCGTCTTCGGCGGCGTCTATTCCGGCCGCGGCGTGGCGCTTTCCATGTCGCTCGGCCAGGAGATCGGCCGCTGGGCGGCCGGCCGCCGCACCGACGATCAGATGCCGCTGCCGGTGACGGCCATGAAACCGGTTCCGTATCATCCGGTCGCGGTGCAGGTCGCCAACCGCATGCATGCCTGGAACCGCTTTCAGGACCGGCGATCTTAAGAAGCAGATCGGCGGCTTCGATTCACCAGTCTACTTCGCGGCGAGCTTCCGCCGGAGGCGACGGTCGTCGCATTGGTCATCCTCGACGGCCCGGCTATGGTGCTGCCGCCAACTTGACGAAGGTCAAAGCGACCAATCCTTGCGACCTGTACGAACTCGGTTGTGTCGGCGGAACCGGAGGCCCGCATGCAAGCCCACGAGCGAGCGGCGGAAAGTTTAACAACACTGCCGTCGGCTCCTGTATTTGTGGCCCGGGGATTGAGCAAGGTTTATGGCTCGGGCGACTCGCGCGTCGTGGCGCTCAAGGACATCGACCTTGACATTCGACAGGGCGAGTTCATCGTTCTTCTTGGACCTTCAGGGTCGGGTAAGTCGACTCTCCTCAACATTCTTGGCGGGTTGGACGCTCCGACGTCGGGCTCGGCAATCTGGCGAGACCACCAGCTCACCGGGGCCAGCGACGCGGAGCTCACGACATACCGGCGCGAGCACGTTGGCTTTGTCTTCCAGTTCTACAACTTGATACCGAGCCTTACCGTCGAGGAGAACGTGCGGCTGGTCGCGCAGATTGCCAGCGATCCGATGAGCCCCAGGGAGGCCCTCGAGCTCGTCGGACTGACGCATCGGGCTGGCCACTTCCCTTCGCAATTGTCCGGCGGTGAGCAACAGCGTGTCGCGGTGGCGCGCGCGATCGTAAAGCGACCGGACATCCTGCTCTGCGATGAGCCGACCGGCGCGCTCGATGTGGAAACTGGCCGGCTGGTTCTGGCGGCTATCGCCAAGGTGAACGCGGATCTGGGCACGACGACGATCGTGATCACTCACAACTCAGCTATCGCAGGAATGGCTCATCGCGTGTTGCGGCTTAGTGGCGGGCGCATCGTGAAGGAAGAGCCCAACCCCAACCGCGTCCATGCCGAGGACGTGGAATGGTGAACGTCCTGGACATCAAGGTGTTGCGTGATCTTTGGTCGATGCGGCTTCAGGTCCTCAGCATCGCGATGCTTGTCGCCGCCGGCGTCGCTGTGTTCGTGATGTCGGTGTCGAACTACCAGGCGCTCGTCCGCGCCATGGAAATGCATTACGGCGACGAGCGCTTCGCCGACCTCTTCGCCAGCACGACGCGCGCGCCGCTGTCCGTCGTGGACCGCCTGCGTGAAATCGATGGCATTGGTATCGTCGAGCCCCGGGTCGCGAAACCTGTCCGGGTGATCCGCGAAGACACCTATCTTCCGATCTCCGGTCGCATCATCTCGCTGCCGGCGTCGGGACAGCCTTTGCTCAATCGCCTCCACCTGACGCAGGGGCGATGGCCCGATCCGTCGCATCAGGAAGAAGTCATCATCAATACCGCCTATGCCGAGGCACGCTCCGTGCGTATGGGGGAGACAATCGAGGTCGTCCTGAACGGACGCCTGCAAGATTTTCGTGTCGTGGGCGCTGCCCTGTCGCCCGAATTCGTCTTTGCCACACGGAGCGCGCTGCCGCTTCCCGACGATCGGAACTTCGTCGTGCTCTGGGCCAGCGAGGATGCCGTGGCCAGCGCATTCGACATGAAGGGCGCCTTCAATGACGTGCTGATGACGCTCGCCCCGCAGGCTGGCATGAGGCATGCGATGGATGAGGTGGATCGATTGCTCGCTCCGTACGGCGGGACGGGTGCCTACGACCGCAGCGATCAGCCGTCTCACCGCTTCCTTGAAGATGAGCTCGCCGAGCAGGAAACCCTTAGCATCTTCATGCCGTCGGTCTTCTTCGCCATCGCGGCGTTCCTGCTGAACGTCGTCATCGGCAGGCTTGTCGAGGCGCAACGGGGGCAAATTGCTTCACTCAAGGCGCTTGGTTTCACGAACCGCACCATCGCGCTTCACTACTTCAAACTGGTCACCATCATCGCACTGATTGGATCGGCGGCGGGACTCGGCCTGGGGCGCTGGTTCGCCGTCGCGGTCGTGGGGAGTTACCGCGCCTTCTTTCGATTTCCGTCGCTGGATGCGCAACTTGAGCCCTGGCTCCTTGTGGTCGCGACGCTGGTCAGCGTCGGCGCCGCCAATCTCGCCGCCGCGACGGCCGTATATCGGATCGCCATGCTGCCTCCCGCCGAAGCGATGCGGCCGGAGACACCGCCCGCGCTTCGCACCTTCAACTGGCTGCGGGGGATGGGCATCCGGCTTGTCCCCCTGCAATATGTCATCGCAGCGAGGACGATCCTGGGACGACCTGTCAGAACGCTCTTGACGACGGTCGGAATAGCGTTCGCCATCCCGTTGGTGCTGTTTGGACTCTATTGGTTCGATGCCATCGACTACATGATCGATGTGAGCTTCGGGCGGATAGAACGCGGTGACGCGTTTCTCGCCTTCACCGAACCGGTCTCGGCCGACGCGCTCCATGAATTGAATTCGATACCAGGAGTGCTGAAAGCCGAGATCCAGCGGGTTGTCCCTGTAAGATTGCGCGCAGGTCATCGGACCTATCGCACATCGGCGATCGGCCTCGATTCCGGCTCCGAGCTCAAGATCCCGAGAGACAAGGCATTGCAGCCAATTGCCGTTCCGATGGATGGCATCATGGTCAGCCGGCAGATCGCAAGTCAGCTCGATCTCCACATCGGCGCGACCGTCTCGATCGAGGTGCTCGAAGGCGCCCGTGCCACCAAAGAGGCCACGGTCCGCAAGATCTCGGACGACATACTGGGCGCATCACTGACAATGGACCGCAACACTCTCAATCGCATGATGGAGGAGGGCCCGGTTGCAAACGTCGCGACCCTCAGGATTGACCCGGCTCAATCCGAAGGGGTCTGGTCCAGGATAAGGTCAATGCCGAAGATCGAGGGAAGTTCGGTAAAGGCACTTTGGTTGGCGCTGTTCAACGAGACAATCGGCGGAACGGTGTTGACTGGCGCGCTGGTTCTTGCGGGATTCGGAATGCTGATTGCAACCGGGGTAGTCTACAACAGCGCACGCATCGCCCTGCAGGAGCGCGCCTGGGAACTAGCCAGCCTGCGCATCGTCGGACTGACGCAACGCGAAGTGTCGACGATTGTGATCAGCGAGCTTGTCGTTGAGCTTATCGTGGCAATCCCCATGGGACTGTTGATCGGGCGATACCTGATCGAGCTGATAGCCTCCGCGCGCGCGAGCCAGTCGTTTCAGATCCCTGCCGTGATCGATCCGAGTAGCTACGTCATGGCCTCGCTGCTGGTGATCGGCGCGGCTTTTGTCAGTTTCATCATGATCCGCCGAAGGATCGACGCGCTCGACCTTGTGGCGGTGCTGAAGACTCGAGATTGACAATGAAGTACCGGACAACGTCGATCGCCGGAGGTCTGTCGCTAGCATTGATCGCGGCATTTGGCCCTTATTGGCTTCTGATGCCGCAACCGGTTCTTGTCGAGACCGCCGAGGTCGTATCGGCGACGTTCCAGGACACCATCGAAGAAGACGGCCGCACGCGCGTGCGTGATCGTTATCTGGTTTCGGCGCCTTTATCGGGGCGTGTCCAACGGCTGATGCTGAAGGCGGGCGATGTCATACGCACGGGGCAAAAGCTGGCGACCATCACACCGCCCGTTTCTCCTTTGCTGGACTCGCGTGTCCGGCAGGAACTCGAGGCGCAGGTCGGCGCCGCCGAGGCGGGTGTCGAAGAGGCCGAGGCTCTGCACGAGCAAGCCAACGTACTCCTGGCTCAAGCACATGCGGACCTCGAGCGCACCAGGCAGCTTGCCCAGCGCGATGTGGCGGCCGCGGCGCAACTTGAAAGAGAAGACGCCCTGCTTCGGTCCGCGGACCGACAGGCAATTGCAGCCGAGCGCCGCTCCCACGCCGCGACGCATGTGTTGGAACAAGCTCGCGCGGCATTGCGATCCGCCAGCGATCCCGACTCCGGCGAGAGTCTCGCGGTGCTCTCACCCATCGACGGTCGCGTTCTCAAAGTCGACCAGGAGAGCGAGAGCGTCGTCTCGCAAGGAACTGCCTTGATCGAGCTGGGTGATCCAGGCGACCTCGAAATCGCGGTGGATGTCCTGACGACGGACGCCGCCCGCATAAGGCAGGGTGACAAGGTAACCATCGCGCGCTGGGGCGGCCCCGCAGACTTGCAGGCCATGGTGCGGCGCGTGGAGCCTTCCGGTTTCACCAAGATTTCCGCGCTTGGTGTTGAAGAGCAGCGGGTCTGGGTCATCATCGACATCGTTTCTCCGCGGGAAACGTGGACCAGCCTCGGCGACGGCTACCGGGTGGAGGTGAGGATCGTGGCAGACGAGATCGACCACGCAATCCTCGTGCCTACGGGAGCGCTGTTCCGGCGTGGCGACGCCTGGAACGTCTTCGTCGTGGATCAAGGCCGCGCACATCTTCGGGAGATCAAGGTTACGCGGCTTTCGGCACGCGTGGCGGCCATAGCCAAAGGCATATGGCCCGGCGACATTGTCGTCGTCTATCCGCCCTCCGCGCTTGCCGAGGGCAGCAAGATCAGGGTCCAGTAAGAGCCGGAAACAGCGCATCCCGCAGGCTGCTTACCTGATCGTTCGCCCGGTGCCGTTGTCTTGGAGCACTGCGGCGCGAGTTCATTCCTGTTGCTTGCGATTTCCGATCTTCTCGCCCACGGCCCATACCTCCACCAGCAGCAGCGTCACGGTAACGGCCAGCGGACCAAGTATGAATCCCGGAGCCCCGAACAGGGTCAGCCCTCCGATCATCGATATGAAGGCGGGTACCGTGTGAAGCCTCAGCCGGTTTCCCACCAGCATCGGGCGAAGGAGGTTGTCGATGCCGCCCACGACGATGCCACCCCAGGCCGCGAGGATCAGGGCTTTGCCCCAGTCGCCATTAAGCAAGAGCAGGACTGCCGCCGGTATCCACACGACGAACGAGCCCAGCACCGGCACGATGGAAAGCAGGCTCATCACCACTCCCCACAGAAGAGGCGTCGGCAAGCCGAGGATCCAGAACATCAGCCCGCCCAGAAAGCCCTGGACCGCCGCGACGGCCAGCGTCCCATACACCGTGGCGTGGACGGTATCGAATACACGCCGAAACAGCCGGTCGGTATCCGCGCTTTCCAGCGGCATCCAATCGCGGAGCACGCTCCTGACCTCGAGCCGATCACGCAAGAAATAGAACAGCATGTAGAATGTCAGCAGGATTTCAGCCACCTGCAAGACGGAACTCCTGACAAAGGTTGCTCCGACATTGCTTAGCCATGCCGCGCCGCTCGTCATGATCGACGGCAGATCGATCTGCGCCTCTATCCACCTTCCGACGGGCGCAATGCCGGGATGGGCGTCGAGGAGGCGTTGCACGTCGCCATTGGCCACCCGAGCTCGAACGGAAGCTGCCCCGGAGGCGGCTTCCTCGACCAGACGCCCGGTCACGAAAGCCGCCGGGACGATAACGAGCAGCACTATCGTCAAGACGGAGATCATCGCCGCAAGGCTTGGATGTTTCAGCTTACCCTCGACCCAGGACTGGAAGGGAGCAAAGAGGATCGCCAACGCCAGCGCCCATGTAATTGCGCCCAGAAACGGCTCAGCCAAAAGTGCGCAGATGACAATTCCGCCGATCGAGGCGGCGGCCAGCACAAGCGTGCGAGCCTGGCCTCCACGAACGCGCGGATCGCCGGCGTTCATTGCGGCAGCACCGCGAAGGTTCGTGGCGTCGCCTCCATCAATCTTCCCCTCTATGCCGACAATTGGCTTTCCTCTATTTGGCAGCCGATCCCGGATCGCTCAAGTTATCTGTATCTAGGTCTTCAGTCGCTGGCGCCAGAGCGGCTTCAGCAATTCCAGGCATGCCAGCACGGCAAACCCCGCACCGAGCGTCAAGGACAGATCGTCGAGATGCAGCGGGCCGAAGCGGAAGAGATCGGTGGCGAACGGCCATAGGAGCGTCCCGGCCAGCGTCGAAGCGACGGCTGCGACGACGACCACGAGCGACCGGTTCGGCCTGACAAGCGCGGTCGCAAGCGAGGCGCTGAAGGAGCGGTTGACAAAAATCAGCCCCACGATCGTCAGAACCAGCGAGAAAAATGTCAGCGCGCGGATTTCGTTTTCTGCCATGCCCCGTGAGAGGGCAAGAAGGTATATGGCGGCGAGAAACCCGAAAGCGAGCGTTCCCTGGACCAGCCCCCATGCGATCAACGCGCGGGAGAACAATGGCGCGTCCGGCTTGCGGGGCGGGCGGCGCATGACATCGTCTTCTTCGGTTTCGGCCTCGAAGACCAGCGAACAGACCGGATCGATCACCATTTCCAGAAAGGCTATGTGTATCGGCCCGAAGAGGATCGGCAGGCCAAACAGCAAGGGCAGCAGCGAGAGACCGGCAATCGGCACGTGCACCGCGAAGATGAATCCGATCGCCTTGCGCAGATTGTCGAAGATGCGGCGACCAAGCCGGATGGCCTTGATGATCGAACCGAAATCGTCGTCCAGCAGGACGATAGCGGAGGCTTCGCGCGCAACGTCGGTTCCACGGCCGCCCATGGCAATCCCGATGTTGGCCGCCTTGAGAGAGGGCGCGTCATTGACCCCGTCGCCAGTCATGGCGACGATTTCGCCATTCGACTTCAGCGCGTTGACGATGCGAAGTTTCTGTTCGGGCATGATACGCGCAAACACGGTTGCGGTTCTCACGCGCTTTGCCAGTTCGTCGTCGCCAAGCGCCTGCATCTCGCCCCCGGTCACGACGCTTTCGGCATCGAGGCCGGCCTGGCGCGCGATCACATTGGCGGTTGCCGGATAGTCGCCGGTAATCATTACCACCCTGATGCCCGCGGAACGGCAGTCGCTCACGGCTTCGGGAACGCTCGCGCGCAGTGGGTCCGCCAGGCCGACAAGTCCGAGAAATTCAAATTCGAAATCGTGTTGAGTCCGCAGAAGGGCGATGCCGCGATGGGATGCGCGGGCCACGCCAAGCACGCGCAACCCGTTGGCGGCCATGGCTTCGACGGCACTCTTCAAGGTCCTGGAGTCTTTCTCGCTCAGATGGCATAGCGCTCCGATCGCCTCCGGCGCCCCCTTGGCAGCGACCAGCCAACCGTCATGGCCACTTGTCGACCGCCAGACATTCGACATCGCCAGCAGCCCGGGCCGAAGCGGATATGCATGGACCAGTTCCCAGTCGGTATTGCCCAGGGCTTCAGGTTTAGGAAGCCGCTCGTTGCAGAGCCTGTGAAATGCGATCTCCATGGGATCGAAGGGCATTTCGGCACTGGCAAGCGCACCGGTCTCGGCAAGGTCGCCGAATTCCGGCGGCAGATCGGCGCCCGGCCTGTCGCCCGTACGAAACAACCTTCCATCCGCCGTCCGAAGTTCGGCGATCGTCATTCTGTTCTCGGTGAGAGTGCCGGTCTTGTCCGTGCAAAGGATCGTCGCCGATCCAAGAGTCTCGATCGCCGTGGCCCTGCGGGTCAGGACACGCGCCTGCGATATGCGCCACGCGCCCATGGCCATGAAGATCGTAAGCACGACCGGAAACTCTTCCGGCAGCATGGACATGCCGAGCGCGATGCCCGCGAGCACGGCATCGAGCCATCCGCCGCGCAGAAGCCCGTAAAGCAAGACCGCAACGACGCTGACCGCGCCGCCGACCATCGCGAAAGCACGCACGACACGCCGCATCTGCCCCTGCAATCGCGGCGGCTCCACCTCCATTGAGCTCAGCGAACGTCCGATCTTGCCGATTTCACTTCCTGGCCCGGTCGCCAGGACTTCGCCTATGCCGGAGCCTCGAACGATCAGCGAGCCCGAGAATACGAAAGGCAGGTCGTCGCCGCCTGGTCGGCGTTCGGCCTGTGGAGAGGCGCTGTCGGCGGCAATCTTTCGGACCGGCACGGATTCGCCGGTGAGCAGGGATTCGTCGCTCTGAAGGTCCTGGCTCCGCAGAAGAGTGGCATCGGCCGGCACCCGGTCACCCTCCGCGAGCACGACAAGATCCCCCCGCACGACTTCACGCCCGGCGATGCGCCTGCGCTCGCCATCGCGGATGACGAGCGCTCGGGGACTTGTGAGGTCCCGCAGCGCCTCGAGGACACGCTCCGTGCGTGTCTCCTGTATTATCGTGATGCCAATCGACATTGTCGCAAAGGCAAGCAGGATCAGCGCTTCCTCCCGATTGCCCAGGAGCAGATAGACCACGCCGCCACCAAGCAGAAGGGCAAGCATCGGCTCGCGAAGGACCTCGATGGCAATCCTGAGCGGCGTGCGCCGTCCGGATCTGGGCAATTCGTTCGGCCCCTCGGCGACAAGTCTGGCACGCGCTTCCGTTTCGCTGAGGCCACGCAGGCTTTCCGCGATTGCCGAGGCACCGGCCACGCCTTGTGTTTTCCCGAGACGGGGGGCTGTCGTCATCCGCTGCATCTAGTCGTGCTGGACCAAAAGTGCCCGTTGCGTTCGTCCGATGATCGTGGCGCGAACCTCGATCATCGGCCTGCATCCGCGCGTGGACACATCATTCGCACGCCAAGCTTCACAAACTCAATCCTTGGAAGTGCTCCGGATGCGACCAGCCCGGTCATGTTCAGTGCGACACGAACACCGGCAGGGAGAACTGCTGGAGCAGGGATTTCGTCATGCCGCCGAACACGGCCTCGCGGAACCGCGAATGGCTGTAAGCCCCGGCGACGATCAGATCCGCCTCTTCGAGCGCGGGTGAGGCGAACAGCGCCTCGATCGGCGTCAGGTCGCCGGCATTCGACCACTTGTCGATGTCGACCTTGATCCCGTGGGCGAGCAAATGCTCGCGAAGCATCTCGAGGTCCGCGTCCTCCGCGTCGGCCGGTGGATCGAATGCGAACACCGTCACTTTCCGCGCGCGAGCAAGAATCGGCAGGGCGTCATGCACCACGCGCGTGGCCTGAGCGCTGGGCGACCACGCGATCACGACCTCCTTGCCAACGGGGCGGCGCTTCCAGCCCTGCGGCAGCACGATCATCGGCGCCCCCGCGGACATCAGGACCTGCTCTGGCACCCCGGCGAGGACTCTGCCCGCGGCTTCCGGGTTGGGCTGCGTCGCGATCACCAGATCCGTATAGTGCGCATAGAAGTCCTTCCATCCAGGCGCGCGCCGACCCGCGATCTTGAACCGTACCTGTACGCCTGAGCCTTCCGCACCGGCATGGAACGTCTCCGCGAGCGATTTCGCACGCTCCGCCCACTCACCCTCGAAGGCCGCGGCCGCATCGACGTCGACACCCGTCAGCCTTGCGCCGTAATCCTGAGCCAGCGACAGGGCAAAGCCCATTCGCGCGTTGTTGTCGGTGGAACCATCGAGAAAGACCAGAATATCCTTGTAGCTCATCACTCGCTCCCGCTCCGGCTTTGGCTGTTTCAGCAAGCATTCTCATCGCCACCCAACAGCCAGACACCCGGAAGCGCTTTGAGTTGGATCAAACCACCCATCGATCAACCCGTCATCGCCACCGAAAGTTCCGAGATCGGCGAGCTAGTCCGGTAGTTCCTTTTCGTCCTCGATGCCTTCCCGTCCACGGATGACACGCCGCCCGAGCGAGGGCCCGCGTGTCGCTGTGACCACGGTACACCGGCCATCGGGCTGGCCGTCCTTGTGATAGAAGATGACGACCCAGTCGGACGTTTTGTCGAGTTGGTGAGCGAGTTGGGTGTTTGAAAACAGAGCGGTAAAATGCCAGTCGCCATGGCGGGCGTGCAGAATGGGTAGCCAGGCTTCCCCAGTGGGATTGAAGCGCCTCGGCGCAATCTTGCGCAGTTCTCCCGCGGCGGCGCGCTCACGGTACATCCGGTCCACCTGCAGGAGCATGTCGACAGGCGGGCGAACCGCCATGGTCCCGGAAACGAAGATCGGCCGTCCGAGGCGTTCCGCAATGGCTGCGGCGATCATCCGCCGACGTCGCGGCCCGATGCCTTTCACCGCGACCTCGCCGAACCGAACGGCGTGTTCGAGCTCCTCCAGGCTCTCGAGCTGACCGTCCTTGGCAAGGCGATCAGCCAGCTTCGCGCCGATGCCCGGAATGCTCCGGAACAGAACCTCCGGCGCAAGGTCTCCCCGCAACCTGTCCATTTGCGACCAGCGCCCCGTGGTGACCATTTCCGCGATCGCGCCGGCTATGCCCGTTCCAATCGCAGGAAGCGCGATCAATCCCTCACGGCCCTCCTGCGAGAGAATCTCGTCGATCGGCCGGTCGAGCGCCGAGACCACATCGGCTGCGCTTTCGAAGGCCCTGGCGCGAAATCCATCCTCGCCCTGCCGGGTCAAGAGATCGGCGTAGTCACGCAGCCTGCCCGCGATCAGCAAATTGATGGCCGGCGGGCCTTGGGAAGCGATCTTCGTTGCGGGAACGGTCTGAATGCCGGCCTGAACGGTCATGCTGAAGCACCTCATCGGATGGATAAAGCAAACTACACGCGAACGAGCGCCGGGTTCATTGACACGCATCAAGGCGCGCCGTGCCGTTTGGTCGGTTTGTTCGATATGTTGCGCGAGCGATTTACGGGTGATTATCGATGACCGATCTGGCGGCAAAGGTCCGCTTCCTGAGCGATCCAGGATCGTATCCTCATGCCACATCCTCTGTTGCGGCCCGGGAAACGCACATGTCCTGGGTTTTCCTGACCGACGACCGCGTTTACAAGCTGAAAAAACCGGTACGATACCCCTTTCTCGATTTCGGCACGCTCGCCCGGCGCCGGTTCTTCTGCGAGGAGGAACTGCGACTGAACAGGCGGCTCGCGGCCGACACCTATTGCGCCGTCATCCCGCTGCGACGCACTCAGGCAGGCCGCCTCGCCCTTTCGGGGCGAGGACGCGTCGTCGACTGGCTGGTCGAAATGAAACGGCTGCCTCGGGCCGACTTGCTGGATGTCAGGCTTCGTGAAGGCCTCGTGACCGAGGTGGACATCCGCAAGGCAGGCGAATTGATGGCCGGCTTCTATTCCGCCACCCCGCCGGTGATCGAAGACGGCAGTCTCTATCTGGAGAGCCTCGTCAGAGAGCAGACCGTCAATCGAGCCATCCTGGGTCAGCCGACGCTCGGCGTCTCTGATGCCGCCCTGCCCGTACTTGAAGTTGCCGACGCGCGCTTTGCGCAGTTGATCCCGAACATCAAGGCTCGCATCAGGGCGGGCCGCATTGTCGAAGGACACGGCGACCTGCGGCCCGAGCACGTGTACATCGGCACCCCGACACAAGTCATAGACTGCCTCGAATTCGATCGGTCCCTGCGCATCGTCGATCCCTATGACGAGATCAACTATCTCGGCCTCGAATGCGCAATGCTGGGAGCAGGTTGGGTCCGCCCGGTCCTGCTTGATTTGCTCGAAGCACGCCTGGGCGGACGGCCCGATGATGACGTCCTGGCTTTTTACGGTGCATTCCGGATGTTGCTTCGGGCACGGCTTTGCCTGGCGCATCTGCTCGACCGGGTCGTGCGTGAACCCGGCAAGTGGTCGCGCCTGGCGCTCTCCTATATCGCCGCCGCGAAGGAAGAACTCAGGTCTCCATCCCAGCCAATTCGGAAATCGAGCCATTCGCATGCAAACGCTTGATCGCCTCGGCGATCAGCGGCGCGGTTGACAGGACCCGCAGCTTTGCCGCGCGTCCTGCCGACACTCCCGATACCGAGGCCACGCTGTCGGTGACCACGACACGGCCGATGGCAGGCTCGATGAACAGGGCTTCCGCTCCTTTGCTGAACAGACCGTGGGTGGCTATGGCGTGAACGTCCTTCGCGCCGCGTTCCCGGCAGGCATGCGCGGCGCGGATCATCGTACCTCCGGTGCTGATCATATCGTCGATGAGAAAGACGACCCTTCCGTCCACCTCGCCCGCAAAAAGATCGCCCGATACGACGCCTCGGCTTCGACGCTTCTCCATGAAACCGAATCCGACTTCGTTGCCGATCGTCGCCTCGCATCTTTCCTTGAGCAACTGCGCGCGCTTTACGCCGCCGCCGTCGGGAGAAAACACCACGATGGGGTCGGCGCCGGCCAGTTCGCGAAGAGCGGGCTCGAACAGGCCTCCGGCATCGAGATGAAGCGTTCGGCAACGGAAAGCGTTTTGGAACGCCGCGAAATTATGGACGTCGAGCGTGACAAGGCAATCGGTGCCCACCGCTTCGAACAGCTGTGCGACATAGCGCGTGTTCACGGGGTCTCGGGCCTTGGTCTGCCGATCCTTGCGCGCGTAGGAAAGATAGGGGGCGATTGCAGTCACGCGCGCCGCACCGTTCTCCCGACACGTGGCGATGAAGAAGAGAAGCTTAAGCAGCTTGTCATTGGCCGAGACGCCCTGTTCGCCTGCCAGGCTGTGGAGGACGTAAACATCCTGCCCGCGCACGCTGACGAGAGGCCTCGCCTTGTGCTCGCCATCCTCGAAATCACGCTCCTCATGGGGATCGAGATCAACATCCAGGGCCTTCGCGACATGCCCGCCCAGCCGGTTGGTTTCTCTCAAGGCAAACAAGCGCATGTTCATCTCACCAATGCAGGACAAAAATGTCAGCATCGCAAGCTTAGCCCG
Source organism: Hyphomicrobiales bacterium (assembly GCA_003963455.1). Taxonomy (GTDB): domain Bacteria; phylum Pseudomonadota; class Alphaproteobacteria; order Rhizobiales; family Rhizobiaceae; genus Mesorhizobium. The sequence goes on from RXJA01000015.1 coordinate 14,519, forward strand.
TGCGTGCGGCGGCGACGTTGATTGCCGTCAAATACCGTCCAGATTTCGCCACGGACGCCGTCGCGGGCTGCCCACCGCAGCCTCGCGGGCACCCGGCGCGGATGCCCAACAATACCCTTGCCGGCCTCAATCGGGCTGACTATAGTCGGCATATATGAAATTAAATTCCACTGTTCGGATTGCGCGGTAAGAATGAGTTCCACGAGCGATCAATCTCTCGTCGTCGTCGAGAGTCGCCCTGTCGAAAATGTAGGGCTGGTAGAGATAAATCGTCCCGAGGTACGCAATGCGCTCAATCTGGAAGTGCGTGAAAGGTTGGCGGCCTGCGTGGCCGGCTTTTCGGCGGATCCGGAAATCCGCGCGATCGTGATCACCGGCCGCGGCGGCAACTTCGCGGCAGGCGCCGACATAAAGGCGTTTGAAAGGCTCGGTTCGGCCGACGTGCTTCTGCAACGCGCCCACCGCTACTGGGACGTGATCGCCAAATGTCCGAAGCCGGTTATTGCCGCGGTCGAAGGCTTCGCGCTGGGCGGCGGCTGCGAACTTGCCATGCACGCCGACATCATCGTCGCGGCGAGGACGGCCACTTTCGGGCAGCCAGAGGTAAAGCTGGGCCTGATGCCGGGCGCCGGCGGCACCCAGAGGCTGCTTAGGGCGATCGGCAAATACAAGACGCTGATGCTGGTTCTCACCGGCGACATGTTTTCGGCGGAAGACGCCGAGCGCGCCGGCCTCGTCAGCACCCTCACGGACGAGGGCCAGGCCCTGCCGCAGGCGTTGCTGATCGCGCAGAAGATCAGCCGTCTCCCGCCGCTGGCCGTCGAGCAGATCAAGGAAGCGGTCGTCAACGGCGAGGACGCTCCGCTGGAAACGGCGCTGAGGCTGGAACGCAAGGCCTTCCAGCTGCTTTTTGACACCGCCGACAAGCGGGAAGGCATCGCCGCCTTCCTCGAGAAGCGCAAGCCCTCGTTCAAGGGGCGCTGACGTGACCGACGCGGGAGGGGTGTCAACAAGTCTGATCGAAAAAGCCGGCGTCGTGGGCGCCGGCGTGATGGGCTCCGGCATAGCCGAGGTTCTGGCCGCGGCAGGCATCGACGTGATGATCGTCGATGAAGCGCCCGGAAAGGCGGCCGCCGCCGTCGAGCAGATCGCGTCGCGCCAGCGCGCGCGGGCCGCGGCGGGCAAGATCAGCGCGGATTCGGTCGAGAAGCTGCTTGCGCGCATCGCGCCTGTCGAAGCCCTCGATCGCCTGGCTGACGCCGATCTGGTCGTGGAAGCCATCATCGAACAAATCGAACCCAAACGCCGGCTCATCGAGGCGTTGGAGAAGATCGTGGGGGCCGAGGCGATCATCGCGACCAACACCTCTTCGCTCTCGGTGACGGCGATCGCGTCGGCGGCGGAGCGGCCGCGGCGGGTCGCCGGCTACCACTTCTTCAATCCCGTGCCGGTGATGAAACTGGTCGAGGTCATTCCCGGCGCTCACACCTCGCCCGAGGTGGAGCGCGTGCTGGTCGACCTTGCCCACCGCTTCGGTCATCGTCCCGTCATCGCGGCCGACACCCCCGGCTTCATCGTCAACCACGCCGGACGCGCCTTCGGCACGGAGGCCTTGGCGATGTTGCGCGAAGGCGTGGCCTCGATCGGCGAGATCGACGCGATCCTGCGCGATGCCGCTGGCTTCAAGATGGGTCCGTTCGAGCTGATGGACCTGACCGGGCTAGACGTCTCGCATCCGGTGATGGAGAGCATCTACACCCAGTTCTACCAGGATCCGCGCTACCGTCCTTCCGTGATCGCCGCCCAGCGCGTGGCGGCGGGGCTGCTCGGGCGCAAGACGGGGCGCGGCTTCTACAGCTATGACGCCAACCGGCAAGTCGTGCCGGAGACCACGCAGCCCGCCGAAACCGCCGCAGTTCCGGAGCGCGTCGCCGTGCTGGCGGACAATGACGCGGGCGATATGCAAAAGCTGGCCGCATCGACCGGCGCCACTGTATCGGGCGCCGGGGATCGGAAACCGGAGGGGGATGATCTCATCCTCCTGGGACTGGAGGGCGACGATGTGGCCGGCGCGGCGATCCGCCTCGGTCTGCCCCCATCACTGTGCGTCGGGTTCGACCCCTATTTCGGCCTGGACCGGCATGTGACGCTGGTCGCTTCGGCGGCGACATCGGACAAGGCCAGGAGCGCGGCCCTCGCGCTCGTCAAGGGCGCCGGCCGCAAGGCGACGCTGGTGAACGACAGTTGCGGCGCCGTCTGCCAGCGCGTCGTCGCGATGATCGTCAATATCGGCAGCGAGATCGTCGAGCAGAAGATCGCGTCGGCGTCGGACGTGGACGCCGCCGTGCGGCTGGGTCTCGGCTACCCGCACGGACCGCTGGAATGGGGCAACAAGCTCGGCCCTGCCCGCATCCTGCGCATCCTGGACACGATCCATGACCGCACCCATGATCCCCGCTACCGCGCGAGCCTATGGCTGCGACGCCGCGCGGAACTGGGACTTGCGCTGGAAGAATAAGCAGGCCCGGAGGAGTTGATTTGGCCCAAAAGCATGAATTGAAGCCTTCGGCGCCGTGGTATCGGATCGAAGTAGACGAGTCCGACTGGTCGAACGTGCCCGCGCGGGACCTCGTTCGCCTCTATGCGCAGATGAAGCTGATCCGGCGCTTCGAGGAAAAGATCCTCGACCTGGAGAAGGCCGGCCTCATCCATGGCCCGGCCCACGCAAGCATCGGCCAGGAGGCGGCGGCGGTAGGAGCCGTTTCGATGTTGCGCGCCTGCGATCAGATCAACGGCACGCATCGCGCGCATCACCAGGTGCTGACCAAGTTGGTCAACGCGCAGACCGAGCCGGATTTCGACATACTTGGCCAGGACTTCACGCCACCGATGGATGACGCCGTGTACCGCTTCATGGCGGAAATCATGGGGCTTTCGCCGGGCTATTGCGGAGGCCGCGGCGGCTCGATGCATATGCGCCACGCGGAGTCCGGCGTGGCCGGCACCAGCGCCATCGTCGGCGGCAACATTCCGCATGCCGTCGGATACGCGCTTGCCGACGAGATCCTCGGCAGGGACGGAATTTCGGTCGCCTTCTTCGGCGACGGCGCCTCGCTGCAGGGCGCGGCCTATGAATCGATGAACATCGCGGCCGCCTACAAGCTGCCCGTCATCTTCTTCGTCGAAAACAATCTCTACGCCGTGTCCACGCATATCGACGACGTGACGGCCGAACCCCGGATCGCGTCGCGCGGTCCGATGCTCGGCTTCACCGGCATCGAATGCGACGGCATGGACGTGGTCGCGGTGCATCGCGCGATGTCCGATGCCATCGAGACGATCCGCGCGGGACGCGGCCCGGTCGTGATCGAAGCGAAATGCTACCGATACTTCCACCAGAGCGGCAGCAAGGCCGGAAGCGAATTCGGCTATCGCGGCAAGGAGGAAGAGCAGGAATGGCTGAAGCGCGACCCGCTTCGCCTGGCGGAGACGCGCCTCGGCAAATTGGGGATCCTCGACAATGCCGCGCTTGCCCTGATCGATGAGCGCGTGACGACGGTCGTCCAGTCGGCCGCCAACCGTTTGACGGAAACGGCGCCGGGCAGCAACCAGCTTCGCATCCCGGACGGCCTCTGGCCCGACGCGCAATCCGTGGACACCGGCATCCTGGCGCCGCCCGCCGAGGCCGAAGGACTGAAATATCGCGAGATCGAGGATTTCGCGCCCGACGAGCTGGCGAAGGCGCGTTTCGTCACCGCCGCCGGCGAAGCGCTGGGCGCGGCGATGGCCGCCGACCCGACCATCATCGTGCTCGGCGAAGACGTTCATCGGCTGCGCGGCGGCGTGAGCGGCTTCACCCGGTCCGCCCTCGAGCAGTTTCCCGGCCGCGTGCTGGCCATGCCGATCGCCGAGAACGGCTTCACGGGGGTGGCGCTGGGCGCGGCGCTGCGCGGGCTGAGGCCCATCGTCGAAATCATGTTCGGCGATTTCTGCTTCGTGGCGGCCGACCAGATCGCCAACGGGATCGCCAAGGTCAGGCACATGTTCGGCGACGGATTTCCGGTGCCGCTCATCATGCGGGTGCGCGTTTCTCCGCACACCGGCTACGGCTCGCAGCATTCGAGCGATCCCGCGGCGCTGTTTCGGATGTTCCCCGGCTGGCACGTGGTCTCGCCGACCACGGCGTTCGACTATGTCGGACTGCTGAACACGGCGCTCAGGACCAACGATCCTGTCGCGATCATCGAGCACGTCGAATTCTACCAGCGCGAAAGCCTGATCCCCCGCGACGAGCGGGACTACTGCATCCCGTTCGGCAAGGCAAAGATCGTACGCGACGGCACCGCCTGCACTGTTCTCGCGACATCGGTCATGGTCCCCGCCGCTATCAAGGTCGCGGAAGAAACCGGCATCGATGCCGAGATCATCGACATGCGCAGCATCGGCCAGCTCACGACCGACTGGCCTCTCGTGCTCTCATCCATCGCCAAGACAAACCGGGTCATCATCGTCGAGCAGGTCGCCAGCGGCCTTTCGCTTGGCCGCCACTGGATCGCCGAGATCCAGGCGCGCGCCTTCGACGATCTGGACCACGAGATACTCCACGTCACCGGCAGCCTTTCGGCGCCCGTCGTTTCGGCCGTCTTGAACAAGGCCGCGCTGGGGTCCGCCGAAAAACTGCGGCAGGCGATGGAGTTGATTGCCGAAAGTGTGTGAACCGAAAAGTGCCAGAAGGAGCATGGTAATGAGACTGGGGAACTCGAAATACTGGAAGAGCCTTGCGGCGGCGACGCTGCTCGGCGGTCTAGCGGCCACGGCAATGCCGGCCGAGGCCAAGACGCTGGTCATCGCCCGCGACATGGACGTCAACTCGCTCGATTTGCACAGGAGCTGGTGCGACACCTGCATGATCTACAACGCGGCGGTCTATGACGGCCTGCTCGCGCTGGACAAGGACAACAAGCTGGTGCCGGTGATCGCCGAGAGCTGGACCGTCAACGACGACCAGACCGTCTTCACCTTCAAGCTCAATCCCAAGGCCACCTTTTCCGACGGCTCCAAGGTCGAGGCAAAGGACGTGAAGTGGTCGTGGGAGCGGCTGAAGAACATCAAGGGCAGCCCGTCCGACCTCGCCTCCACGATCGCGTCGGTGGAGACCCCCGACGCCGAGACGGTCGTCGTGAAGACCGCAGAACCGAATTCGGAGCTGCTGAACGTGCTGGCGGCGAGCTATTTCGGCGTCATCAACAGTGACGTCGCGCAATCGGAGGGCAAGGCCACCGCGGCGGCCGACGCCGCGCAGTCGGACCCGGCCGAGCCCTGGTTCCTCGCGCATTCGGTCGGCGCCGGACCGTTCGTGCTGGAATCCTACCAGCCCGGGGCGGAGCTCAGGCTGAAGCGTAATGAAAAATACTGGCGCGAACCGGCAAAGGTCGACGAGATCGTCATCCGCCAGGTCGGCGATGCCGTGGCCCAGGCCCAGCTTCTGCAGAGCGGCCAGGCCGATGTCGCCATGAACATCGACCCTGAAACGGCCAAGACGCTCACGGGCCCGAACGTGAAGACGGAATCGGCACCCTCCAACAACTTCGTCTATATCGCCGTCAGCCCGGGCGCGGTTGCCAATCCCTTCCCGATCACGGCCGATATCCGCGAAGCCATTTCTCTCGCCATCGACCGCAAATCGCTTGTCGATTTCACGCTGGGCGAAGGCAATGGCCGGCTGATCTCGGTGCCCTTCCCTCTGGATTTCCCGGGCGGGGCCGGACATTCGATCCCCGAGTACAGCCCTGACAAGGCGAAGGAACTGCTGGCCAAGGCGGGGCACGCCGACGGCTTCACGCTCGAGGCGACCTATCCGAAGCTCAATGTGTACGGCGTCGATTTCACGCTGGCCATGCAGAAGATCCAGCAGGATCTGGCGGCAGTGAACATCAAGCTGGAACTCAAGCCCGTCGAGTTCCCGAACTGGCGCGAGGCGGCGAACAAGGATCACATCCCGCTCACCTTCGTCTTCTTCGCGCCCGACTTCTACGGCACGTCGCAATATGTGAACTATTTCGGCCTGGCGCCGGATTCGACCTGGGCCAAGCGCGCGGGCGCCGCCACCGACCCGTCCTTCGTTCTCAAGGACACCAAGCCGATGCTGGCCGAAGCGTTGAAATCCGCGCCTGACAAAGCGGAAAAGATCTATTTCGACATCGGCGAGAAGATCAAGGCGCAGAACATCATCATTCCGATGATCAGCCCGAACACGATCCTGGCCTATGGCAGCAAGGTCCACGGTGTTCGCAGTTCGCCGAGCTCCAACGTTCCGCTTTACGAGATCTCGCTCGACGACTGAGCGCGATCTCCTCCGCGGATACAGTTCCGCCGACAGCATTTTGCAGATTTGCCGCGGTGGCCGGGATGACTGTCCTGGCCACCGCAATTTCTTTCCTGGCATAATCACGGCAAGGGATTCGCGCTCGAATTTCGTTGACAAATCAAAGCCTTGATTGCACTTTTCGATAGTCGATAAAAATCGGCTAATGTGGAGATACTCGTGGCATACACCGACTTCATTTTCGACGGCTACCGCAAACGCCTCGCCGAGCTGGAGGCCAGCGACAATCCATTCGCGAAGGGGGTGGCCTATGTCGAGGGGGAGCTTTATCCCATCCACGAGGCCCGCATCCCCATTCTCGACCAGGGATTTCTCCATTCCGACCTGACCTATGACGTGCCCTCGATCTGGGACGGGCGCTTCTTCCGCCTCGACGACCATCTCGACCGTTTCGAGCGCAGCCTCAAGCAGCTGCGGCTGCGCAGCAAGCTCGATCGCCACGGCATCCGCCAGAAGCTGGTGGAGATGGCGGCCAGAAGCGGCATCCGGGACGCCTATGTCTGCATGATCGTGACGCGCGGCCTGAAATTCATCCGCCAGTACAGCCCCGATGAGATCGAGAACAACCTTTACCTCATGGTGCAGCCCTTCGTCTGGGTGATGGGCGAGGAACTGCAGAAGACCGGCGGCTCGGCCATCATCGCGCGCGACGTCCGCCGCGTGCCGCCCGGCGCCATCGACCCGACCGTGAAGAATCTGCAGTGGGGCGATTTCGTGCGCGGCATGCTCGAGGCGCGCGATCGCGGCGCCAACTACCCGATCCTGACCGACGGGGACGGAAACCTGACGGAGGGCTCCGGCTTCAATGTCTGCATCATCAAGGACGGCGTTCTGCGGACGCCGAAGCGCGGCGTGCTGGAAGGCGTGACGCGCAAGACGGTGCTGGAGGTCGCCAAGGCACATGGCATCGAGTGCCATGTCGAGGACGTCCCGGTGAGCGCCGCTTATGATTGCGACGAGTTGCTCTTCGTCACCACGGCCGGCGGCGTCATGCCGATCACCAAGCTGGACGGAGCGCCGGTCGGCGACGGGGAAGTCGGTCCGCTCAGCAAGACCATCTGGAAGGCTTACTGGGAGGCCCATTACGATCCGATGCGCAGCTTCGCCATCAACTATTGAAAGTCCGGCCGGCGGGCGCCTCATCAGCTTAAACGGCCAACCGCAGGTCGATCAGGCGCAAAAAAGGCTGCGGACCATTGAAGGACCGCAGCCTTTTGCATTTCCGGGAATGATCGCTTCAGGCGATCTGGCAGGCGCCTTCAAAGGCAAGTCGGGGCAGCCGCGGAAACAGGCCCGTAGGATCGCCATAGCCAAGGTTGACCAGGAAATTGCTCTTCCAGCTCGTTCCGGCGAAGAAGGCCTCGTCGACGAGACGGTTCTTGAACCCGGACATCGGCCCGGCATCGAGCCCCAGCATGCGGGCGGCGAGGATGAGATAACCGCCCTGGAGGGTGCCGTTGCGAAAGGCGGTTTCATGCGCGACGTCGGGGCTCGACGTAAACCAGGAGCGCGCGTCCGTGTGCGGGAAGAGCTCCGGCAAACGATCATAGAAGGCCTCGTCATAAGCGACGATCGCGGTGACCGGCGCCGCCATGGTCTTGGCGGAATTGCCGCTGCTCAAAGCCGGCCGCAGCTTTTCCTTGGCTTCGGGCGATCGGACGAAGACGAACCTGCCGGGCGAGCAGTTCGCCGAAGTCGGCCCCATCTTCAAGAGGTCGTAGAGCTGCCTCAGCGTGTCGTCGGAAACCGGCCTGTCCGTCCACTTGTTGTGTGTGCGGGCTTCGGTGAAAATGCTGTAGTCGTTCATTGCGATCCGCGTATCCTTGGCATGAATTCAGGCCGCCTCGCCCCATGCGACCTGGGCACGATATACCCTCCGAAGATGCAGCGCCCCGTATCCCTCCGCGCCATGTGGAGCGGCGCATGGTTTCACGGAAACGCCGGACCGCTCCATCTCTTTGTTACCAGGCAATTCCGGGCGGAAAACCGTTTCACACTTTTCCCGGAATTGCTCCGGTTCCCTTCAGCGGGCGACTTTGAGCCTTGCCAGGACGAGCGGATTCTCGTTCGCCGGAATTCGCGTACGCTCGGCCTTCAGCTCGGCGAAGGCCTGCTCGCTCGCCTTCAGCGTCTGCTCGATGTCGGCGGCCGTCATGGCCGCGTTCAGGAACATGTTGTGATAGGGGTGGAAATAGACGCCATGCTTGAGGGCGTTCGTCACCCAGGCATAGCCGAGGCGCATATCCGGATCGTCGCGGAACAGGATCTGCGGCATCTGCGAGGGACCGGTCTGGCGCAGCGAGAAGCCGAAGGCGGCGGCCTGTTCGTCGAGACCGGCACGCAGCTTGTCGCCCAGCTCAACGGTGTGTTCCAGATATTTGGTTTCGCGGATCAGCCGCAGCGTCTCGATGCCGGCGGCCATGGGAACGGCGGAGAACCAGAAGGAGCCGGTGGCGAAGATGGAGCGGGCGGCGGCGTAGAAACGCTGCGAGCCCATCATCGCCGAGATAGGATGACCGTTGGCAATCGCCTTGCCCCAGCAACTGATGTCGGGCTCCACTCCCAGGATCGACCATGAGCAGTCCCGCGCCAGCCTGAAACCGGCCCGCACGTCATCGACGATCAGCGGCGCGTCCACGGCATCGCAAATCTTGCGCGCGGCCTGCGCGAACGCTTGCGAGGGGATCAGCTGGTCGGCAAAAACCTCATGCTTGAACGGCGTGGCGAAAACGCCCGCGACGTCGCCGTCAGCCGATCGCACTGCGGCCTCCAGGCTCTCGATATTGTTGTATTCATAGGCGATGATCTGACGCCGCTCGTCATCGACGATGCCCGTGCGGTTCGGGGTGCACCAGGGCTGCGAGCCGTGATAGGCGCCGGTCGCGACCAGGATCTTGCGGCGTTTCGAATAGGCGCGCGCCGTCGTCATCGCCATCGACGTGGCGTCGCTGCCGTTCTTGCAGAACATCGCCCAATCCGCGTGAGACACCATCGAGACCATGGTTTCGGCCAGTTCGACCATAAGGTGCGACGGTCCCGTCATGGTATCGCCGAGCTCCGCCTGCTTGCGCGCGGCGGACTCGATCTCGGGGTTTCCATAGCCGAAAAGATTCGGCCCATAAGCGCTCATATAGTCGATATATTCATTGCCATCGGCATCCCACAGCCTCGCGCCACTCGCGCGGCTGAAGAACTGTGGGAAATCGGAAGGCAAAAGCGCTGTAGATTCATGGCCATACATGCCACCTGGTATGACGCGGCGAGCGCGCTCCAGCAGCTCTGAATTCCGATGATTCGACCAAGTCATTGATGCGATACCCCTATTTGCGTTGCAGGCTATAGCAAGAAAAATATCTGCTATCAATGATGAATCCGATGGATTGCCGGCTGCTTTTCGGTTACAAAACTCGGGAGCCGAACGATGCGGACGCATTCGCCACCGCCGCAGGCCGGCTCACAGTGCCGAGCGTCCAAGGAGAAAAGCTGGTGAAAGGATCGATCGCCGGAGAAGCCAACCCTGTCTAACAAGGGGCTCCGACCTCGGCTGGCCAGCCAATGACGCGGCGTCACCGAAACTGGAAATCAAATCCAAAGGGGAATCCATGATCACTACCAAGAATGGTTTGAGCAGACGCAGCGTGCTGAAGCTGGGCGCCGGTACGGCCGCTGCGGCTTCATTTCTTGCAATGCCGGCGATCGGCCGGGCGGCGCCGACCTCGATCTCGGTCGCCAATGGCGGCGGCGCGCTGGGCGATGCGTTCAAGGCCGCATGTTTCGACACCTTCGAGAAGAAGACCGGCGTCAAGATCATCAGCGCCCCCTACATGGAAGGTGCCCGGCTGAAGGCGATGGTCGAGGCCGGCGCGGTCGATATCGACGTCACCGACACGGATTCGTCCGAGGCGGCGCCGCTGGCCGTCGCGGGCCTGCTCGACGAGATCGACTACAGCGTCGTCCCGAAGGCGGAACTCATGGAGGGCGCCGCCACGAAGTACTGGACGTCGTGCTACATCGCCGGCTGCGTGCTGAGCTGGAACACCGATTCCAAGGATAGCCGCCCGAAGAACTGGCAGGAGTTCTTCGATCCGAAAATAAAGGGCCGCAGGACGCTCTGGAAGAACGCCGCGCAGACCATGGAAGTGGCCGCGCTCGGCGCAGGCCAGACGCTGGACAAGCTTTATCCGCTGGACATCGACCGCGCCTTCGCGATGCTCGACGGCATTCGTTCCTCCATCACCTGGTGGACGTCCGGCGCCCAGAGCGCCCAGCTTCTCGCAAACGGCGACGCCGATTTCGGCATGTGCTGGAACGGTCGCGTCGACCCGGTCAAGCAGCAGGGCGGCCCGATCGACTATACGTTCGACTACTCGCTGCACACGCCAGGCATCTGGAGCCTGCCGAAGGGCGGCCGCAACCGCGATACCGCGATGAAGTTCATCGCCCATTGCATGGACCCGGAAGTCCAGGCCGCCTTCTCCAAGCTGATCCCCTATGGACCGACGAACGAAAAGGCGTTCGACATCCTGTCGCCGGAAGAGCGAGCGCGCATGCCGAGCTCGCCGGAGAACCGGAAGCTTTCGGTCGCGATTGACGGGGACTATTGGCTCGAGAACGGAACCAAGATCTACGACCGCTTCAACACCTGGGTCGTGACGAAATAGACGGAACCTCCCAAGACGGGACTGCGCGGGCAACCTGTTGCCCGCGCGGTTCCTCTTTCCGTTCCGGTTCGCCGCTCGCCAGGTCGACGACGCCAGGTCTACGACGCTTGTGCAAGAGCCCGCCAATCTGTTGAAGTGGAAGCGCTGCCCGGAACGCCCGGATCCGCGCCTTTGGAAAAATTGACGTCATGAAGCACCGCAGCTTCCTGCTTTACCTTCCCGTCGCCCTGCTGCTGACGCCCTTCTTCCTCGCGCCGATGGCGGTGATCGGGACGGAGAGCTTCAGCGGCCAGCAGGGGTTCGGTGCGGAATACGCAAAGGTCGTGACCGACCAGGGCATCCGAACGGTCCTTTCCAACACATTCTACGTCGCCGCCATGGTGACGATCTTCTCGCTGCTGATCGGCTACCCGATCGCCTATGTGCTGGCGCGGCTCAGGGGGCGATGGGCCACCATCGGCATATTCCTGATCTTCCTGCCCTTCTGGGCGAGCACGGTGATCCGTTCCTTTGCCTGGATGATCCTTCTCGGCCGCAAGGGCCCGGTCAACTCCATCCTGGTCGGCATCGGCCTTATCGAGGACCCGATCCGCTTCATCGACAACGGGCTCGGGCTGATGATCGCCATGACCTACATCATGGTGCCGTTCATCGTCGTGCCCATCCTCAATGGCCTGCGTGCCATCGACCCCAACCTGCCGCGCGCGGCGGCGGTGCTCGGCGCCAATCCATGGCGCCAGTTCCTGGCCGTCACGCTGCCGCTCTCCATGCCCAATGTGGCCGTCGGCTGCACGATCGTCTTCGTCACCTCGCTGGGTTTCTTCGTCACGCCGTCGCTCCTGGGTGGCGACCTGACGGTGGTTTCGATGCTGATCAGCGAACAGGCCAACAGGCTCTTGGACTGGCCGCTCGCCTCGGCGCTGGCGATCATTGTGCTTCTGCTCACCATCATCATCTTCGCGCTGCTGCGGCTCAGCCAACTGGCTTCCCGCCGCAGGGGCAAGGCGCAGGCGGGAGTGTTCGCATGAACGTCTCCGAGAAGAAGCTCTGGGTCGCCTGGAGCCGCTTCCTGACCGGCATGGTCGGGGCGATCCTCATCGGATTTCTGGTGCCCATCCTGGTGGTCGTCGCGGTATCGTTCCAAAGCAAGTCCTACCTGTCGTTTCCGCCGACGGACTTTTCGCTGCGCTGGTACCAGCAGTTCATCGGCAATGACGACTACCGCTCGGCCATCCTGAACAGCATGATGATCGGAGCGACGGCCGCGGCGCTGGCGACGATCGCCGGGATTTCGACGGCATTGGCCGTCGTTCGCGCCGGCGTCCCGGGCTCCACGATCGTCAGCGCGCTCTCCATCGCGCCCGCGATATTGCCGCAGATCGTTCTGGCGATCGGGCTTTTCCCGATCAGCGTGTGGCTGGGGCTTCAGGGCACGCTGTGGGCCGTGATCCTGGCGCATGCGGTCATCGGCCTGCCTTTTCCGTTCATCACAGTGTGCGGCGCGCTGGCTTCGTATTCGAACCGGATCGAGATCGCCTCGATGACGCTCGGCGCCAATTCCTTCCAGACTTTCCGCCTGATCACCTTTCCGATGATCAGGCCGGCGGTGATCGCGGGGTTCATCTTCGCTTTTGCGGCGTCGCTCGACGAACTCGTGCTGGCGCTCTTCCTGAGCAGCCCATCGACGCGGACGCTGCCGCTGCTTCTTTGGGAGCAGCTCAACTTCCAGGTCACTCCCGAAATCGCTGCCGCGGCCAGCGTCATTCTCGCCGTAACGAGCCTACTCATTCTCGCGGCAACTTTGTTGCCCCGTCTCGGCAAGGACAATTAGGATGCTGCAGATGCCAAGTCGATCCGCGACAGGTCAGAACCGAGCCGCAGGGGGCGCTGCGGTCTCCATTCGAAATCTTTGCAAGCGCTACAACAATTTCGAAGCCGTCGTCCCGACATCGGTCGAGATCGACTCCGGCGATTTCTTCGCCATCATCGGACCGAGCGGCTCCGGCAAGTCGACGCTGCTCGGCATGATCGCGGGCTATATCGATCCGACCGAGGGGCAGATCGTGGTCGACGGGCGAGACATCGTTCCCGAACCGATCTACCGGCGCAACATCGGCATGGTGTTCCAGAACTACGCGCTGTTTCCGCATCTGTCGGTCGCCCAGAATGTCGCCTATCCGCTCAAGATCCGCGGCGTGGCGAAGGACGAGATCGCAAGGCGCGTGCGCGAGAGCCTCGCCATGGTGCGGCTTGAGGCCTTCGCGTCACGCAAGCCCTCGGAACTCTCCGGTGGACAGCAGCAGCGTATCGCCCTGGCCCGGGCATCGATCTATCATCCGTCGATCCTGCTCATGGACGAGCCGCTCGGCGCGCTGGACAAGAACCTTCGCGACGAGATGCAGGAAGAGATCAAGCGCTTCCAGCAGGAGTTGGGCGCGACCGTCATCTACGTCACCCATGACCAGCAGGAAGCGGCGTTCCTGGCTGACCGCATCGCCATCATGCGCGACGGCGCCATGACGCAGATCGGCAGCCCGCGCGCCCTCTACGAACAGCCGAACAGCCGCTTCGTCGCCGAGTTCCTCGGCGAGGCTTCGATCTTCCCCGTCAAATCGGCGTCCGGGAAACAGGCCGGCCAGCCTTGCCGGATCGTCCTGGAAGATGGCACCCAGGCAATCATCCGCACGGAAGAGGCGGCGGGTCCCGGCCGTTTCGCCTGCATCCGGCCGGAACGCGTCACGGTCGGCCCGAAAGCGCGCGACCTCGACAACAGCTATGGCGGCACCGTGCGCGAGAGCCTCTACACGCCGGGCAGCATCCGCTACCGCATCGAGCTGAACGGCACCGGCTCCACGCTCAAGGTGCGCGTGCTGCCGCAGGGCAATACCGAGGTCTTCGAAACCGGAAGCGCCGTCGACATCGGCTGGTCCGCCGACGACATGACCATCCTGCGGGAATAGTCACGGCGGGCCATTGACTCCACCAGGAGGTGCGGCCGGCCGTTTCTATTTCGGCTTTTGCTGGCCGTAAGTCTTGTACCGGTTCTTGACCACGCTCAGCTCGTCGTCCGTCAGCATCACTGGGCGCCCCAGCATCGAGGCTAGCATGTACTGCCTGGCCAGCGTCTCCAGTTTTTCGGTGCGCGCGACCGCCGTGGCGAGATCGGGTCCGTAGGCGATCATGCCGTGATTGGCGATCAGGCAGGTGTTCCGCTCCGCCAGCGCGCGCACGACGACTTCGGCCAATTCCGCCGTACCGAAGGGCGCATAGCCTGAGCATGGAACATCGTCGCCGCCGAACGACGCGATCATGTAGTGGAAGGGCGGAAGGCCCTGCCGGAGGCATGACAGCGCCACGCAGTGATCCGGATGGGCATGCACGACGGCCTGGGCCTGAGGGAACGCCTTGTAGATCGCCGCATGCATGTTCCATTCGCTCGACGGACGGACCTCGCCGTTCCAGCCGCCGTCGAGCGTCATCTCGACCATGGCGGCCTGGTCGAGCTTTTCGGGCGCGATGCCCGTCGGCGTTATCAGCATGCCGCCGGTCCCGAGCCGCAGGCTGATGTTCCCCGAGGTTCCGCTATTCAAACCTTTCGACGCGATGGCGCGCACGGCATCGACCAGGGATTGGCGCATGGCTGTTGATTGATCGCTCATTGAGTTCTCGCCTGTGGCGGCCATTGTTCGAGATAGGGTTCGATCCTTGCGGGCCGGCGCATTTCGTCGAGCACGGTCGAAAAGACGTCCAGCCCGCCGAGCTTGCCGGACTTCAGCATCAGCGCCACGGGAAACGGCATTTCGGCGACCATGCGCCCGGTGCCCAGGCCCTGATACGGCCCAACGACGAAGCGGCTGATGGGCAGCTTGGGCACGATCGCTCCAGCGGTTTCACCGCCGGCGATGACGAGCCGCCGGACGCCGCGTTCAAAGATCAGGCGTTGCGCGAGACCGGTCAGGAAATCCTCCGCCCCGCGCGCCACCACATCGCGCCCGTATTTGCGTTGAAGCCGTTCGACTTCCTCCTGCGGCGCCATCGTGGCGATGGCAATCGCCTGCCCCGCGCCGATCGCCCGATCAGCCGACGCCAAGGCCGAGGCAAGCACGTCCTCGCCCTCCATGACGCGGGCGAGATCGATCGTGAAGACTTCATTGTGCCTGCCGAAATGCGCAAGCTGCTCGGCGGTGCGCGGCGCCACGCTGCCGGCAAGCACGACGGCAGGCCCTTCGACGCCCGGCAACTCGGCGGCCTCAGCGCTGGCAAGCTTGCCGCCGCGCCGCCAGGACGTCGGCAGATGCGCCGCCACCGACGCGTTTCCGGTCAACAAAGGCATGGGCGCTGCGGCCTGCGCGATCGACGCCAGGTCGCGCTCATAGATGGTGTCGGTGACGGCGAAACGAACGCCCTCCCCGATCAGCGTCTCGCAATGCCTGGCGATGGCCTCCGCGCCGCGATCGACGACCGGGTGCGCAATGAGCCCGACGCGGCTCCGGCTTTGCGCCGCAAGGACGCGAACGATGTTCGAATCCGTCATCGGCGTCAGCGGGTCGAACCGCTTGGGCGACTCCGCCAGAATCTGCGAGCCGCCGAACATATAGCCCTGAAACACCGTTCGCTGCGTCTCGCAAAGAGCCGGGCAAAACAGGACCAGTTTCGCATCGAGAAGGTCGGCGAGCGCTTCGGCGCATGGGCCGATGTTTCCGGCCGGCGTGGAATCGAAGGTCGCGCAGTATTTGAAGAATATCTGATCGCAGCCCACCGACAGCAGCCGCCGCGCAGCCCTCAAGGCGAGATCGACCGCATCCCGCGCAGGTATCACACGCGTCTTCAGCGCGATCACATGCGCGAGCGAACCCGCGGGGATGCCCGCCTCGATGCTGGTCGCGAAACTCGTCGGCACGCCGCGCGCCACCAGCATGGCCGCCAGTTCGGACCCGCCGGTCAGGTCGTCGGCGATCGCGCCGAACAGCAGCGGACGCTTTCGTTCTGCCATTGATCCATTCCCTTGAAGTCCGTCCAGGCTTGAAGCCCTGGGCGGGCGCATACGCACTATGTCAAAGACCCAGAAATGCCCGAGCCAGGGCCAATTGACCGTCCATCATCTGGCGACCGAACAGCAAGCGGCAACCCGTGGCTTCGGCCGCCTGCAAGAACCTGGTCTTCTCGGGCTTCATGACGATGTCGGCAACGATCATATCGGCGGATAGCGTCGCGAAATCCACGGGGTCTGCTTCTTCCTTGCCGATCATCCCTAGCGAAGTCGCATTGACGACCATGTCGAAGCCGGTGGCGTCTGCGTCGCCCGTCCGAACCGATGCTCGGGGACAGGCGGCGGAAACCGCGTCGACAAGGCCAACGGCCTTGGCACGGTCGCGGTTTGAAACGACCAGTTCCGCCACGCCCGCCTCGGCCAATGCGAAAGCCAGGCTGCGCCCGGCGCCGCCGGCGCCAAGCAGGAGCACCCGAAGTCCGGCAAGCCGGATACCGGCCTCCGTGGCGCCGCGCACGAAGCCGCTGCCATCGACATTGTCTCCGGTCAGCTTTCCGTCCGCATCGCGCCGGATATAGTTGACGCTGCCGATCGTCCGCGCGCGCGGCGTGACTTCGTCGAGCAGCGGCAGGACGGGGATCTTGTGTGGGATGGTGACGCCTGATCCGACGCAATTTTGAAATCCCCGTAGCGCCTGGATCGCGGTGGTGAGATCCTGCGCCCCGACATGAACCGGCACGCAAATGAAGTCATGGCCGGCGGCGCGCATGAAGGCCGTGATGGCTTCCGTACCGACCACATGCGAGACCGGATCCGCCATCAGCAGCATGATTTTCGTCTGCCCGGTTATGCGGCGCGCATCCATAAGTCCCCTCCCGTGGTCCTCGATTCCAGTAACATGATAAATATCGACTAATGGCCTTATGATCGCCAGCCCGAAATGGGATCCATCTCAATAGCATTTGCGCGCTTTTTCCGTGAAACTCAAGCATTTTGAATGAGAACTCGCCGACCGCCTAGCACAATCGCCGACACCGCCGTTTCGCCCAGAATGCCTGTTGATAATGAATAAGTTTCTCTGTAATCCTAGCATTCTCTCATATCATGACTGTCCCGGCCACGCGGAGGATTCCCACCCATGTCGAAGCGGCAAATGCACCTGATAGGCTATGTGCTGGCGGGGCCGACCTGGCATCACTACGGGAGCTGGCGGCACCCGGAGAGCGACGGCCTGGATATGCTCGACCCCGCCCGCTACGAGGAAATCGCCCGCGTCCTGGAGCACGGCAAGTTCGACGGGCTGTTCTTCGTCGACTTCCTGATGCTGTTCGATTCCTACGCCGGCGGCTACCGCACCAACCTGAAGGAAGGCGGTCAGCAATGCATGATGGACCCGATGCAGTTGCTTGCCGCCATGGCCCGCGTCACCTCGCGCATCGGGCTGGCCTCGACCATGTCGACGACATTCTACCACCCCTTCCACATTGCGCGCGCCTTCGCCTCGCTCGACCATATCAGCAAGGGCCGGTCCGGCTGGAACGTGGTCACCTCGGCGATGGAGCGCGAGGCCAAGAATTTCGGCATGGATGCGCTGATGGACAAGAACAAGCGCTACGACATGGCCGACGAAGTGCTGGAGGCCTGCGACAAACTCTGGCAGAGCTGGGAGCCGGGAGCGCTCGTCGGCGATCGCGAGAACAATGTCTTCGCCGACGCCGACAAGGTCCACTACGCCAACTATGAAGGCCAGTATGTGCGCACCAGCGGCCCGCTGACGGTGCCTAGCTCGCCGCAGGTCAGGCCGGTCATCATGCAGGCGGGCTCCTCGCCTCGCGGCCGCGAGTTCGCGGGCCGCTGGGCGGAGGTCATCTTCACGCTGCAGAACTCCAAGGAGCACATGCAGGCCTTCTACCGCGACATCAAGGATCGGGTCGTCGCCAGCGGGCGCAAGCCGAACGAGTGCGCCATCGTGCCTGCCGTCGACATCGTGCTCGGCGACACGGAAACGATCGCGAGGGAGCGTGCAGCGGCCATCAACGAATATGCCAGCCCCACGCTCGGCGTCGCCGAGATCTCCAACGCGCTCGGCGTCGACATGTCGAAGGAGCCCCTCGACAAGCCGCTGGAGGACCTCGAGCTGACCCAGGGCTGCCGCGGCATCCTCGACGTGATGCTGCAGGGAACCAGGAAGGACGGACTGACGCTGGGCCAGGCCGGCAAGGCGTGGGCTACCAGCCAGATGACCCCGCAGCTCATCGGCACGCCGAAACAGATCGCCGACCACCTGCAGGACTTCTTCGAAGCGGAATGCTGCGACGGCTTCATGATCTGCCCGTCGATCAGCCCGGGGACCTATGTCCAGTTCGTCAAGACTGTGGTTCCGGAACTGCAGCGTCGCGGGGTGTTCCGCAAGGAGTATCAGTACGCGACCTTCCGCGAAAACCTGCAGAACTGATCGCGGCGATCCGGTTATCTATCATGCGGCTCGGCGTTCAAGATCGCCGGGCCGCCACGCTTTTTCGCGCTGGGACGGCAGCCGCCGAAATTGCGCGCGGCCCAACCGCTACTCGCTTTGCTCCCGCGGCATGAGAATCTCCGGAAGATAGCAGCGGAGATAGGCAACGCCCGCGAGATGCGCTTCCGCGATGTAGTCGTCGCGGATATAGCCATGCTCGCTGTATGACAGCGAAAAGACGCCGTCTATCATCGAAAAATACGTGGCGAGCCGGCGCTCCCAATCCGGGACCGAAGGCATGTGAAAATAGTAGGACAGAAGCTGCGACCTGCCATCAACGAGGCGGTGCAACTGCGATATGTCGGCGGTCTTGACCTCAAGGCTGATGTTGGCGCCGAGGAACAACCGCAACGCCGCCGGATGGTTGTTGTGATATTGAGCCGCGCTGGTCACCTTCAGCCGGAACAGATCCTGCCAGCGAGCCGGCCGCACCTCCAGCGGCAGCTTCGAGAGCTCCAGCAACGCGTCGTGGTGCACTTCGGCCAGGGCAAGCAGCGCGGCCTCGGTGCTCGGGAAGAAATGGTAGACCGACGCGTTCGGCACCTTCGCCTTGGCTGCGATCTGATACAGGCCGATATCCTGAACATTGCTGGTTGCAAGCAACTCGTCCAAGGCATCGAGCAGCTTGCGGAAGCGAACTTGCCCGGGTTTGCGCTGAGGGCGTCGGGCCACAATGCGCTTCGGCTGCCGATCCGCGGCGGCCTTTTCCTCGACATTGTTGCTCATCATCACCTCGAATTGCGTGGTCTTGAACCCGACACAAGAAGAAACGCGCCCGAAGGTCAAGACACCAAAGATTTCAGGCAATCAAGCCAGTTTTCTCCATTCATGGCATGGGCGCCGAAACAGCAGTTTCGATGAGTGAACATGTCTCGATAGACCGGATTTCACGGACCTGGCGGATGAATTTCCGCCAGAAGATGCTCGTTGTTCGTCATCGCCGCATCCCGGCGCATCCTGTCGTAGAGCCAAGCGCAGAACATTTCGCAACTCTGCTTGCGCAGTTGACCCGCCGGTTCAACGACATAGTAGTCCGAACCTCGCACCCTGTAGGGAGCAATGTCCAGCGCCGGCACCAGAACTCCGCTCGCGAAGAGATCGTCGATCAGGGGGCTGCCTCCGAGCGCGATGCCCTGGCCGCTCAGCGCCGCCTGCATGAGGACCGAGAAGTTGTTGACCGTTATCTGATGCTTGCCTTTCGTGGCCTCGATGCCATGGGCATGAAACCAGTCGCTCCATCCGCCGCCCTGCACGGACCGCCCCTCGATGTCGAGCAGTTTCTCGCCCAGGAGATCCGCCGGGCAGGTCGGACGCTTGCGATTCTCCCAATAGGAAGGATGGCAGACGGGCGTCACCTCGCAACCGACCAGGAACCTGGCGGACATGGACGACCATGAGCCTCCGCCGAAACGGACCGTCATGTCGATCCTCTGCTTCGAGATGTCGACGAGCTCGTCATTCACCGCCAGCCGCAGGTCCACATCGGGGTGGAGACTGCTGAATTCGACAAGCCGCGGCGCCAGCCAGTAGGTGCCGAAAGCGTGCGTGGTGCCGACGACGATCGCCTGCGGATCGCGCAACTCCCGTACACGGTCCGCGAGGGAAGCTATCGCCGTCAGATGCACCGGCAGCGATGCATTGAGCATGGCGCCCGCGGGGGTGAGTTCGATCGACCGGTGCCCTCTCTCGAAAAGAGGGATCTGGAGGAAGTTTTCCAGCTCGCGAATCTGCCGGCTGATGGCCGCCTGCGTGATGTTCAATTCGTCGGCGGCCTTGGTGAAACTCATCAACCGCGCGGCCGCCTCGAACGAGATCAGCGATACCAGGGAGGGAATGCTTTTGCGCAGCAATGACATAACGAATTTTAATGCCAATCGGGCGCCATCCGCAAGTCGGCGAACGAGCGGCCGTCCTGGCGATCGGTACAAATTTCGGAATCAGGCCGCCAATCTCGCTGCATGGCTCACTTCAATTATTTCAGTGGCTTAGCCTAGGCACGGGCTTTCGGCCGGCGAGCGCTGACAAAAGGATTTGTTATGGGTCGCCAAGAATTTTGCGCGTTTACGCGATCATGACCGTTCGGCATTCTCGCAATACCAAAAGCGCGATCATAGGACGCACCCGAACATGAATGCTCCCGTCGTCATCCCGCCTGCTCCCCTGCCGATTGGCCGCGACCTGTTCAAGACCGTGTCCAGCCATTGGCCATCCGGCGTGGCGGTCATCACGACGGCGGCCGGCGACGGCACCTTGCATGGCCTGACCATGAGCGCCGTCATCGCGCTTTCGCTGGAACCGATGCAGTTCCTGATCTCCGTCGACAAGACGTCCAATACGCTGCCGGTGCTGAAAGAAACACGGCGCTTCTGCATCAATTTCCTCAGCAGCGATCAGCGCGACATCTGCATGCTGTTCGCCAGTAAGGCCGCCGACAAGTTCGCTTCCGTCAGCCACCGTCTCTCCGACATGGGCTTGCCCATGATCGATGGCGCGGTTTCCTGCATCGGCTGCGACGTGAACAGCATCATAGCCAGCGGCGACCATGAGATCATGATCGGCGATGTCCGCGACATGGAGCATTTCGGCGGCGAGCCGCTGATCCATTTCAAGCGATCGTTCCACACGGCGCAGCCCGGCTGAGCGGCTTCCCCTCCACGCGCGTCGCGCCGACGAACCGGCTCCCACTTTCGGGAGACATGGTCTAGGATGGCGCAATGCGGCTTTGTGCGTCCGTGACTGCGTTGGGGTTCCTGCTGGTGGCGATCGCTGCCGGCATGTGGCCGTCTTGGGCACTCGCCTCGTCGCTGTCGCGACCGGCCGCCATCATCGCGTCGCCTGCCGTCACGGCGGAGCGTTCGGCCTTCAAGCCCTGCTACCGTACAGTGCGGACGGCCGGTGTATCCTGCTTTCTTCAGATCGGCCTGCCGGAAAGCGAGACCAGCGGCGAGGCGCGAATTACCAGGCATTGCATTCCCTTTATGAGCCCGCCCGCGACGAAGTCCGTCTTCCGCGAGGCGGAACCGAGGCCACCCCGCCTCTTCTCCATCGCCTGAATCCGATGCGCGCGGGCGGATGGCCGCTGGCGCGCTTTCCTTCATCCCAAGAAGGCGGCGATGCCGCCTCAAAGGTCATTTCATGCTGAACGCAATTCCGATCGGCCGCCGGCGTCTCCTGCTCGGCGCCTCCACCCTGGCGGCAACCGCCACGCTCCTGCGTTTCCTGCCCGCTCGTGCCCAGGAGGGTCTGACGCCTGAACAGGTCCTCAACGATCCCGACATGCCGTCCGTCGGCGCCAAGAATGCCGACATCACCATCGCGGAGTTCATGGATTATAACTGCCCCTACTGCCGCAAGAGCCATCCGGAACTGAAGAAGCTGCTTGCGAGCGACCGCAAGGTGCGCGTCGTCTACAAGGACTGGCCGGTGTTCGGCCCGGTTTCCGAATATGCCGCCCGCATGGCGATCGCGGCCAAGTGGCAGGGGAAGTATGAGGCCGCGCACGACGCGCTGATGTCGTCACCCAAGCGCTTCCAGGAGGAAAAGGAAGTCACGGCCGTGTTGACCAAGGCCGGCATCGACATGACGAGGCTGGGCGCGGATGCGGCGGCGCACAAGGCCGACATCGACGGGCTCCTCGCGCGAAACGCGCTGCAGGCCGACACGATAGGCTTGCAGGGCACGCCGTCCTGGCTGGTGGAGTCCTTCATCGTCTTCGGCGGCCTCAGCCACGCCCAGTTGCAGGAAGCCGTGGCGGAAGCGCGCCGCAGGAAGAAGGCGTCGGGCGGCAAGTAGGCACCTCCCATTCGCGGGAGGCCGTCGGCCAGCGGGCGCGGCGGCCTCCCGCGACGTTCATGGCTCAGGCGATGAACGTCTCGGCGACGCTTCGGATACCCGCGGCATCGAGCTTGTAATGGGCGTAGAGATGGGTCGGCGGCGCGATCAGACTGTATTCGTCGTAGATGCCGTGGCGCTTGAGCTTCACGCCCAGCCCCTCGTCGGCGAGCACTTCGGCGACGGCGCTGCCAAGTCCGCCCAGGACATTGTGCTCCTCGACCGTCATGATCTTCTTCGAGCGGGATGCCGCGTCGAGAATGGCTTCCCGGTCGAGAGGCTTGATGCACGCCATGTCGATCACGCCGACGGAGCGCCCGCCCGCATTCATCGCCCTGGCCGCCTCGAGGGCGCCGTGCACGGCCATGCCGCAGGCGATGATCGTCAGTTCCTCGCCCTTCAGATGCTCATGCGCCTTGCCGAAGGTGAATGTCGGCGCGCCGGAATAGACGACGGGATCGCGGCCGCGACCGATGCGGAAGTAGATCGGCTTGTCGTATGCGGCGGAAGCGCGGATCGCCGCTTCGAGTTGCGGACCGTCCGCCGGCGACACCACCGCGATGTCGGCGATCGAGCGCATGATGGCGATGTCTTCCGTGGCGTGGTGCGACGTGCCGTAGAAGCCGAGCGAGATGCCCGTGTGATGGCCGACGAGCCGGACCGGCTGCGCGGAATAGGCCACGTCCATCCTTATCTGCTCGCAGGCGAGCAGCGCCAGGAAGGACGCGAAGGTCGCCACGAAGGGCACCACGCCGCAGGTCGCGATGCCCGCGGCGGTGCTGACCATGTTCTGCTCCGATATGCCGAAGGAGATGTAGCGGTCGGGATAGGCGGCCGCGAAGCGGTTCAAGCCGTTCGAGTACTGGAGATCGGCCGATCCGGCCATGACGTTATGGCCTGCCTTCACGAGGTCGATCAGTCCGTTGGAAAGATGATCGAGGCCCGGATTGACGGCGTTGAGGCCGCGATATTGCCAGGAATTGGGAGAGAGCGGACCGTTCATTTCAAGCATCCAGCGCGTTGATCTCGGCGATGGCCTTTTCGGCATCGGATGGGTCGAGGTAGCCCAGGTGCCAGCCCGGTTCGGTCTCCATATAGGAGACGCCCCTGCCCTTGCTGGTCCTGGCGATGATCACGCAGGGCCTGGTGCGCTCGTCATCGGCCCTCACCCGGCGCAGAAGCTCCGTGACCTTCGCCACGTCATGGCCGTCGACCTCATGGACTTCCCAGCCGAAGGCGCGCCATTTCTCGTCGAGCGGCTCGATGTTCATCAAATCGTCGACGCGGCCGTCGAGCTGGTAGCCGTTGCGATCGACGATGGCGATGAGATTGCCGGCCCGGTGCTGGGCGGCGTTGATGGCAGCCTCCCACACTTGTCCTTCCTGCATCTCGCCGTCGCCCATCATGCAGAAGACGCGGTAGTCCTTCTCGCCGGTCCAGCGCTGCGCCAGCACCATGCCCAGCGCATTCGACAGCGCATGGCCGATCGAGCCCGACGAGAAATCGACCCCGGGCACTTTCCGCATGTCGGGGTGATCGCCGAGCGGGCTGCCGAGGCGCGTATATTGATCGAGCCACTCCTTCGGGAAGAAGCCGAGATCGGCATAGATCGGAAACAGGCCGACCGCAGCATGTCCCTTGCCGATGGTGAAGCGGTCGCGGCCGGCCCATTTCGGATCGCCATGGCGCAGCCGCATGACGTCGTAATAGAGCGCGGCGAATATTTCAGCGGCCGAGAACACCGACGTATAGTGCCCGGTCTTGGCGATCTCGATCAGCCGGATCGTCTCCAGCCGCACGAAGCGGGCGCGCTCCTTCAGCATCGCCACCACGTCCGGCGTTGGCTCGAAGCTGTTGCCGCGCGCCGTGCCTCCAGAAGAACCGCTCATATCATCCCTCGATCAAAGTTCATGGGTTCCTGGCACGTCCCTTTGGCCGCGCCGCGACTGCGTCAGGAGCGCAGATTTTCCCGGAATGTGCTGCCGGTATAATCCCGACGGTAAATGCCCCGGCGCTGCAGTTCGGGCACCACCGACTTGACGAACTGGTAGAACGATCCCGGGGTGATGGACGGGCAGATGACAAAGCCGTCGCAGGCCTCGGCCTCGAACAGCTCGTGGATGTGGTCAGCAATCATCATCGGCGTTCCGACCAGTTGCGGCGACATCTGCGTGGTCGCGTATTGGTGGCCGGCATCGCGCAGCGTCTTGCCCTTGCCGCCGCTCATGATGATATCGAACACACCGCGCGCCCCTTGTGTGATCTCCATCTCGCTGAGCGGCTGGTCCATCGGGAAGCCGGACAGGTCGACGCCGATATGGTTCGACATCTCGGAGAGGCCAAGCTCGGCATTGGCGAGCGAATCGATATAGTCGGCGCGCTCGCGGGCGATCGATTCCGTCTCGCCTATGACGATGTCGGTCGCCGGCAGGATGGCGCAGTGCGAAGGGTCGCGCCCGGCATTGGCGACGCGATCCTTGATGTCGCGGTAGAAGGCCTGCATGTCGGCCTTGTTGTGCTGCAGCGTGAAGACGATTTCGGCCCAGCGCGCGGCGAACTGGCGCCCCCGCGCCGACGAGCCCGCCTGCATCAGCACAGGACTTCCCTGCGGCGAGTGCGGCGTCATCAGCGGGCCGCGCGTCTTGACGTATTTGCCGGCGTAGTTGGCGTAGTGGACCTTCGACGGGTCGCCGAAAATGCCGGCCTGGCGGTCAAGCACCAGCGCATCCGGCCCCCAGCTGTTCCAGAGCGCCGTGCAGGCCTCGACCACCTCGTCGGCATGGTCGTAGCGCTGCGCCTTGTCCAGCAGCCGGTCCATGCCGTAGTTCTGGGCTTCGCGATCGGTCGCCGACGTCACGATGTTCCAGGCCGCCCTGCCTCCGCTGATGTGGTCGAGCGAGGCGAAGGCGCGGGCGATGTGGAACGGATGGTAGAGCGAGGTCGACATCGTCGCCGACAGGCCGATGTGGTTGGTCACCCGCGCCATCGCCGTCAGCATCTGCATCGGGTCGAGCATGCACATGTGCCCGCCATATTTGATGCAGGGATCGATGACGCCGCCATAGGTGTCGTAGAGCGTCTGCACGTCGACGAAGAAGAGCCCGTCGAACTTCCCGTCTTCCAGGATGCGGGCGATGTTCTCGTAGCGAACCGGATTGAGGAAATCCGTCCCGTCGCTTTCGTCGTGACGCCAGCTGCCGTTGTTGTGCCACGATGGCCCGATCGTGCAATAGCCTACGAAGTGCAGCTGACGTCCCATTGAACCCACCCAAAATCCGCCCGTCGCGGGCTCGAAGGAAGTGCCCGGCGAGCCCTCGCTGCGCAAGAAACCCTTATGCGTCAGGGGCGTGCCGTCGCCTTGCGCATGTTTAGTCGAACCACGACAACACTGCCGATTTACGTCCGCTTCTTGCACTCCCCCGCTACGTCGTACACTGGCAAAAACCTTTGGGCAGGATAACCTTTCATTATGCGAGGCGCCGGTCTTGCGCTTGCGTTGCGCCGTCAGGCGGCGGCAGGTGTATACTGCCGTACGACGCCCTGGCTGATCAGGCTTTCGACCTCCTCGGGAGCATAGCCGAGCGCCTCGGACAGCACCGTGGTCGTATCCTCGCCAAGCATGGGCGGCGCCTTGTAGTGTGCGTGGCGCTGCGCGGCGAGACCATGGGCCGGCCTGACCAGGGAGACCGGTCCCAAATGCTGGTTGTGCAAGGTCTGCACGACATCGCGGGCCTTGACCGTCGGGCTTTCGAAAGCCTCGGGCACGGACTTGACCTCGCCAGCCGGAACGCCGTGCCGCAGGCAGGCCTCCATCCAATGGTGGCGTGTGTTGGCGCGGAACGACTGGCTCAACTTGGCAAGCAGGCTTTCGCGGTTCAGCGCCCGCGCCGCGGCCGTCTTGTAAAGCGGATCCCGGGCAAGCTCGGGCAGGCCGACGACCTTCTCGCATAGGGCGGTGAACTGCTTGTCGTTGCCCACGGCCAGCGCGAAGCTGCCGTCCGAGCATTCGCAGATCTGGTAGGGTACGACGGTCGGATGGGCGTTGCCGTAGCGGCGCGGAATGACGCCGGCGTTGAGGTAGCCGCTGCCGATATTGATCAGCGTGTTCAGCGCGCACTCCAGCAGCGATATGTCGATATACTGCCCCTGGCCGGTCTCGCGGCGCTGATAAAGCGCCGCCAGCACCGATTGCACCGAAACCATGCCGGCGATGATGTCGGTCATCGCAACGCCTATGCGCTGGGGCTCGCCGTCGACGGGACCGGTGATCGACATCAGGCCGCTCTCGGCCTGGACGACGAAATCGTAGCCCGGCCGGTCCCATTCGGGACCTGTCTGCCCGTAACCGGAGATCGAGCAATAGATGATGCCCGGGTTGAAGGCCTTCAGCGTCTCGTAGTCGATCTTGAGCCGCTGAACCGTGCCGGCGCGGAAGTTCTCGATGACCACGTCGGCCTTCGCGGCCAGGCGATGGATGATCTCGTGCCCCTTGGGATGCTTGATGTCTACGGCGATGCTGGATTTGCCGCGATTGGCGCAGAGATAATAGGTGCTGACGCCCTTGTAGCTCGGCACCGACCAGGCACGCGTGTCGTCACCGCCGTCGATGTTCTCGATCTTCCAGACCTCGGCGCCAAGATCCGCGAGCGACATCGTCGCCCAGGGGCCGGCCAGCACGCGGGAAAGATCCAGCACCTTGATGCCTGCCAACGGCAAGCCGGATGCGGCTTCGCCCGCGGGCCTAACGGATTCCGACATTTGGTTCTCGCTTTCTTGCTTGCTGTCGTTGCGGCGCTCAAGCCGTGAGTCCGATGTCCGCCGGACCGGGAAAATGACATGCCGCATAGTGGCCCGGTTCGACCTCAACGAGCGGCGGCGGCACCTCCGCGCATCTGTCCTGGGCCTTGAAGCAGCGGGTCCGGAACGGGCAGCCCGACGGCGGGTTGATCGGGCTTGGCACGTCACCTTTCAGCAGGATCTGCTTGCGGCTGCGCTCGATATCCGGATCGGCGACCGGCACCGCCGACATCAGCGCCTGCGAATAGGGATGCAGCGGCCGTTCATAGAGCCGCTCAGCCGGCGCCACCTCGACAAAGCGGCCGAGATACATCACGGCAACCTTGTGCGAGATGTGGCGCACGACGGACAGGTCATGGGCGATGAAGACGTAAGCCGTCCGCATCTTCTCCTGTATTTCCTGGAGAAGGTTCAGCACGCCAGCCTGTACCGACACGTCGAGCGCCGAGACCGGCTCGTCCAGGACGAGCACTTCCGGCTTCAATGCCAGCGCGCGGGCGATGACGACGCGCTGGCGCTGGCCGCCGGACAATTGGTGCGGGTAGCGGCGGCCATGCGCGGCGCTGAGGCTTACCAGGTCGAGCATCTCCAGCACGCGCTCGCGCCTTTGCGCGCCGGTCATCGCCGTGATGCGCAACGGCTCCGCGATGCTGTCCTCGATGCGCATGCGCGGATGCAGCGAGCCGTATGGGTCCTGGAAGACCAGCTGAAGATGGCGGCGCATCTGCCGCATCTGTTGAGCGCCGAGCGAGATGACGTCGACGCCGTTCACGCTCACGCTGCCGGATGTCGGCTCGATCAGGCGCAGCAGGCATCGCCCGAGGGTCGACTTGCCGCAACCCGATTCGCCGACCAGACCCAACGTCTCGCCCGGCTTCAAGTCGAACGAGATGTCGGTGACGGCTTTCAGTTGCGCGACTTCGCGTCGAACCAGCATGCCGCCCATGATCGGGAAGGTCTTGGATAGATTGCGCACCGACAGGGCGACGCCCTCGCCGGACATGATCAGTGTGTTGTGAGACGATTCAGCCATTGCCGCGCTCTTCCGCCTCCGCCGTCCGACCAGCGCCAGCCCATGACGGCAGGCTCTCGGCGAAGTGACAAGCCGCCCGGTGCCGACCAAGCTCGATGACGGGAGGGGCAGCCTTGCGGCAGATATCCTGGGCGAAGCCGCAGCGAGGATGGAAGGCGCAGCCTTCCGGCAGCGCGCCAAGCATGGGTGGCGCGCCAGGGATCGAATAGAGCTTTTCGTTCGAGGCCGTCAGCTTCGGAATCGAGTCGATCAGACCGCGCGTATAAGGATGACGGGGATTGGCGAAGAGCTCCCGCACCTCGGCTTCCTCGACCACCAGTCCCGCATAGATGACCGCGACCCGATCCGCGTGGCCGGCGACGACGCCAAGGTCATGCGTGATCAGGATGAGCGCGAGCCCGAGCTTCTCCTTGAGGTCGCGCAGCATGCGCATGATCTGGGCCTGCACGGTGACATCGAGCGCCGTCGTCGGCTCGTCCGCCACCAGCAACTCGGGATTGTTGGCAACCGCCATGGCAATCATGACACGCTGGCGCATGCCGCCGGAAAACTCATGCGGATACTGATTGATCCGACGGTCCGGCTGCGGGATGGCGACAAGCTGCAGAAGCTCGAGCACGCGCTCGGTCGCCTTCGCCTTGCTCATGCCCCTGTTGTGCAGAAAAAGCGCCTCGCGGATCTGGTCGCCCACGGTCATCACCGGATTGAGCGACGAAAGCGGATCCTGGAAGATCATGCTGATCTCGGCCCCGCGCAGCGCGCGCATCTCCCGGCGCGGGCGCCCCACGAGTTCTTTCCCCTTGAAGACGACGGAGCCGCTGACGATCGCATTGCGCGCCTGCAAGCCAAGCGAAGCGAGCATGCCGAGCGATTTGCCCGACCCGGATTCGCCGACGATGCCCAGGACCTCTCCCTTGAACAGTTCGATGTCGATGCCGCGCACCGCCGGCAGGACGCGGTCCCGCGACGAGAAGCCGACCTTGAGGTCGCGGATGCGCAGCAATGGCTGGCCGGCGGTATCCTGGTTGATCTCGGTCGTGCTCATTTGGACGATCTCGGGTCAAAGTAGTCGCGCAGGCCGTCACCTATAAAGTTGAAACCCAGCACCACGGTCAGGATGGCCATGCCCGGGCCGAACGCGATCCACCAGCTGTAGAAGAACGTCGCGCCGTCCGAGATCATCGCGCCCCATTCGGGCGTGGGCGGGGTGGCGCCGAGGCCGATGAAGGAAAGCGACGCCGCGAGCAGGATCACCTGACCGAGGTCCATCGTTGCGCTGACGAGAATGGGCGTCCAGCAAAGCGGCAGGATATGCTTGGTGAGAATGCGGAAATGGCCCGCTCCGGCCGCGACCGCGGCCTCGACATGCTCGCGCTCGCGCACCTCGAGCACCTGGGCGCGCATCAGCCGGGCGTAGACCGGCCACCAGACGACCACCATCGCGATTGCCGCGTTGCCCAGCCCCGGCCCGAGCGAGGCCGCGACGGCCATCGCCAGCAGAATCGGAGGAAAGGAAAGGGTGATATCGACCAGCCGCATGATGGCGGCGCCGACGATGCCGCCCCTATAACCGGATATCGCGCCCGCGGCCGATCCGATCACCACGGCGCTGACCACGACCAGGAGCGCTATCGGCAGCGAATGCTGCGCGCCATGGATCGTGCGCGAAAACACGTCACGGCCCAGGGCGTCGGTTCCGAGCAGATAGCTCGCATTTGGCGCCTGCAGCCGCCGGCCCGCGAGCTTGAGCGGATCGTAAGGCGCGAGCCATGTCGGAAACAGGGTGGCCACGAGCCAGAAGAGAACGACCAAGCCGCCGACCACAAAGGCGGGCGAAGCCCATTCGGGGAGGCGGAGGCGCGCCGATGGTGAAGCTTGAACCGAAGACACTGGCTTTCTCTCTCAGTTCAGGCGCACGCGCGGATTGGCCAGAACGTAGGCGATATCCGTGAGCAGGTTGGTGACAAGGAACATCACGCCGCCGACGATGGTGACGCCGATGATCGCCGGGAAATCAAGCGAACGCGCGGCCGTCACGGCGTAGCTGCCCATTCCCGGCCAGGCAAAGACCGCCTCCGTGAGCACCGCGCCGGTGATGAGATAGGCGAACGAGTAGCTGATCACCGTCAGCACCGGCACCAGGATGTTGCGGAAGGCGTGGCGCAGCACGACGCGCATTTCGCCGGCTCCCTTGGCCCGCGCGGTGAGGATGAACTCGCGCTCCATCACCTCAAGCATGTTAGCGCGGACGAGGCGCGAGATCGTTCCGGCCACGGTCCAGCCGAGAACCACCGACGGCAGCACGAGATGGGCGAGCGCATCCTTGAAGGCGGCGAAATTCCCGGCAAGCAGGGTATCGATGGTCATGAAGCCGGTCACGACAGGCGGCGGCGAAAGCCTGGGATCTATGCGGCCCGGCCCGGGCAATATCTGATACTTGACCGACAGCAGGAAAAGCAGCGCCAGGCCCAGCCAGAAGATCGGGACGGAGGAGCCGAACAGCGAGAATATGCGCGCGCCCTGATCGACAGCGGTGTCGCGGTAGTAGGCCGCGAGGAGGCCGAACACGATGCCTATGACGCTGCCGATGATCATCGCGGCGATGACGAGCTCGAACGTCGCCGGCAACCGTGCCACGAGATCGGCCGATACCGGACGGCGCGTGACGAAGGACGTTCCCATGTCGCCCTTCAGCAGGTTGCCGACATAGATCAGGTACCGCTCCGGCAAGGGGCGATCGAGCCCCCAACGCTGCCGTGCGGCGGCAACGATCTCCGGGTTGTTCATCTGCTGCTCGCTGACGACGGCGGTGAGAGGATCGCCCTTGGTTATGGCCGTCAACAGGAACGCCATCGTGACAATGCCCAGCAATATGAAAGGCATCGCGATGCTGCGTCGTAGGATATAGTTCAGCATCGGCCGTCCCTTGGCATCGCGGTCCGCACCTGCCCCATCGAGTGAATGTGACGCGATATTGACAAGGCTGAAAACACCAGTCAATAGAAATGAAATTAAGTTCCAAATTTCGTGCGCAGCCTGTTGGACGCGCCTTGCGCGTCTGACATAGTGGAGTCTCCAGCGGCTCCATGGGCCGGCAGAGTCCGTTCGCGCTGTTGGGAGGCAGCATGAGAAAACGCAACAAGCCTATCGTCGCGCCTTCGGACGAGGAGCTGGGCCAGCATGCCTCGGCGCTGGTGCGCGGGCTGCAGATATTGCGCGCCTTCTCGCCCGCGGACGTCACGCTCGGCAACCAGGAACTGATCGAGCGGACAGGCCTGCCGAAGGCCACCATATCGCGCCTGACCTACACCCTGGTCGGGCTTGGCTATCTCATCTACGACCCTTTGCTCGGCCGATACAGCATCGGCCCCGCCACCGTTTCACTCGGCTATTCAGGCCTGAGCAGCAGCGCGGTGATCTACATGGCCAAGCCGCTCATGCAGGCGCTGGCCTTCGAAACCGGCGTCGCGGTGGCCATGGGCATGCGGGACGGACTGGAAATGGTCTATGTCGCCAATTGCCGGCCGGAGACCCCCGTCACCCTCAGGCTGAACGTCGGTTCGCGCCTGCCGATATGGCAGACCTCGATGGGGCTCGCCTATCTGGCGGCCATGGAGGAGCCGCTGCGGGACCGGGTCATCCGCCAGCTGATCGAAACCAATCCCGACACAAGGGACAAGATCCAGCGTGCCATCGACAGCGGGCTTGAGAGCTACGCCAAGCTCGGCTTCGTATCCTCATTCGGAGACTGGTACAGCTACATAAATGCAGTGGGCGTGCCTTTCAGGCCAACCGACGGCTCGCAACTGGTCGCCATCACCTGCGGCGGCATCAAGGACCTCGCGCCCGTCGAGGCCTGCCTCTCGGTTTATGTCCCCAAGCTCAAGGCACTGCTGGCGGAACTTCAGAACCGCCTGATCGGCGCCGTTCCGCCGCCAATCGGCGAACCGGCCGCGGCGACGCAGGCCGGCAACGAAGGATAATCTCATGGCGACTGCCGTCATCTTTCCGAAAGTCAGCCTGGAGACGGACGCCGGCACGATCTCGCGCTGGCTGAAGGAGGACGGCGCGACGGTTAGCCAGGGCGAGGCCCTGTTCGAGATCGACAACGACAAGGCGGCGGTCGAAGTCGAGGCTCCGGCATCCGGCGTGATTTCCTATGTCCGCGACGCCGGCGAGGAAGTCCAGGTCGGTGACGTCGTCGCCAATATCCTGCAGGCCGGCGAGCAACTGTCGGCGACCGCGGGCAAGCCCGCTGCCAAAGCGGCGCCGGTGGCCAATCATGCCAACGGCAAGCCCGAGGCAGGACAGCGCAATTCATCTTCCGGACGCATCGTTGCGACGCCGCTGGCCAGACGCATCGCCGAGCAGCAGCAGATCGACCTGCGCGACATCCGCGGCTCCGGGCCAAAGGGACGCATCCAGAAACGCGACGTCATTCATTTGCCAACGGCAGCCCCGAGACCGTCTCCTGTTGCAGGCCAATCGACCCTGAACGCGGTGTGGCTGCAGAAGGATGGGCCGGGCACGCTCGTCGCCCTGCATGGCTTTGCGTCCGACCACAATGCCTGGCGCGGCCTGCTGGCCGCCGGCCGGCCGAGGGCGCGGATGCTGGCCGTCGACCTGCCCGGCCACGGTCGATCGTCAAGGGCCGTTCCGGCGGATCTCGACGCGATCTGCGCCCTGGTCGAGCAGCGCCTGACGGCCGAAGGCATCGACGAGGCGACTTTCGTCGGCCATTCCTTCGGCGCAGCCGTGGCGGCAAGGCTCGCCAGCCGGGGCCTGGTGAGGATCAATTCGCTGCTGCTGGTGTCGCCGGCGGGCCTCGGTCCCGAAATCCGCCATCAGTTCGTCAAGGACTTCGTCGCCGCAAGGCAACCGGCCAGCATCCTGCCCTGGCTTCATGAACTCGTGTTCGATCCCAGCCTC
Organism: Hyphomicrobiales bacterium; assembly: GCA_003963455.1. GTDB lineage: Bacteria > Pseudomonadota > Alphaproteobacteria > Rhizobiales > Rhizobiaceae > Mesorhizobium. Next base: position 47,660 of record RXJA01000015.1, read on the forward strand.
ATTTCCGAGACTTTCATCCGCAGCGTGGTGGAGCAGCGCAGGGACGACGAGCTGTCGCGCGCGCTGGCCGGTCTGGCGGAACGTTATTTCTGCGACGGCACGCAGACCTTTTCGATCCGGCCCGACCTCGAACGGCTGCGCATCCCGGTCCGCATAATCTTCGGCCTGCAGGACCGTATCATTCCGTTTGCCCATTGCCATTCGCTGCCCGGCCGTGTCGGTCTCCACGCTTTCCAGCAATGCGGTCACCTGCCCTATCTGGAGCAGCCGGAGCTAACACTCTCGATCGTCAACGAGATGCTGGCTCTGGGTCGCTCCGATCCTTGAGCGGCCGCCTCGCGACGACGAAGCTTGAGACGAGCTCGGCTTCCCGCGGGCAGGCACGACATGGCGCCGCGCGGGGCGATGCTGAAACAACACTTGCGAGACGACCCGATGGCCCTTGAAGCAGACCTCTTCGAACAGTTGCGCGACACGGTGCGGCGCTTCGTGAGGGAGCGCCTTGTCCCCAATGAAGCCGACGTCGCCCGCATGGACAGGATGCCGGGCGAGATCAAGCGCGAGATGCGCGAGCTCGGGCTGTTCGGGCTATCGATACCGCAGGAGTATGGCGGCCTCGGCCTCGACATGGAGGAAGAGGTTCGCATCACCTTCGAGCTTGGCCATACATCTCCGGCATTCAGGTCGGTGTTCGGCACCAACAACGGCATCGGCTCTCAGGGCCTGGTGATGGACGGAACGGATGCCCAGAAGTCATCCTACCTGCCGAGACTGGCGACCGGCGAATTGATCAGCTCCTTCGCCCTCACTGAACCGGAAGCCGGCTCCGACGCCGGTTCGTTGCGCACGACCGCCCGCCGCGACGGCGACGAATATGTGCTCAACGGCACCAAGCGCTTCATCACCAACGCACCCTATGCGGATCTCTTCACGGTCTTCGCCAGGACCGAGATCGGCCAGAAGCCCGGCGGCGCGGTCACGGCATTCCTCGTCGAACGGGGCGCGCCGGGCCTGTCGTTCGGCAAGATCGACAAGAAGATGGGACAGGCCGGCTCGCACACCTGCGACGTGATTTTCGAAGACTGCCGCGTGCCGGCCTCGGCCGTCCTGGGCGGCAAGGAAGGCCAGGGGTTCCGGACCGCGATGAAGGTTCTGGACAGGGGTCGGCTGCATATTTCGGCCTTCTGCGTCGGCATGGCCGAAAGGCTCATCCAGGACAGCCTCACCTATGCCATGCAGCGCAAGCAGTTCGGACAGCCGATCGCCGAATTCCAGCTGATACAGGCGATGCTGGCGGACAGCCGGGCCGAAGCCTATGCCGCCCGGTGCATGGTGCTCGAAACGGCGCGGTCCAAGGATCGCGGCGAAAGTGTCTCCACCGAGGCCGCCTGCTGCAAGATGTTCGCCAGCGAAATGGTCGGCCGCGTCGCGGACAGGGCGGTGCAGATCCATGGCGGCGCCGGATACATGGAAGAGTATGGCATCGAGCGCGCTTACCGCGATGTCCGCCTGTTCCGCATCTATGAAGGAACGACCCAGATCCAGCAGATCCTGATCGCCAGGAACATGATGAAGGAAGCCGCCGCCGCGGCCTAGGCGACACGGCGAAAGCCGCCGGGCTGGCTTCTATGAATGAGGCCCCGTGCACCTAATCCGATCGTTGATAACCGAATTTTTTTCATTATCATCACCCGCAATTTCCACAATCAACATACGAGCCCGCCGTGAACGCGCATTCCGAAATCAACGCGACCGACCTCGCCTACCATCTTCATTCCCAGACCAATCCGCAGGCCCTGTCACGCGAGGGCGCCTACATCATCGTCAAGGGCGACGGCGCGCATGTCATCGATGAAAACGGCAAACGCTACATCGACGCCATGGCCGGACTCTGGTGCGCGTCGCTGGGTTTCAACAACCAGCGCCTGGGGCGCGCGGCCGCGAAACAATATGAAGAGCTCGGCTACTACCACAGCTTCTACGGACGCACGAACCCGAAGGCGGCGACGCTGAGCAAGAAGCTGGTCGAACTGACCGGCATGCCGGGCGGCAAGGCATTCTTCGTGACCTCGGGTTCCGAGGCCAACGAGACCATGGTGAAGCTCGCCTGGCTCTACCATGCCTCGCGCGGCAAGCCGACCAAACGCAAGGTCATCGCGCGCGATCGCGCCTTTCATGGATCGACCATCGTGGCGGGGTCGATGTGCGGCCTGGAGATGATGCACCGGGAGTTCGGACTTCCGCTGCCCGGCTTCATCCATACGCTGTGCCCCAACACCTATCGGGTCAAGCTGCCGGGCGAGAGCGAAACGGAGTTCGTCGCCCGCCTGGCTGATGAGCTCGAGCGCATGATCCTGCGGGAAGGCCCGGACACGATCGCCGCCTTCATCGCCGAGCCGGTCATCGCCGGCGGCGGCATCATCCCGCCGCCGAAGGGCTATTTCGAAGCCGTCCAGAAGATCCTGGCCAAGTACGACATCCTGTGCCTCGACGACGAGGTGGTCTGCGGTTTCGGCCGCACCGGCAACTGGTTCGGGCGCGAGACCGTCGGCATGGTGCCCGACATGATGTCGCTCGCCAAGGGCATTACCTCTTCCTACTTCCCGCTCGCGGCCGTGATCGTGTCGCCAAAGATCCTCGAGGCGGTCGAGCGCTACAATGAAGGCGGCACCTCGTTCGGTCACGGCTTCACCAATGCGGCTCACCCGGTCGGCGCGGCCGTCGCGGCGGAGACGATCGCGATCTACGAAGAGCTCGATATCGTCGCCCATGGCCGCAAGATAGGTGCGCTCCTCCATCAGGTGCTCACCGACGTGACGAAGGACTCGCCCATCGTCGGGAATCTTCGCGGCGTCGGACTGATGTATGGGGTCGAGCTCGTCGAGGACCCGGCAACCGGCTCGCCTTTCGCGCCGGCGCGCCAGGTCGGCGCCCGCCTTGCCGCCAGCGCCTATGAGCATGGCCTGGTGGTTCGCGCGATGCGCGACACGGTCGGCTTTTGCCCGCCTTTGATCATCGACGAGCGCGACGTGGAGGAGATCGGCTCCAAGATGGGGAAGGCTCTCCGGGAGACCGAGAAGGCCATCCAGGCAAAGTCGATCTGAGAAAACGGGAGCTAGGCGCGCCGACAGCTCCCGCCCTCCGGCCGTCACGGCGACGGCCGGCTACAACGCAAAACGCAGGCGCAGCCGATGCCAGCCCGGCAATCTCCCTTCACCAACGTCTATGTCTGCGCCTTTGCGGCCTATGCGTGCTTCTCGACGTCCGACGCTTTCACCAAGGCCCTGCATGGGCCTTTGAGCGTTTTCGAGATCGGCTTCTTCGAGAACGCCTTCGCCTCGATAGTCCTTATGGCCACGCGCCACGAGAACGAGCGTTGGGCCGAGTTCTGGAAAATGAGCCGCCCATGGCCCATTCATTTCCGCGCCATCTGCGGTGTGGTGTCGAGCCTTTGCGCAATCTACGCCTTCACGACAATCCCGCTCGTCGACGCGTATTCGCTCATCTTCCTTGCCCCATTCTTCGTGACCGTGATGTCCGTCCTGATCCTGAAGGAACAAGTCGGGCTATGGCGGTGGTTCGCGGTGCTGCTCGGATTCGTGGGCGTCCTGCTGGCGGTCAAGCCCGGCTTCCAAGCGTTTCAGCTCGGACATTTCGGCGCGATGGTGGCAGGGCTCTCCACCGGCACGTCGATCATAATCATGCGAGGCCTCGGCTCCGCCGCCAAGAAGACGAGCATCCTGGGGATGCTGTTCCTCTACCTCGTCTCGGTCAATGGCATCGGCATGGTGCTTCATGGCTTCACGGCGCCTGCCTTGCACGATCTGGTGCTGATGGCGCTGTCGGGTCTGTGCGTGGGTCTCGGCCAGTGGGCGTTCGTGAGCGCGGCGCGCTATGGCAACGCGACCCAGATCGCGCCGGTCGCTTACTCACAGCTTGGCTGGGCCATGCTCTTCGGCATCATCGTCTTCCACGAATATCCCGATCTGCTCGCGGTGATCGGGGTGGGGATCATCGCCAGTGCTGGCCTGCTGACGGTGCTGCGCGAGCGCATACGCCGGATCAAACCCGCAAACCCGCCCGGCATACGTTGAGGAACGCCGGTCGGCAGCGACCTTCGCTCACATCCTCATCTTGTCGAGCGCCGCGGAAAACACATCCTCGGCGCCGATCTTTCCCGGCTTGAGGAACAGCGAAATACGCCTTTCGTCCCGCGAGATGCAGGATCCGGCGCCGAGTTCGTCGAAGGCAAGCACCTGCATGCTTTGAATGCCCAGCGCCTGGACGATCGCGCCGGAGGATTCGCCTCCCGACACGACGAATTTGCGGACACCTTTCTCCGCCAGCCCCCTGGCGATGCCGGCCAGGATAGCTTCGGCCTTGCGCGCCGCCCCCATCACGCCGAACATCGACTGCGCCCGCGCGACGGCATCCGGGTCGCCGGCGACCGAGAATCCGATCGCTCGCCCGGCATCGAGCCGCGTCCGCGCCCATTCCAGGGCTCTATGCGTCAGGGCATCGGCTTCCGCTTCGCGGATGTCGATGTCGAGAACCGGGTTGGAAAGCGCGAAATGATCGCGCTGCCTCAGGGTGACTTCGCTGCAGCTTCCCACCAGAACGGCCTCCCCGCCCTGCCCGCGAACCGGCCTCGGCCGATCTTGCGGAGCGCGCCGGTCCTTTTCCCACCGCGAAGCCAGTTCGATCGCCAGGGCATCGGCGCCGGTGGTGACGCGGTCGCCCCCGAAGATCGCCGCGCCAAGCGCCACGTCGTCATTGTCGACGCAATCCATGAGGAAGTAGCGCACGCCCTTGTCCTGCTGATCCCTAACGTAGTCCTGCGCGAACGCCGAGCCGCGGTGCAGAGCGCGATGCGGGAGCAGTCCGACTTTCTCGGCGGTCTGGCGCTGCAGCACCCTCGCCATATCCGGGTCGTTCATCGGGGTGATCGGATCGAAGCGCTTGATCGATTCCGAGATCAGGCGATCCTTGTAGAACATGTAGCCTTCATGCACGTAGGTGCGAAGGTCGGGATAGCCGGGACCGAAGACCAGGCGCGGCTGGTCGTATTTCCTGACCAGGAAGTCGGCGCAGGGACCGATATTGCCTTCATCGGTGGAGTCGAAGGTAGAGCAGTATTTGTAGAAAACATGCTCCGTGCCGATGGCATCGAGCGAGGCCGTCAAGGAATCCAACGTGGCCACGGCTTCGGCCGGGGGCATGAAGCGCAGGCGCGTGGCGACCACGACGACGCCCTGGTCGCCAATGGACGGCAGGATATCCGGATCGCAGACATAGAGGGCGGGAATGCCGATCTTTTCGAGATTGCTCGCAACGAACAGCCCGCCGGTGAAATCGTCGGCAATGACCGCGAACCTGACACTCATGCGACCGATGCTCCTCCCCGAGCCTCGCCAATAACTTCCCCGCCGCCGCCGGACCGATCCGGCTCGAGACGCCCGCCGCCGATGCCGTCACTCGACCTGCAGGTGCGTGACGAACTTGGTGTTCAGGTAAGGCTCCAGCGCGTCGGCGCCGCCCTCGGTGCCGTAGCCGGAATCGTTGATTCCGCCGAACGGAACCTCCGGCAGCGCCAGGCCGAGATGGTTGATCGAGAGCATGCCCGAGCGAACGCGGCTGCTCATCCTGGCGGCATTGTCGGCTGAACGCGTGAAGGCATAGGCGGCCAATCCATAGCTGAGCCGGTTGGCTTCCTCGATCGCCTCGTCAAGACCAGCGACCGGAACCATCAAGGCGACGGGTCCGAACGGCTCCTCGTTCATGATCCGGGCGGTTTTCGGTACACGCGAAAGAACGGTCGGCTCGAAGAAATAGCCGGCATTGCCCATGCGCTTGCCGCCGGTCATCACCTCGGCACCGGCCTGCACGGCCTCCTGCACGAGAGCGCCCACGGCCTCGACGCGCCGCTCGCTGACCAGCGGGCCCATAGTCGTGCCTTCGGCAAGTCCGTCGCCGACCTTGATCGCCTTGGCCGCCGTCGTGAAGACCTCGACGAACTCGTCGTAGACGCCCTGGTCGACGAGGAAGCGCGTCGGCGACACGCAAACCTGGCCGGCATTGCGGAACTTGGATCCCGCCATGACCTTCGCGGCACGCTGGACATCGGCATCCGGCAGGACGATGACCGGAGAATGGCCGCCAAGCTCCATCGTGGAGCGCTTCATATGCTGCCCCGCGAGCGACGCCAGCTGCTTGCCGACGGCGGTCGAGCCGGTGAACGAGATCTTCTTGATGACCGGATGCGGAATGAGATAGGCGGAAATCTCGGCCGGCACGCCATAGACGAGGTTGACCACGCCCGCCGGAATGCCGGCGTCGACGAATGCCCTGACGAGCTCCGCCGGCGAAGCCGGCGTTTCCTCCGATCCCTTGATGATGATGGAGCACCCGGTGGCCAATGCCGCCGACAGCTTCCTCACGACCTGGTTGAGCGGAAAGTTCCATGGCGCAAAGGCGGCCACCGGCCCGACCGGTTCCTTGACCTCGATCTGACTGACGCCGCCCGCGCGTGCCGGTATCACCCGGCCATAAGTGCGGCGTCCCTCCTCGGCGAACCAATCGATCAGGTCGGCGGCCGCGAGGGTTTCCAGCCTCGCCTCGGCCAACGGCTTGCCCTGCTCGGTGGTCAGGATGCGCGCGATGACATCGGCGCGCTCGCGCACGATGACGGCAGCCGCCCGCATCAGCTTGTAGCGCTCGAAGGCCGAAATCCTGCTCCAGATCTGGAAGCCCTTTTCCGCCGCGGCAAGCGCCTCGTCCAGATCCGCGATCTCGGCATGGGCGAGCTTGCCCAGCACGGTCTCATTGGCGGGATTGATGATCGGCAAGGTCTTGCCCGACGCAGCCGGCTTCCACTCGCCGTTGATATGCAGCAGCACATGTTCGGGGTACGACATTCCATCAATCTCCTTACGCTTTCATCCGCCTGCGCGGCTTGCAGCGCTCCGCAACCTGCCACGATCAGCCGGATTTGCCCGTCTCGCGCGCAATCAGGGGTCAGCCTCTCGGGCCGATAATCAACGCCGGCTCCTGATAGGATATATCGGCCCGGCTGGCTACGGCGCGGGGCGTTTTTAGCCGATTTTTTTCGCAGTTTGAACACGACCGAGGGGCGGCGAACAGTCCCCGAGAACGCACCGATCCGCCACCCACCCGGCGCCCCCGGCGCATGGCTCATGCCTCCACCGTCACCTGGCCGCCCAGCACTCTCGAGACGCAGGGCATCATGGCGGTTCCTTCCGCCCGCTCCGTCGCGTCCAGGACGTGGTCGTTGTGGACGATCCCGCCCGTGCAGTTCTGCACCTTCAGGCGGCATTTGCCGCAAGCTCCGACACGGCACATGGAATCGACGTCGACGCCCGCATCCTCCAGCGCTTCGAGCATCGACTGGTCGGAGGAAACCTCGATGATGCGCTCTTCCTTTCCCGCCAGCACGACCGAGAACGGCGCACCTCCCGCCGCTGCCTTGAACCGTTCCGAGTGGAAACATGACGGCGGCCAGCCCACGGAACCGACTGCTTCGATCGCCGCATCCATCATCCTCGGTGACCCGCAGACATAGACATGGGTGCCGGCCTGCTGCTCAGCCAGCAAACCGGAAATATCGAGGCGTGTTCCAGCGGCGCTATCGTGGACATGCACCTTCGAGCCATAGCGGGCGCGAAGCGTCGCGACGAAGGGCGCATCCCCAGCCGAGCGGACCGAATAATGCAGTTCGAAGGCCGCGCCCAGGCGATCGAGCTCGCGCGCCATGCTCAGGAACGGCGTGATCCCGATGCCGCCGGCGATCAGCAGATGGCGCCGTGCCAGCCGGTCCACCGGGAAGAAGTTCAACGGCCGGCGAACGGTCAGTTCGTCGCCGACGCGAAGACTTTCGTGGAGGAACCGCGATCCGCCCCGCCCATCAGGCTGATGCAGCACCGAAATCCCGTAGCGGCGGCGATCATCGGGGTCGCTGGTCAGCGAGTAGGCGTTGCGCCGGATGCGCCCACCGGTGTCGAGCAGCAGGACGAGATGAGACCCTGGTGAAAATGCCGGCAGATCAAGCCCCTGCGCATGTTCGAGGAAAAAGCTCTTCACACCCTCGGCGACGGTCTCGATACCGGCCAGCCTCAGCTTGAGGAATCCCTTGTCGGCGAGATCCATCAGAGGGCCTCTTGCCGCAAGGCTGATATGTTGGGATCCGAGGGATGGAGAACGACGGCCTGATAGGCGCCGATACGCCGCGAATAATGGTCTCGCATGACCAATGTCACCGCGCAGCGCGGGCAGTCGAAAGCCCGGTGGGCAATGCCTTCATACACTGTCTTGCAATGCACGCATTGGGCGCGCCGCGCGCCGGCGCCGGCCCGTTCCGCAAGCATGACGTCTTCGGCAAGACCCCGGTCTCGCGCCAGCCTGCGCACGAGGGAGAGGAAGGATTCCGAACCGGCGACATAGAGCCGGGCAGCCGCCGGCATGGCATCCATGCGAGCCGAGAGCGCTTCGGAGAAACCGGGGTCGTCGGCATGCAGGTCAAACTCTGTGTCCGATGCTTTCGACAAGGACCCGATCCGGTTCTCGCGCCCCAGAACGTGAACGCAGATCGATCCGGAGCCTGTGGGGCATGGCGTCGCCAGGAGACGTTCGATCGCGATCAGGCCCGCCTCGTCCGAGACCACAATGTGCTGCCGCGCGGGTCTCCAGGCCAGTGTGCCGTAAGCGGGTTTCGACGAACTGTCGGTACCGATGGTCAAGGGCGAGGCTCCAGCCGCTCGGTGTCGGGCCCTGCGCCTGACGAAAGCGGTCGCCCATCGTCGAACCGCGCAAGCCAGTCGACGCATTCCCGGCGGAAGTGGATATTGGAAAACCGCGCAAGCGCGGGATCGAGATCGCGCAGCACCCGGTGCAGGCGCGCCGCCCATTTCGGCACCCGCGCCACATCGCGCAGCGACAAGAGATAGTTGCGCAGGACAAAGATGATCGCGTTGCTGCGCGGCAGGCGATAGAGCTGCTGGAATTCGCTGCGCACGAAGATGTCGTCGGGTACCGTCTCCGCCGTGACGCCATCGACATCGTGCTGCCAGACGATCTTGTTCTCCAGCGACTTGTCGAGGCGCGGCCGCACGGCGTGCACCCAGGTGACCCGCCTTTGCGGCGCCTCGGCCGACAGCATCATCGTCATACGCAGCGCCTGGTCGATAACCCGGCTTTCCGCCACGGCTCCAACCAGCGTTCCATGCCAGTCATGCCAGTTCATTCCCAGGATGAAGTCGAACGACCAGCCATAGGAAGCGGTCACCATGCCGCCATCCAGCCACAAGGTGCCCTGCCGCTGATCCATGAGCACGAAGTCGCCCTGGGCCTGGCGGGTGATGTATTCGAACGCTTCGCAGGGAAGCGTCTCGGCGCGGCCAAAGGTGAAATCCCGCCGCTCTCCCAGCAGGCGGTTCTCCCACCGGCAGTTCCTGTCCTCGCGCCGATAGGAGAAATGCGCCGGAAAGTCCCGCGCCAAAGCGCGCATGATGTAGTCCGTCGCTTCCCACTGCGCCTCTTCCATGTGCGGCAGGACGTGATAGCGCGAGCGGTCCTGATCGAGGACGAATGCCCGTTCGGCGACCTCGTCCAGATAGTGCTCATCGATATCGAACAGCGACCTGTAAGCCGCGGTCGGCCCGTTCCGGTCCTGCGGCTCGACCCCCACCCCCTTCATCTCGAAACGGTCGGTATCCAGGGGAAAGGGAAAGCGCAGAATGCCGGCGTCGGAATTGCGGAACGTCATGTCGCCGCGAAAGACATTGGGCGGAGCGTCGCCGCTTCGTGGCGCGATGGACAAATTCATCTCTCCCCGCATGGCCTCGATCGGCGCAGGTTGCTTTCGGCGGAAGGGTGGATTCCCGGGCACGGCAGGCCGCCGTTCGGGAATGCTCCATCTTGGCATCGAGGAGGTTCGCCGGGTCAATCGTCCGAAAGGATGATTTCCTTAGGCCTACTTCAGATCGCGGCGGAAAATGTTGATTTGACCTTCGATCGAACGCAATCTTGCGGCTTGGAAACCGGATGCAGTCGAGGCGCATTGATGAGCGCGACCCAATTTGTCTCGCACGACGAGGAGGCCAGGCCGATCGTCGAACTGCTGCAGTTCGCCATGGAAGCAACGCACATACCTTCTTCGATCTTCTACTGGATCGACGAGAGCATGCGCATGCAGATAGCGGCCTGCGAAGCTGTCGATCTCGACCGGCTCAACATCTACCAGTCGACCTTCTATGCACATGACCCGTGCAGCCCCGTGCGGATGATCAGCCGTCAGGCGCGCACCCAGACCTTGCAGCGCGCAGGCTGCGAAAGCGAGGCTCTCGAACTGTACCGGCCATATATGGCGCTGAGCGGGATCAGGGACGCCTTGGAGATGGTCTTCTGGCATGAGGGCCGCGCGGTCGCCGGGCTGGGACTCGTGGCCAGGAACGACCAGGATTGCGTCTCGCCGGAAGCCTGGAAGCTGGCCGAGAGCATGCAGCGCTATGTCGAGGCAAGTCTGGCGCTGCACCCAAGGGTGATGCGCGATCGGGCCCGAAGGAGGCTTGCAAGGGAATTCCTGCTGTCGAAGCGGGAACTCGGAATCGCCGAGCTGGTCGCACGCGGTCTGACCAACCAGGAGATCGGCGAGGAGCTGGCTATTTCCCTGCCCACGGTGAAGACCCATCTGCGGAGCCTGTTCGCAAAGCTCGATGTCGGGAACCGCACATCGCTCATCGCCCAGATGCGCAAAGCCGAAGTGACGAGATAATCGCCGCGATCCGCAGGCGTCGGCTGCCGCCAGGATTGTCACCCCACCGCCAACGCCGACCTGAAGCGTCGACCTGTTCCTGTGGCTGAGGCCGAAGCGGCCCATCGACGCCACTTGCAACGCGTGGCGATTTTGCAATACGATATATCAAAATCAGCTTCCGGATCGACGACATGACAGTTTCGGCAATGACGAAGGCCGCTCATCCGCCTCTCAGCCCGCTCGACAAGGGCGTCCCGGGAACCGTCTCGGAGGTCGCGATCGAGACGGTCGCGGACCGGCAATGGAGCCTGCTTCGGGAAGACATTCCGCTCCCGGCGGCCGTCATCAAACAGGACGCGCTCCGCCATAACCGCGAATGGATGAAATCCTTTCTCGCAGACAGCGGCGTGGCTCTTGCCCCCCACGGCAAGACGACAATGTGCCCGGCGCTTTTCGATATGCAGCTCGACGACGGCGCCTGGGCCATCACGGTCGCGACGCCGCACCAGCTCCAGGTCGCGCGCGCCTTCGGATATTCGCGGATCTTCTTCGCCAACCAGCTGATCGGCAGAAGCGCGATCGACTATGTAATGCGCGAACTGGCGAACGATCCGGCCTTCGAGTTCTTCTGCCTGGTGGACGATCTGTCGAACGTCGAAGCCCTGGCTTCGGCGGCCAGGGCAGCGAATCTCAGCCGGCCCATGAAGGTCCTTGTCGAGCTCGGCTATGCCGGCGGGCGGACCGGATGCCGCACGGTCGAGCAGGCGATCACCCTCGCCAGGGCCGTGCATGCGTCCGGCGTCCTGGCGCTCGCGGGTATCGAAGGTTTCGAGGGCCTCCTTAAAGGATCGTCTAACACGGAAACGCTGGCCCAGGTGGAGAGCCTGCTCGGCTCGATGGTCGAGCTTGCCGAAAGATGCGCGTCGGAGCGGTTGTTCGCCGAAGGCACGGTGCTGCTGTCGGCGGGAGGGTCGTCGTTCTTCGACGTCGTCGCCGCGCGTCTGTCAGCGGCCAGGCTCAACCGCGAGACATGGATCCTGCTGCGCTCGGGCTGCTACATCACGCATGATTCGGTGCTCTACGTTCGCGCCATGGACGCGATGCGGGAGCGCAACAGCGCGCTTGCCGACTCACACGGCGGCCTGGAACCCGCGCTCGAGGTCTGGGCCTATGTGCAGTCACGGCCTGAGGCCGAAAAGGCGATCGTCGGCTTCGGCAAGCGTGACATCTCCTATGACGACCTGCCGCTGGCGCTGAGCTGGTACCGGCCGGATGGCAGCATGACGGCGCCGCAGCCCGTGCCTGCGGGGCATGTCGTGACCAGACTGAACGACCAGCACTGCCACCTTTCGCTGCCGGCCAGCTCGCCGCTGCGCGTCGGCGACCTGATCGGCTTCGGCATCTCGCACCCATGCCTGACCTTCGACAAATGGCGGGTCATCCACCTTGTCGATCCGTCCTACCGGGTCACCGGTTCGATCCGGACTTATTTTTGAACGCCGCGCGGCACTGGAACGAAGGCATCTTCCACGATGAGCAGGAAACATAATCCGAAGGTAATGCTGGTCACCGGCGCCGCGAGCGGCATCGGAGCGGCAACGGCAAGACTGGCCGCCGGCGCCGGCCACAAGGTGATCCTGGCCGACATCAACGCTGCTGGAGCCCGCGCGACTGCGGCCGAGATCGGCGCCAATGCATTCGCCAAGCGCCTCGATATCCGATCAGAGGACAACTGGAACGCGATGCTCGATGAGGTCTGGGCGGAGCACGGCAGGCTGGATGTCCTGATCAACAACGCAGCCATCGTCCACACCGGCTTTGCGGCCGATGTGCCGATCGCGAAGCACAGGCACACGCTCGACACCAATTTCATGGGCGCGGCCATCGGCATGCTGGCCGCGCTGCCGCGCTTCAAGGCGCAGGGTTCCGGGCATCTCGTCACGGTCGCCAGCATGGTCGCCTTCCTGCCCTTCCCCGGCATAGCGAGCTACGCCGCGGCCAAGCACGCGCTGCGGGCCTTCCACCATGCGCTGGCCATCGAGGAGCGCCGCAGCCCGGTCCGCTTCACGATCGTCTACCCGACGGCGACCGAAACACCCATGCTGGAGCAGGAAGCCGAGGACGACGCCATGGCGCTTGCCTTCGCCGGCAATCCGGTTCCCGCCGAGCACGTCGCTCGGACCATTCTCGACGCCGTCGCGAAAAAGCCGGCCGAGGTCTACATTCCGCCCGAGCGCGGCAGCTTCGTGCGCCAGATCGGCGTGAAGCCGCGCGCGCTGGCAAAGATGTACGAGCACAACGCGGCCATCGGCGCGGAAAAGCTCAAGGCCCGTCGCGCGCTCGGCACATCCGACTGAAATTGTCGTTGCGCCCGGTTTTCAATCTTCAGGCTTTTGGCGACGCGTCGATTTCTTCCTCGCACCCGCCTCGGCCAGCTTGAGCTGCTCGAGGATGCGATAAGAGCCCTCCCGCAGGTCCCTCACCACCAGTTCACCCGCCTCCGACGGGGATCGGCGGGACAGGGCATCGATGATCAGCAGATGCGGGTGCACATCCGACGAAGCCTGACGGATGCTCGGATATTGGTGTGTCACGAAGGGACCGGCGAGCAGCCAGAGATTCTCGATGACCCGAACCAGGACGTCGTTGTTCGAGGCCCGATAGATCGTGAAATGGAATTCCTGGTTCGCCGAAAGAGCCGCTTTCCACTGCTCGGCGGCCTCCGCCTCTACGAAAGCCCTGTGCAGATCCTCCAGCCTGCGAATGTCGTCCGCGGTGATGTGGACGGCGCTCAGTTCCGCCGCGAGCCGCTCGAGCGGGGCGCGGGTCTCGCGGATGTTGATGTATCGGGGAATGGAGATGACCGGCACCCGGGCCTGGTAACCCAGTTTCAGCTCGAGCGCGCCTTCGCGAACGAGCTGGCCGACAGCCTCCCGCACCGGCGTCGGCGAGGTCTGGTACATCAGCGCCAGTTTTCGAATGTTCAGCCTGGAGCCCGGTTCGTACTGCCCCGTCATCAAGGCCAGGCGCAGCCGGCCATAGATGCGTTCCGAAAGGCTGTCCCGATTGAGCGCCAGGCCGTCGTCGGCTTCCTGTTCATCCGGTTGAGTGGTCATGCTAGCCTTGCTGGTTGGTCGTTCGCGACGGCGATCGTCCGGACGCTCATCGTGCTATTCTGGCATATACTATTCCAAAATCCATAAAGGGAGAAAACCACCCTCGACCCGATGGCCTGTTTTGCTATATCAAAATCAGGAAATCATAAGAGCTGAAAAGCGCGCGGGCGGAGAAATATCGACGAGATGCGACCGATCGACTTTGAAGAACCCATCGAGCGACGCATTGATCTCGACCTGGCCATCGGCGAGAGCCCGGTCTGGGATGCTGCTCGCCGCCTGCTCTGGTTCGTCGATATCCTGGCGCCCTGCATCTACGCGCTCGATCCCCAGACGGACCATCTGACGACATACCCGATGCCCTGCGCCGTCGGCAGCATCGGCCTGGCGAACGGCGGCCGCCTGGTGGTCGCGCTTCGGAGCGGCGTTCATCTTTTCGATCCTGTGTCCAGGACACTGGAGTTCCTGGTCCACCCGGAGCCCGGCATGGACATGAACCGGCTGAACGACGGCAAGGTGGGCCCGGACGGATGCTTCTGGGTCGGCTCGATGCATGACAGCGTGCCTCGCGCGCCAACCGGCTCGCTCTACCGGGTGACGCCGGCCGGCGAATGCACGCAGATGGTGAGCGGGCTGAAAGTCTCGAACGGGCTGGCCTGGAGCCCCGACAGCCGGACCATGTATCACGCGGATTCGCGCGGCGCCTATGTGCAGGCCTATGACTTCGACCCTGCAGGCGGCCGCCTCTCTGGAGAGCGAAGGCTCGCGACATTCACGGAAAGCGACGGCCTGCCGGATGGGGCGGCGACCGATGCGGAGGGACATTACTGGGTTGCCGGGGTCACGGCTGGCCGGATCACGAAATTCGCCCCGGACGGCCGGATCGCCGGCATGTTCTCGCTGCCGACGCCGGCGCCGACCATGCCCTGCTTCGGCGGTGACGACCTGAGGACACTCTTCATCACATCGCTGCGCACCGACCGCCCCGGCAGATATCGGATGGGGACGCTCATCTCCGTGAGGACGGAGGTCGCCGGACTTCCGACAGCCACCTTCGGCTGAACCCGGTCGCCTATGTCCGGGAACTCGCACGGCTCGCCCAATTCAGCCCCCGCCGCAGGATCGTGCTCATGGAGGGATTATCGAATTCCTCGGGAACATGGCCGAGCGCGCTGAAGAAGACGCGACCATGGCCGAACGGCTTCTTCCAAATGGTCGGCATGATCACGCCTTCGATCCAAGGGTAATCCTCGCCGCTGAAGCGCGTCGTGGCCAGCACCTCGTTGGCCGGGTCGACATGCATGTAATATTGCTCGGAATGGTATTCGAAGTCGGATAGACCGGCCATGATCGGATCGTCCGGACGCGAGATCTCCACCGTATAGCGGCGCACGCCGCCGGGCTCGCGCACATAGGCCCCGCCAACCATGTAGCGAAAGCGGTCGTTCTCGCGGAAGCCGTCGGCCATGCCGCCATGGAAACCGCCAAGGCCGACACCGGACCAGATCGCCTCCCACAGCCGTTTCGACGTGTCGGTGCTCATCTGCCCCACCGTCCAGTTGGGCACGATCAGGTCGTAGCTCGTCAGATCCTCGCGGTCATAGGCTTCCAGCGTCTCGCTGTTGGTCACCGC